>JADLEG010000036.1 GCA_020846275.1 Alphaproteobacteria bacterium
CGCATATCGACGTGTTCATGCCGGGCGGCGAGACGAAGGAGGAATGGAAGATGACCGAGGAGACCAAGAAGATCCTCGATCCTTCCATCAAGGTGCAGGCGACCTGCGTGCGCGTGCCGGTGTTCGTGGGCCACGCCGAGGCGGTCAACATCGAGTTCGAGAAGCCGATCTCGGTGGAGGACGCGCGCCGCGCCCTTGCAAAGGCGCCGGGCGTGATCGTCGACGACCGACGCGAGCCGGGCGGCTACATCACGCCGCAGGAATGCGTCGGCCAGCCCGAGGTCTTCGTCAGCCGCATCCGCAAGGACCCCACCGTCGCCAACGGCCTGTCGATCTGGGTGGTGTCGGACAATCTGCGCAAGGGCGCGGCGCTGAACGCGGTGCAGATCGCCGAGCGGCTGATCGACGGGATGCTCGACTCCAAGCGCGCGGCCTGATCCGACCGGACGCCGTCGCGCATGGCCGCCGGGGACGACACAGGCGGTCGGGCATCGGGTCTCGAAGCCCTTGCCGCTCCCTCGGCCGATATTCCGCTGCCGGGCGCGCCGCCGGCCGGTCCGCCCGCGCCGGGCCCGTCCGCGCGGGCCGCCGCCGTCAGTGTGCCCAAATCCGCGCTCGACCAGGCCGTCGCGCTGCACCGTGCCGGCAAGCACGAGGAAGCCGCCGCGGCCTATGACGCGATCCTGTTGGCCGCGCCTATGGAAGCGCGCGTTTGGGTCAACCAGGGCGTGGTGCTGCGCGCGCTGGGCCGGCTGGAAGCGGCGGCCGCCTGCTACCGCCGCGCGCTGGCGCTGGAACCCGGCAACGCCGGCATCCACAGCAACCTCGGCAACGTGCTGCGCCAGCTCGAGCGCTTCGACGAGGCGATCGAATGCCAGAAGCGCGCGCTGGCGCTCGATCCATCGAACCACGCGGCGGAATACAACCTGGCGCTGGCGCTGCGCGATCTCGGGCGCCTTGGCGAGGCGCTCGGCTATTTCGACCGCTGCATCGCCGGCGGCCACGCGCGCCCGGAAGTCCTGGTCGAACATGCGGCGACCCTGCTGACGGCGGGGGACTACGCGCGCGGCTTCGATCAGTTCGAAGCGCGGCTCAAGCTGGCCGACGCGGCGTCCACCGGATCGGATGCGCCGGTGTGGGATGGCGCCCCGCTCGACGGCAAGTCGATCCTGGTGCAGGCCGAGGCCGGCACGCGCGACACGCTGACCTTCCTGCGCTACCTGCCGGCGCTGGCGGCGCGCGGCGCGCGCGTCATGGTGTCGGCCCCGGCCGCGGCGGCAAAACTGATCGCGGCCCTGCCGGGCGTGGGCATGGTCGTGCCCGCGGGGCGCAAGGCGCCGGCCACCGACCTCCGGGTTCCGCTCAACAGCCTGCCGTGCCTGTTCGCCACCCAGCTCGACTCGGTGCCCCAGGACGTGCCCTACCTCGCGCTGCCGCGCGGGCGGGCCGTCCGCCAATGGATCGCGCCGCCGCCGGCGGGCGGGCGCAAGGTCGGGATCGTCTGGTCGGACCGCGGCGTGCGCGACCGCGCCGCGCGCGCCTGCCCCTTGGCCTTCTTCCTGCGCCTCGCGGGCATCGCGGGGCTGACCTTCTATCGGCTGCAGACCGGCGCGGCGGCGGCCGAGCGCGACCACGAGGGCGCCAGGGCCCTTGTCCGCGACATCGAAGGCGAGTTCGCCGATCTTGCCGACGCGGCGGAAGCGATCCTCGAACTCGACCTGGTGATCGGCGTCGACAGCGCGGCGCTGGTGCTCGCGGGCGCGCTGGGCAGGCCGGGCATGGTGTTGCTGCCGGTGGGCGCGGATTGGCGCTGGGGTGCGGCGGGCGAACGCTCGCCCTGGTTTCCGACGCTGCGCCTGTTCCGGCAGGCCTCGCCGGGCGACTGGGCCGATGTCTTCGCGCGGGTTGGCGCCGCCCTTGGCGATCGTCCGACGCCAACGGTACTGCCGCCAGCATCGCCGCCCGTGGCTTCACCCGCCACCCGTCCGGCCGCAAAGCCGATCCCGGCAAAGCCGCCGGCGGCGCCCCGGCAGCCGGCGTCCGCAGCCTCCGTCGTGCCGCCGCCGACCCCGCCTAAGCCAGCCAGCGGGCCTGCCATTGCCGCTCCGGCCGGCCCGCGCCAGGCCGTCAGGAGCTTTCTGCACGAGCATGTGGCCCCGGGCGATATCCTGGCGGAGGTCGGCGGCGACGGCTTCGCCCTGGGCGCGGCGCTGCGCCATGCCGGGCGGGTGCGGGTTCTCGCCTTCGGTCTCGATGGCCAGGAATTGGCGGCCTTGGGCGAGAAGGCGGACCGCGCGGGCATCGCGGCCGCGGTCGAGACGCTGCGCGCCGGGCTGGGCGCCAGGACTTCGCCGGCCCATGCGACGGCCGCGCCGCGCACCACGCTGGATGCCGTCCTGCGCGACCGCGCCGACCTGACCGGCCGCATCTTCCTGTGCCTGTCGGCCGGCGAACGCGCGGCCGAGATCGTTGCCGGCGCGATGGACCTGCTCGCCAAGGGCCGGATCGCCGCCATGCTGTGGCGCGCGGACGCATCGGATCCGGCGGATGCGGCGCGCCAGACGGGGCTGCTCGACGATCTCGCGCGGCTTGGCTTCGGCCACTACCGCCTGCCGGACGACGATCTGGGCGGCAAGCTCCTGCCCTATGTGGCGTTGCACGAGCCCGCGACCGTCTTCAGCCTGGCGCGCGGCTTCGAGCGCCGCGCCGGCTATGTCGGCGCGCCGCGCGACGGCATGCCGCTGCTGGAAGGCAAGCGCTTCGCCGCGCTCGACCCCGCCCAGCGCCGGGCCCGCACCGCGGCGCTGGCGCTGAAGCGCGGCACCGACGCGGCGCGCTGGGCCGATCCGGCCAGCCTGGGCGATGGCGCCGAGCATCGCGCCAGCTTCGCCGGGCCGCATTTGGTTCCGGCGGGCGCCGGCAATCCGGGCGTGCTGGACCTCGGCGCCGGGCTGATGCGCCTGGCGCGCCACCTGCCGCCGGCCGCGCGCTACGTGCCGGCCGACCTGGCGCTGCGCAGTGCGGATACGCTGCTGGTCGACCTGAACCAGGGCGAATTCCCCGCGGGAAGCTTCGACGCGGTGGCGATGCTCGATGTGCTGGAGTTCGTGCACGACGCGCCGGGGCTGCTGCAGCGCGCGCGGGCCGCGTCACCGCGGCTGGTGCTGACCTATCGCCTGTCGGACGGAGCCGACCACGGCGCGCGGGCCGAGGCCGGCTGGTTCAACGCGTTCACCCGCAGCGTGCTGGAATCGCACCTTGCGATCGCCGGCTGGGTGGTGGGCGCGCATCACCGCTCGGGCCCCTACGACCTGTTCGTCTGCGATGCCGCCGATCCCGGCGCGTAGGCGCGCGCGCAGCGCCTAGCGCAGCTTCATCACGTCGAAGCGGCGGCTGGGCTTGGCGATCTCGTCCTGCGCCGCGATCAGGGCCAGCTCGCGGCCGCCGGCGCGCCGGGTGGCGTCGAACACCGCGAAGATGCGCGCGGCCGTGTCGCCCAGCGCGCGCGACACGCTCATGGTCTCCAGATAGGTCGCCAGGAACAGCGCCGCCACCACGTCGCCGGCGCCGTTCGGCAGCGGGTCGAGCTTGAGCCGGGGCGTCGCGACCAGCCACGCCCCTTCCGCGGAATCGGCCAGCATCTCGATCGTGTCCTCCGGCGCGTCCCGGCGCATCAGGCTCGTCACCATGACCACGCGCGGCCCCAGCGCGCGGGCGGCGGCGGTGGCCTCGATCGCCTGGTCCAGGGTCGCCACCGCGCGGCCGGTCAGGTATTCCAGCTCGAACTGGTTGGGGGTGATGATATCGGCGGCCGGCACGCTGCGGTCGCGCATGAACTTGGGGATGCCCGGCCGCACGAACACGCCGCGGCCCACGTCGCCGATTACCGGGTCGCAACAATAGAGCGCGCGCGGATTGGCTTTGCGGATTGCCGCGACCACATCGAGGATCACGGTGCCGATCGCTGCGTCGCCCATGTAGCCGCTCAAGATCCCGTCGCAGCGCGGCCAGACGCCGCGCTCGCCGATCCCGGCGATGACCGAAGCCACGTCATGCGCCGAGAAGACCGGCCCGCGCCACTGGCCGTAGCCCGTGTGGTTGGAAAACTGCACGGTATTGACCGGCCAGACGGTGTGGCCCAGGCGCTGCAGCGGGAACACGGCGGCGCTGTTGCCGACATGGCCATAGGCAACCGAGGACTGGATCGACAGAATATTCATTCCTGGCCGCTCCCGCCGGAGCCTTCGGGCTGTCCCTCAAGGTCCGGTTGCCTATCACGGGGCCGCGCCGGACGGCTATGCTTTCCTCACCGGGGCAGTCATGCAGCCAAGGTCGCTCCCGCTTTCGGAACGGATTTTCGATGCGTCCCCCCGCCCGCGCATGGCAGGTTCAGGACCGGCAGGGAAAGGGAGGTCCTCGATGTCCGTCATCGTCCGGCCGCGCCGCAGCGTGCTCTACATGCCCGGCTCGAATGCGCGGGCGCTGGAAAAGGGGCGCGCGCTGGCGGCCGACGGCCTGATCCTGGACCTCGAGGATGCCGTCGCCCCCGACGCCAAGGCCCAGGCGCGCGAACTGGTCGTGGCCGCGCTGCGCGGCGGCGGCTATGGACGGCGCGAACTTGTGGTGCGCGTCAACGCGCTCAACACCGCCTGGGGCCAGGCCGACCTGGTGGCGGTCGCCCGCGCGCGCGCGCATGCGGTGCTGCTGCCCAAGGTCGAGAGCGCCGACACGGTGCGCCAGGCCGAGGCCGCTTTGGTGGCGGCCGGCGCGCCGGCGGAACTGGCGATCTGGTGCATGATGGAGACGCCGCGCGGCGTGCTGGCGGCGGCCGAGATCGCCGGCGCCAGCCCGCGGCTGGCCTGCCTGGTGATGGGAACCTCGGACCTGGCCAAGGACCTGCACGCGCTGCACACGCGCGACCGGCTGCCGCTGGTGACCGGGCTCGGCCTGTGCCTGCTGGCCGCGCGCGCCAACGGCCTGGCCGTGCTGGACGGCGTCTATCTCGATCTCGAGGACGACGAAGGCTTCGCCCGGTCCTGCCGCCAGGGGCGCGAACTCGGCTTCGACGGCAAGACGCTGATCCACCCCAAGACGATCGCGGCCGCCAACGCCGCCTTCGCGCCGGCGCCGGACGAGCTCGACTTCGCCCGCAAGCTGATCGCCGCCCACGCCTCGGCCGAGGCGGCGGGCAAGGGCGTGGTGGTCGTGGACGGCAAGCTGATCGAGGCGCTGCACGTCCAGAGCGCGCGCCGCCTGGTGGCGCTGGCGGACGCGATCGCCGACATGAACCGCGCGGGGATGTGAACCCATGTCGCGCCATCCTTCGAGACGGCCCCTGCGGGGCCTCCTCAGGATGAGGTTCCGGGAAGGGGCACGGGATTGCCTCACCCTGAGGAGGGCGCGCAGCGCCCGTCTCGAAGGGCGAGGCAATCCATGACCACGCCTAAGACCAATGAGGGAAACTACTTCGAGGATTTCCGCCTGGGTGCGGAGATCGTCCATGCGACGCCGCGCACGCTGACCGCCGGCGATGCGGCGCTCTATGGGGCGCTGTTCGGCGCGCGCTTCGCCGTGCCGGCCTCCGACCCCTTCGCGCGCTCGATCGGCTTCGCGCGCGCGCCGATCGACGAGCTCTTGGTGTTCCATACCGTGTTCGGCAGGTCGGTGCCCGACGTGTCGCTGAACGCGGTGGCGAATCTGGGTTATGCCGAGGGCCGCTTCGGCGCGCCGGTCTATCCGGGCGACACGCTGACCGCGCGCTCGACGGTGATCGGGCTCAAGGAGAATTCCTCGCGCGAGACCGGCGTCGTCTACGTGCGCACCGTGGGGCGCAACCAGCACCGCGAGACCGTGCTGGACTACGTGCGCTGGGCGATGGTCAACAAGCGCGACAAGGCGGCCAGGGTGGCCGAGGAGCGCGTGCCGAGCCTGGCCGGCGCGGTGCCGGCCGAGAAGCTGGCCGTGCCGCCCGAGATCGATTGCCGGCTCTACGACAACGCGCTTGCGGGCTCCGCGCATCGCTGGGGCGACTACCAGCCGGGCGAGCGCATCGACCATGTCGACGGCGTCACGGTGGAGGAGGCCGAGCACATGATGGCCACGCGCCTCTACCACAACACGGCCCGCGTGCATTTCAACGCGTTTGCGGCCCGGCAGGGGCGGTTCGGCAAGCGGCTGATCTATGGCGGCCACGTCATCAGCCTGGCGCGCGCGCTCAGCTTCAACGGCCTGGCCAATGCGTTCCGGCTGGTCGCGATCAATGCCGGGCGGCATGCCAACCCGCTGTTCGCCGGCGACACGGTGTTCGCGTGGAGCGAGGTGCTGGACAAGACGCCGCTGCCCGGCCGCGCGGACCTGGGCGCCTTGCGCCTGCGCACGGTGGCGACCAAGGACCGGCCCTGCGGCGATTTCCCCGACAAGGGCGCGGACGGCAAGCCTGATCCGGCCGTGCTGCTCGAGTTCGACTACTGGGCCCTGATGCCGCGGTAGGGTCTTGCGCTTCTCATCCTTCGAGACGGGCCTTCGGCCCTCCTCAGGATGACGCGATCTTCTTTTTTGTGCGCCAAACCAACGCGTCATCCTGAGGAGCGAGCGTAAGCGAGCGTCTCGAAGGATGAGGAGCGAGCGCAAGCGAGCGTCTCGAAGGACGAGGAGCGAGCGTAAGCGAGCGTCTCCAAGGACGAGGAGCGCGAAACGCGCCCTCACGCCCCGAACATCAGCGTGTCGAGGCCGCGCACCAGCCCCTTGACGGTCTGGATGCGCCGCGCCGCCAGCAGCGAGCCTTCGACATAGATCGACTGGTCCTGGTAGCCCTCGTGCGTCAGGGTCAGGCGCTCGCCCTTCAGCCCGAAGATCACCTGCACGATGTTGGGATTGCCGGGCAGGCGCACGGAATGCACCCGCGCGCCGCCATAGGTGGCGCCGCGCGCCTCGATGGGGCCGATCAGCTGGTCGTTCTTCAGATGGATGACCGGCGCGCGCACGCGGCCCAGTTCCTCAGCCAGCTCGCGCGCGGTGCCGCTCGGCACGTCGGGCTTCTCGGCCTTGGCATAGTCGATCACCTCCCAGTGCGGCACGTGGCGCGCGGCGATCTTGGCGAGGTGCTGCAGCAGCGCCGCGGTGATCGCGAAGTTGCCGGTGGCGGCGCCGACGCCCGCGCGCCTTGCCTCGGCGTCGATATGCTCGAAGTCCGCATCGGCCAAGCCGGTCGTGCCGATCACCACCGGCACGCCGCGCGCGAAGGCCAGCGCGATGTGCTGCTTGATCGAGCGAGGATGCGTGTAGTCGATCAGCGCATGCGGCTTCTTGTCCAGGGCTGCCGCCAGGTCGTCGGTCGCGATCACGCCTGAGGGCGCGCCGCCGATCAGCGTGCCGATGTCCTGCCCCGCGCCGCGGCGCGCGACCGCGCCCGTCAGGCGGAACGCGTCGGAGGCCAGCACCGCCCGCACCAGACATTTCCCCACGCCGCCGGTCGCGCCCGCGATGCACAGATCGAGTTTCATGGCCCTGCTCCGCCGATTACCTGGCCCGCACCCTGGCAAATCGCCGCGCCGCCTGCAAACGCGGGGCTACAACCGAATCGAGGAACGATCCGGCCGGGCCGGCGGCGTGGCGGGGAAAGCGCCTTCGCGCCGCCGATCGCAGCCCTCGGCCTGTTGCAGGCCCGACACACTAGCTGTTGATAATGGGAAAAGATTCAATGATATAAATTGACTGTATAGGTTTCTTTATATATCGATGCAGCGATTCACGCGCCGACCCCGTGCCCCAACCCCAAGAGCGGCGCGCCGAAGAGGAACGGGATGATTGTCCAGGCCAAACACGCCCGGACAGCGATCGCTGCGGTTTTGCTCGCAATGGTCGCTGCAACCGGCCAAGCCTACGCGCAGGGCAAGAACAACGCGCAAGGTACAGGGTTCTACGTTCGCGCCGACCTCGGCCTGGCCATCGCTGGCCAGGCCGACACGCGCGACGACAATTGCGGCAGCCCCAACCCGCTGTTCGGGTGCGGCACCAGCCTCGACAGCACGGCCGGGACGTCGATCGCGATCGGCGGCGGCGTCGGCTATCGCTTCGCGCCGTGGTTCCGCAGCGACCTGACGCTGACCTGGCGCCCGCTGTTCGACGTCGACGGGACGTTCACGCGCGCCAATTCGCCCGACCGGTCGTTCCAGGCCGACGTGTCGTCGGTCAACGGCATGATCAACGGCTATGTCGACGTCGCGGGCTTCCTGCCCAAGGGCAAGCTGGGCATCTTCCAGCCCTATGCCGGCGCCGGCATCGGCTTCGCCGTCAACAGCATCGACGAGGTCAAGGCGCAATCGCCCTTCGCGCCCAGCCTGATCGAGACCGCGCCCGGCGGCACGACCGCCAATTTCGCCTGGATGGTCACGGCCGGCACCGGCATCCATGCCGGCAACGGCATCATCGTCGACCTCGGCTACAAGTACATCGACCTGGGATCGTTCACCTCGGATGCAGGCCAGGCCTGCGCGGGTGCCGCCTGCCGCAACGTTGATGCCGTCACCGGCGACCTGCACGCCCACGAGCTGTCGGTGGGCGTCCGCTTCGGATTCTGAACAAGAGGCTGCTTCGCAAAGCCGCGTTCCCTAACCCGCGGCCGATGGATTAAGCGGAACTCCCGCATGGCCCCCCTGCCATGGCACGCTCGGCAGGGGGGCCTAATTTTTTGGGGACGGTCCGGTCCGATCGTCGAACTCTAGGCCAGGGCTCGATCTGGCTCAGTTGGCGGGGCGCTTCGCAAGGGCAAGGCCGATGCCCAACGCGATCATGGCGGCTCCCGACGCTTGTCGTAAGCGGCGGATCAACGCAGGACGCGCCGTCGCGCCTTGGCGGATGCGGCTCGCCGCGAGGGCAACCACGATGTCGGCGAGCGTGTTGAGCGCGACCGACACGAAGCCCAGCGCCACGAATTGCAGTGCTACATACCCCTGGGCCGGGTCTACGAATTGCGGGATGAAGGCAAGGAAGAAGGCCGCGGTCTTCGGGTTCAATGCCTCGACCAGCACGCCCTCGCGAAACGCCGCTCGCGGCCCGACCGGTGGTATGGCGGGCCCACCATTCAATCCCGGCGATGCGTCCCGGCGGGCGGATCGGAACGCGCGAATGCCGAGCCAGATCAGATAGGCCGCCCCGATCAGCTTCAGCGCGCCGAACAGCTCCGCGCTCGCGAGCACGACGGCGGAAACGCCCAGGCTGCCTGCGAGGACGTGGACCAAGCCGCCCAAGCCGGTTCCGAAACTGGAAGCCACACCTTCTGCGCGGCCGCCGGCGAGCGTGCGTGCAGCAACGTAGAAGATGCCCGGACCGGGCGTAATGGCGAGTACCAGAGTGGCTGCGAAATACAGGGCGAGTTGTGGCAAATCCGGCATGGCGCCAAGCTTCTATCGGATTCGATACGGCGCCTCAATGGGACGCCGCTAGTCGTCCAGCCCGCTGCGGCCCTTGCGGTGCGGCAGCGCCTTGGGGCCGGCGATGCGGAAGCACACCATGCCGGGCCAGGCCGGCCGGCCGTCGGGGCGGCGGCTGAACAGCACGCCGTCGGTCGTGGACTTCATCGGCGTGCGGGCGTTCAGCGGGTCGACGCTCTGCGGGTCGATCACCTCGCAGATCGTCTCGCCGCGGCGGACCCTGCTGCCCTCGAGCTTCTTGTAGACCAGCACGCCGGGTGCCGGCGCGTAGCCGACATCCATGCCCTCCATCGGCGTCGCGGTGCAGCGCGCGCGCGGCAGCGGCCCCGGATTGCCGGAGACGACCCCGCGACGCTGCAGGAACTTGTAGAGGTTGGCGGCATCGGCCGCGCCATAGGCGTCGTTGACGTCGTTCTGGCCGCGATACTCGATCGTCGAGGACTGGCAGGCCTGCGGGATCGGGTAGTCGGGAAACCGGTCGGCCAGCTTCGACCACCACGACCCGTTGCAGCCCGAGAAGGTCATCGTCAGGGGATAGGGCGAATTGTACATCACGGCCGTGGCGCCGATCTGCGCCGACAGGTCGGCGATCGCCGGCCAGTCGCGCTGGCTGATGAAATGATGCATCGACGCTTGCGCGTCGCAGTGCAGGTCGATCACCACGTCGGCGTCGATCGACCGCTTCATCAGATGCAGACGCTGCTGCTGGATCTCGTTGGACGGGATCATCTCGTCCAGCACCGCCAGGCCGGCGGCGCGGATCAGGTTGATGTTGCGCTGGGCGTTGCGGGTAAGCCTGCCCTTAATGCGCTCGGCCACCGGGTCGGCCAGGTCGTGATAGTTGCGGTTGAAGTTGTCGCGGCCGAAGAAGTCGTAGCGGCCGAGATGGGTGGCCATCAGGACCTGCGACAGGCCGATCGGGTTGGCGTGCGGCACGACCACGATCTGGCCCTTGACGCGGCCGGCCTTCTGCGCGCGGTCCAGCATCGGGATCAGGTGGTGCAGCGCCATCGCGCCGGGGAATTCGCCGGAATGGATCGACGCCTGCAGGTAGACCTTGGGCCGCGCGCCGGCGCGCCCGTAGCGGATCACGTTCAGCGTGCGCCCGGTGCCCGGCGTCATCGACATCAGGCTCAGGCGTTCCACGGTCCTCGGCATCGTCCCTTCCCCTCGCGTTCCTGTTCGGGCGGCAGGCCGCGACTGTGCACCAGCGGGGCCGCGCAGGACAAGGCCGGGGACCGACCGGCGGACGGCCCGGCGGATTGACGGCGCGGCCGTTCGCCGCAACACTCCGCTGTTTCGCGTCTTACCGAGGGGCAAGCCGATGGCCATCGTCAACCGCATCGCCGAGTTCCACGCCGACATGACGGCCTGGCGCCACGAAATCCACGCGCATCCCGAGACCGCCTTCGAAGAGTTCCGCACGGCCGACTTCGTCGCCAAGCGCCTGGGCGATTTCGGCATCGAGGTGCACCGCGGCCTGGCCGGCACGGGCGTGGTCGGCACGCTGAAGGGCGGCAACGGCAGCCAGCGTTCGATCGCGCTGCGCGCCGACATGGACGCGCTGCACATTCACGAGAAGAACGGGTTCGAGCACGTCTCGCAGAACCCCGGAAAGATGCATGCTTGCGGCCATGACGGGCACACCACGATGCTGCTGGGCGCGGCGCGCTACCTGGCCGAGACGCGCAACTTCGACGGCACGGTGCATTTCATCTTCCAGCCGGCCGAGGAGAACGAGGGCGGCGCGCGCGTGATGGTCGAGCAGGGCCTGTTCGACCAGTTCCCGGTCGAGGCGGTCTACGGCATGCACAACATGCCCGGCTATCCGGTCGGGTCGATGTGCGTGCGCAACGGGCCGCTGATGGCCGCCTATGACGTGTTCGAGATCGTCGTGCGCGGCCGCGGCTCGCACGGCGCCATGCCGCATCAAGGCATCGATCCGGTGGTGACCGCGGCGCAGATCATCACCTCGCTGCAGACCATCTCCAGCCGCAACACCAACCCGCTCGATTCAGTCGTCGTGTCGGTGACCCAGGTGCATGGCGGCGATACCTGGAACGTGATCCCGGACGAAATCGCGCTGCGCGGCACCACCCGGTCGTTCCGGCCCGAGGTGCAGAAGACGATCGAGCCGTCGATCCGCCGCATCGCCGAGGGCATTGCCCAGGCCCACGGCGCCACGATCGCGGGGTTCCGCTACGAGATGCGCTATCCCCCGACGGTCAACACGGCGGCCGAGACGGAGATCGCGGCCAAGGCCGCCGGCACGGTGATCGGCGAGGCCAACGTGGTGCGCGACCCGGTGCCGAGCATGGGCGCCGAGGACTTCGCCTTCATGCTCCAGGCCCGGCCCGGCTCCTACGTGTGGATCGGCAACGGCCCGACCGAGGGCGGCTGCCTCCTGCACAACCCGCACTACGACTTCAGCGACGAGATCCTGCCGATCGGCGCCAGCTACTGGGCAACCCTGGTGGAGCAGACTTTGCCGCGCCGGGCGTGAAACGCCTGTGGATCATGGTCTCCGGTCCCTACACCTCGGGGACCAGCGATCCCGCGGTGCGCGCCGCGAACTTCCGGGCGATGAACGAAGCGGCGCACGAGGTCTGGAAGCGCGGCCATGTGCCGGTGATCGGCGTCAATATGGCGCTGCCGGTGATCGAGGCCGCAGGCCGCGCGCACTTCGACGCGATCATGATGCCGCTGTCCCTGGCGCTCGCCGAGCGCTGCGACGCGGTATTGCGCATCGGCGGCCCGTCGAAGGGCGCCGACCAGGAAGTTGCGCTGATCCGGGCCAACGGTGGCAGGGTGTTTATGAGCGCTGAGGAGATACCGACGGCGAGCACGGGGGCTGCAAGCCGTTGAATTTGTCATGCCCGGCCGTGACGGAGAAAAGAGATGTCCCCTACTCCTGCGCCCTTGGGTCGAGCGCGTCCTGCAGCCCGTCGCCCAAGAGGTTGCAGGCGATCACCGTGACGAAGATCAGCATGCCCGGCCAGATCGCGAGCCACGGCGCGCTGGTCATCAGCTCCTGGGCGTTGGTCAGCATGTTGCCCCAGCTCGGCAGCGGCGGCTGGATGCCGAGGCCGAGGAAGCTCAGGACCGATTCCAGCAGGATCACGTTGCCCACGGAGAGCGTGGTCGCGACCACGATCGGCGAGGCGACGTTGGGCAGAATGTGGACCGCCATCACGCGCCACGGGCTGGCGCCCTGGCCGATCGCGGCCAGCACGTAGTCGCGCGTGCGCACGCTCAAGGCCGCGCCGCGCACCAGCCGCGCGACCGTGGTCCAGCCGACCAGCGCGATGATGGCGACGATGCGGTAGAGGCTGATCGTCTCCGATCCGGCCAGCTCGGCCGACAGGCCGAGCTTGGTCAGATCGACCGCCGCCAGCACGATCAGGAGCGGCAGCAGCGGCAGCGCGATGATCCCGTCGGTCAGGCGCATCAGCAGCGCATCGGCCCGCTCGCCCCAGTAGCCGGCCATGAGCCCGATGGCGGTGCCGATCACGGCCGAGGCCAAGGCCGCGGTCAGGCCGACGAACAGCGATACCCGCCCGCCCAGGAGCAGGCGCAGCAGGACGTCGCGGCCGATATCGTCCGTGCCCAGCCAGTGCTGCGCCGAGGGCGGCTCCAGGCGCTGGAGCAGGTCGACCGCGTTGGGATCGATGCCGCTCAGCATCGCGAAGAGCGGCGCCAGCAGCGCGAGGGCGGCCAGGAGCGCCAGGATGGCGGCGCTCGCCACGGCCAGCGGGCGCCGTCCCAACCGCCCCAGGAACCCGTCGCCCGGCGCGGGCAGGGCCAGCGCCTCGCTCACGGCCCACCCTCGCGCTCGGTGAAGGACACGCGCGGGTCGAGCCAGGCATAGGCAAGGTCGGCCAGCAGGTTGCCCACAAGCACCAGCAGGGTCGCGAAGAGCAGCGCCACCAGCGCCAGGTTGAAGTCGTTGCCCATGATCGAATCGAGGATCAGCTTGCCCATGCCCGGCCAGGCGAACATCGTCTCGGTGATCAGCGCGCCCGAGAACAGCCCGCCGAAGCCCAGCGCCACCACCGTCACCACCGGGTTCAGCGCGTTGCGCAGCGCATGCTTCAGCAGAACGCGCGCCGGTCCGGCGCCCTTGGCCTGCGCGGTGCGGATATAATCCTGGCGCAGGGTCTCGATCATCGCCGCGCGCATGAAGCGCAGGTAGCCGCCGATCTGCAGCAACGTCAGCGTGGCGACCGGCAGCACCATGTGGCGCAACTGCTCGCCCAGGCCGACGTCGCTGCGCGTGGGCACGCCGCCCGCCGGCAGCCAGCGCAGGCCAACCGCGAAGGTCAGGATCAGCAGGATCGCCAGCCAGAAGGGCGGCATCGAGACGCCGGCGAAGCAGGCCAGGTTGACCGTGCGGTCGGCCGGCCCGTCGGGCCGCGTCGCCACCCACACGCCGGCGGGCAGCGCGATCAGCAGCGACAGCACGAAGCTGATGCCGACCAGGATCGTGGTGGAAACCAGCGCCGGTCCCAGCGCCACCAGCGCCGGCTTGGCGTAGAGGCGCGAATAGCCGAACTCGCCGCCCAGCGCCGCCTTCAGCCAGTTGCCGTAGCGCGTGAGCAGGGGCCGGTCGAGGCCGTAGAGCGCCTTCAGCCGCGCCGCGTCCTCGGCGGTCACCTTTGGATCGGCCGAGATCATTAGGTCGACCGGGTCGCCCGGCATCAGCCCGATCAGCCCGTAGATCACGAAGGACATCACCAGCAGTACCGCCAGCGACTGGACGATGCGGTCGACGATGTAGCGCGTCATGCCGGGTCCAGCGGGAAATGGCAGGCGGCGAGATGCGCGGCGGCGCGGCCGGGCGGGATTGCCAGAACCGGCCGCTGGACGCGGCAGCGCGCCTCGGCGCGCGGGCAGCGGGGGTGGAAAGCGCAGCCCTTGGGCGGGTCGATCGGGCTCGGCACGTCGCCTTTCAGCACCGCGCGCCGGCGGCGTCCGTCCTCGATCCGCGGCACGGCGTCGATCAGCGCGCGCGTATAGGGGTGCGCCGGCTGGCGCAGCAGCAGGTCGCGCGGCGCCAGCTCGACCACCCGGCCCAGGTACATCACCGCGATGCGGTCGGCCAGGTGCTCGACGGCGGCCAGGTCATGGCTGATGAACAGGTAGGCGAGGCCGCGGCGGCGCTTGATCTCGGCCAGCAGGTTCAGCACCTGGCTCTGCACCGACACATCCAGCGAGGACAGCGGCTCGTCCAGCACCACCAGCGCCGGGTCGAGCGCGAGCGCGCGGGCGATGGCGATGCGCTGGCGCTGGCCGCCCGAGAACTGGTGCGGATAGCGTTCCAGGTCGTCGCGCCGCAACCCCACCGCCACGATCAGCTCGGCGATCCGCGCGTTGCGGTCGGACGGCGTGCCGACGCGGTGGATGTCCAGCGGCTCGCGCAAGCTGAAGCCCGCGGTCAGGCGCGGGTTGAGCGAGCCGAACGGATCCTGGAAGACGGTCTGCACCTTGCGCCGCAACCGGCGCAGCGCGTCGCGCCCAAGGCCCGCCACGTCGCTGCCGTCGAGGCTGAGGCGGCCCGCGGTCGGCCGGTGCAGCAGGGCGGCGACGCGACCGAGCGTGGTCTTGCCGCAGCCGCTTTCCCCGACCAGCGCCAGCGTCTCGCCCCTAGCGATCGCCAGGCTTGCCTCGCTGACCGCCTGGACGGTCCCCAGCCGGCCGCCGAACAGCCCCCTGCCGCGCAGGGGGAAATGCTTGCTGACCTGGTCGAGCTCGAGCAGCGCCTGCATGTCACGCCTTGTAGCAGGCGACGTGGCGTCCGGCGCCCACATAGGCGAGCGGCGGCTCGGCCGCGCGGCAGCCGGCATCGGCGCGGGGGCAGCGGTCGGCGAAGCGGCATCCCGGGGATATCGCGCCCGCCCGCGGCACCGCGCCCCTGATCGACGGCAGCGTGTCGCGCCGCGCGCCCAGGCGCGGCAGGGTTTCCAGCAGCGCCTGGGTGTAGGGATGCAGCGGGTGGCGGAAGATTTCCTCGGACGACGCGATCTCCACCGCGCGCCCCGCGTACATCACCATCACGTCGTGCGCGATCGCGGCGACCACGCCCAGGTTGTGGCTGATGAACTGGATCGCGGTGCCCAGCTCGTCCTGCAGCGCCTGCATCAGGTCAAGGATCTGCGCCTGGATCGTGGCGTCGAGCGCCGTGGTCGGCTCGTCGGCGATCAGGAGAACCGGGCGGCAGGCCAGCGCCATGGCGATCATCGCGCGCTGGCGCATCCCGCCGGAGAGCTGGTGCGGATAGGCCTCGGCGCGCCGGCGCGCATCGGGGATGCCGACATGCGCGATCATCTCGACCGCGGCCTCGCGGGCCTCGCGCGCGTCCATCGCCCGGTGCAGCGTGAACGCCTCCGCCACTTGCGCCCCGATCGGATAGACCGGGTTCAGCGCCGCCGTGGGATCCTGGAACACCATCGCGGCGCGCTGGCCGCGATGGCGCTTGAGGCCCGCGGCATCCAGCGCCATCACGTCCTCGCCGACCAGGCGGATGGCGCCGGCCTCGATCCGCCCGGGCGGCGGAACCAGCCGCAGCAGGGCCAGCGCGGCGACGGTCTTGCCGCAGCCGCTTTCGCCCACGACCCCCAAGGTGCGGCCGCCGGCGATGGCGTAGGACAGCCCGTCGACCACGCGCCGCGGCCCGGTGCGCGAGGGGAAAGCGATGGTGAGCGCGTCGACCGCGAGCAGCGGCGCGGCGGTGGCGGACGGCATGGCCCGGGCCAGGCTCACTCCGCGTGCCAATACTCGATCCAGAGGGTCGAGACGTTCTGGTGACCGGTCGGCGTGACGCCCTTCAGCCATTTCGGCATGACGAACACGTCGGCGCGGAAGTAGAGCGGCAGGACCGGCAGGTCGGCCAGGTAGAGCGCCTGCAAGCGCCGCCACAACAGGCCGCGCTTATCGCGGTCCAGCTCGACCTCGATCGCCTCGATCAGCTCGTCCATCTGGTCGTTGCGGTAGCCAGTGTAGTTCTGGCCGGCGTAGTTGTTCTGGGCGGTCGGTATCTCCTGGGAATGCAGGGTCGATCGCGGCAGGTTCTCGGGGCTCGAGACCCAGGCGAACATCGCCATGGCCGAGAAGCGGCGCTTGGTGACGGTCTCGCCGAAGAAGACGCGCGCCGGCTCGTTGCGGATGCGGATATCCACGCCGACCTGGCGCCACTGCGCCTGCAGCACCTGCTGCACCGTCTCGCGGCTGCGGTTGCCGGCGGTGGTCATGAACTCCAGCGACAGCTTCTCGCCCGCGGCGTTCTGGCGGATGCCGCCCGGCCCGATCCGCCACCCTTCCTCGTCGAAGATCTGCCCGGCGGCCTTGGGATCGAAGGGAACCGGGCGCAGATCGGCGTCATAGACCCAGTCCAGCGGGCTGACCGAGGTGATGGCCACCGGCTGCTTGCCGCCGAACAGCTTCTCGCTGATCGCCTGGCGGTCCAGCGCCATCAGCAGGGCGCGGCGCAGGCGCAGGTTCTTCAGCACCGGGTTGTCGAGGTTCAGGTCGATATGCTCGTAGATCAGCCCGGGCTTGAAGATCACCTGGAACTTGTCGGCATGGCGCTTCTCGAAGGCGATCCCCTGGTCGAGCGTCAGGCCAAGCTCGCCGGCGATGTAGTCGATCGCGCCCGACAGCAGGTTGGCCTCCAGCGCGGCGGTGTTCTCGACCGCGCGGAATACGATGCGCTTGAACTTCGGCTTCTCGCCGTACCAGGTGGGGTTCGGCTCCAGCGCGATATGCGACCCCGGCTTGGCCTCGACGATGCGGTAGGGCCCGAAATACAGGCCCGGGTTGGTCGGGTCGGCATCGAAGCGCGTGCGGTTGCGGTATTCCATCGGCTCGGCGAAATGCACCGCCTCGATATGGGCGGGCAGCACCTGGAAATCGTTGATCGCGCTGTACTCGTAGGTGACCTTGTCGAAATGCAGCGTGAAGGTCCGGGCGTCCTTCACGTCCAGCTTGTAGGCGCGGCGGTAGAACTCGGCGGCGGCCACGCCGCTCTGCGGATGACGCCCCACCTCCCAGGTGAACATCACGTCCCTGGTCGATACCGGCGTGCCGTCGCCCCAGGTGGCGCCGGGCTGGATCGTGTAGGTGACGGCGATGCCTTTCTTGCCGCTCGGCATGTCCTCGAGCTTCGCCAGGCCGTTCTCGATGGTCGGCAGGTTGGTGCACAGCATGCAGCCGAGCTGCCAGTTCGCGTCGTAGGCGGTGAAGGGCCGGCGCGTGGCCGAAACCACCAGCGTCTTGGCGAGCATCGACTCGATGTTGGGATGCAAGGTGGCGGGATACTGGGTCATGCCGATCACCAGCTCGTCCTTGGCGGACAAGGCGGGATGCGGGGCGAAACCCCAGGCAAGGGCGAGCAGAAGGGCGGCGAGGCGAAGGAATCGAGGCGTCATCGGGCCAGTCTAGTGGAGAATTTGCGGCAGTTCATCCGGCGAACCGGGACCCGCGCCCCCGAGGGTCCCGTATGGCCGGCGTTGCCTTGGCTTGCTATGGTAACCACCGGAAAGCCGACGCGCCCGGGGGATTTGCGTGACATTGCCGGTGTTCCACATGATTGCGGCCGGCTCCCGGCCGGTCGCGCCTTATAGCCATGCCGTCGAGGCCGATGGCTGGGTCTTCGTCACCGGCCAGCTCGCCAACGACCCGGCAGATGACGACAAGCCCTTTCCACGCGACGTCGAAGGCCAGACACGCCGGGTCATGGAAAACCTGCGGATCGTGCTGGCCGGCATAGGGCTGGGCTTCGAGCATGTCGTGATGGCGCGCGTGTTCCTGACCGATTTCAAGGCCGACTACGCCCGGATGAACGGCGTCTATCAGGGTTATTTCGCCCCGGGCAAGCTTCCGGCGCGAACCTGCATCGGCGTGACCGGCCTGGCGCGGGACGGGCTGGTCGAAATCGACTTGATCGCCCGGCGGCCCTAGGGCCGGCGCGGTGCGCGGGGGAGAGCGGCAGATGGCGACGAGACATGGGGTGCGTGCGCTGGTCCTGGGATCGTCCCTGGCCCTGGCCTCGGCCCTCGGGTCGGCGGCCCCGGGCGCCGCGCTGGCGCAGGGCGCGCCTGCCGCGGGAGCAGCGCCGGGCGTGGTGGTCGAGAAGGTCGAGCGCCAGAACGTGCGGCCGTCGATCGACTTCACCGGCCGGGTCAAGGCGGTCGACAAGGTCGACCTGCGCGCGCGCGTCACCGGCTTCCTGCAGGAACGCCAGTTCACCGAGGGGCAGGACGTGAAGGTCGGCGACCTGCTGTTCTCGATCGAGAAGGCCCCCTACCAGGCCGAGGTGGACCAGCAGAACGCGGCGGTGGCCAAGGCGCAGGCGGGCGTCACCAATGCGACGAACCAGCTCGCCCGCGCCCGCGACCTGGTGAAGAACCAGAACATCGCGCAGTCGACCGTCGACACGCGCCAGGCCGAGGAAGGCCAGGCCCGCGCCGAATTGCTGGCCGCCCAGGCGGCGCTGCGCGCGGCCGAGATCAACCTGGGCTACACCGAGATCAAGGCGCCCATCGCCGGCCGCATCGGCCAGGCCAACATCACGATCGGCAATCTGGTCGGGCCGGACAGCGGCGTGCTGGCGACCATCGTCAGCCAGGACCCGATCTACGTCACCTTCCCGGTGGCGCAGCGCATCCTGTCGGATTTCCAGGCCAAGGCGGGCCGCGCGTCCGACGTGGCGGTGCGCATCCGCCTGCCCAATGGCACGGTGTACAAGGAGCCGGGCCGGATCGATTTCCAGGACGTCCAGGTGGCCCAGGGCACCGACACGGTGACGATCCGCGCCAAACTGCCCAACCCCGACCGCATCCTGATCGATGGGCAATCGGTCGGCGTGGTCGCCGAAGTCGACACGCCGGAACTCGCGATCGTCATTCCGCACGCGGCGATCCAGGTCGACCAGGGCGGCCGGTTCGTGCTGGCGGTCGGCAAGGAGAACAAGGTCGAGGTGAAGCGCATCAAGGCGACCCCGCGCCGGGACGGCACCGCCGTGGTCGAGGAAGGATTGCAGGAGGGAGACCTGATCATCGTCGAGGGGCTGCTGAAGGTCCGGCCGGGCATCGCCGTCGCGCCGACCCTGCAGCCGTCCTCGGTCGCCCCGCGGACCTGAAAGAGCGGCGCCACCATGTTCTCGGGCATTTTCATCGACCGTCCGCGGCTGGCCATCGTCATCTCGACGGTGATCACGATCGCGGGCCTCATCGCGATCCTGTTCATCCCGATCGCGCAGTTCCCCAACATCGTGCCGCCGCAAGTGTCGGTCAGCGGCGTCTACCCCGGCGCCGGCGCCGACGTGGTCGAAACGACCGTGGCCCAGCCGATCGAGGCCCAGGTCAACGGCGTCGACAAGATGCTCTACATGAAGTCGACCAGCGGCAGCGACGGCAGCTACGCGCTGACGATCACCTTCGGGGTCGGCACCAACACCGACATCAACACGGTCAACGTCCTGAACCGGGTCCAGCTCGCGCAGCCGAAATTGCCGGAAGAAGTGACCCGCCAGGGCCTGACCGTGAAGAAGAAATCGTCGTCGCTGCTGCAGGTGATGGCGCTCTTTTCGCCCAAGGGCAGCTACGACGCGCTCTATCTCTCGAACTACGCCACGATCAACATCATCGACACGCTGGCGCGGGTGCCCGGCGTGGGCGAGGCGGGCATCTACGGCCCGCTCAGCTATTCCATGCGGATCTGGCTGTCGAGCGACAGGCTGACCAGCTTCAACATGTCGGTCACCGAGGTCGTCAACGCGGTAAAGGGGCAGAACACCCAGGCGGCGCTCGGCCGCATCGGCGCCCAGCCGGCCCTGCCCGACACCCAGTTCCAGATGACGATCCAGACCAAGGGCCGGCTCAGCGACGCGTCGGAGTTCGAGAACATCATCGTGCGCGCGAATCCCGACGGGTCGACCGTGCGCGTGAAGGACGTGGGGCGGGTCGAGCTGGCGGCCCAGACATCGGACTCCTTCGGCCGGTTCAACGGCCAGCCCGCGACCATCCTCTACGTGGCCCAGGCGCCCGACGCCAACGCCTTGCAGGTCGCCGACGGGGTGACCAAGGCGATGGGCGAGCTGCAGAAGCGGTTTCCGCCCGATCTCGCCTATGACGTGATGTTCGACACCACCCGCTTCGTGCGCGCCACCGTCAACGAGGTGATGCATACGCTCATCGAGGCCTTCGTCCTGGTCGTGATCGTGGTCTACCTGTTTCTCGGCAGCCTGCGCGCGACGATCATCCCGACCGTGGCGGTGCCGGTGGCGCTGATCGGGACCTTCGCCGTGCTGCTCGCCTTCGGCTTCACCGCCAACACCGTGTCTCTGCTGGCCGTCGTGCTGGCGATCGGCATCGTGGTGGACGACGCGATCGTGGTGGTCGAGGCGGTCGAGCACAAGATGCACGCCGAAGGTCTGGCGCCGAAGGAGGCGGCGCGCGCGGCGATGCGCGAGATCACGGCGCCGATCATCGCCATCACCCTGGTGCTGCTGTCGGTGTTCGTGCCGGTGGGCTTCGTGCCGGGCATCACCGGCCAGATGTACCAGCAGTTCGCGATGGTCGTGTCGGTGTCGATGCTGATCTCGGCGCTGAACGCGCTGACCTTGAGCCCGGCGCTGTGCGGCGTCGTGCTGAAGGCGTCGCACGGCCCCCGCAAGGGGCCGATGAAATACGTCCTGGGCGGGATCGAGCGCGCGACCGGCGGCTATACGGCGATCGTGCGGTCGCTGGTCCGCCGCGCGATCCTGTCGGTGGTCGTGCTGGCGGCCGTGCTGGCGGGCACCGGCGTGCTGTTCACGACCACGCCGACGGGATTCCTGCCGGCCGAGGACCAGGGCCTGTTCTTCGCCGAGCTACAGTTGCCCGAGGGCGCCTCGGTCAACCGAACGGACACGGCGGCGAAGCAGATGGAGATGCTGATCAAGGACACCAAAGGGGTCCGCAGCGTCATCACCGTCGTCGGCTTCAGTTTCCTCAACGGGATCGCGCAGTCGAACAACACCTTCTTCATCATCGAGCTGGAGGACTGGGCCAAGCGCGCGGAGCCGTCGCTGTCGGTGTTCTCGATCATCGACCAGATCCGGCGCAAGGCGGCGCCGATTCCGGCGGCGAACCTGCTGGTGTTCAATATGCCGCCGATCCTCGGCCTGGGCAACGGCTCGGGCTTCGAGTATCAGCTGCAGGACCTGCGCGGCGGCGCCTCGCCCGAGCTCGCCTCCGCCATGCGGGGCATGATGTTCGCCGCCAACCAGCAGCCGCAGCTTAAGGCGGTGTTCGGCCTGTTCTCCACCAACACGCCGCAAATCTACCTCGACATCGACCGCGACAAGCTGCAGGTCCTCGGCGTTTCGCTGAACGACGTGTTCACGGCGATGCAGTCGCTGCTCGGCAGCTACTACGTCAACGACCTGAACCTGTTCGGCCGGACCTGGCAGGTGAACATCCAGGGCGAGGCGACGGACCGCGACGAAGTGCCGGACATCTATCGCATCAACGTGCGCAACAACAAGGGCGAGATGGTGCCGCTGCGCTCCTTCGCCGATGCGCGGGTGGTGATCGGTCCGCAATGGCTGCAGCGCTACAACAACTACCGCAGCGTGACCTTGCAGGGCGAGCCGGCGACGGGCCAGAGCAGCGGTACGGCGCTGCTGGTCATGGAGCGCCTGTCGGACAGGACGCTGCCCCAGGGCTACGGCTACGAATGGACCGGCACCGCCTTGCAGGAGAAGCAGGCCGGGGGCCAGACGATCTACATCTTCGCGCTCGCCTTCCTCTTCGCCTATCTGTTCCTGGTCGGGTTGTACGAAAGCTGGACGATCCCGGTGCCCGTGCTGCTGTCGGTCTCGGTCGGGCTGCTCGGCGCCATGGCGGCGCTGAACCTGATGCACCTCGACAACAATCTCTACGCCCAGATCGGCATCGTGGTGCTGATCGCGCTGGCGGACAAGAACGGCATCCTGATCGTCGAGTTCGCCAAGGAGCGGCGCGAGCACGGCCTGTCGGTCGTCGACGCGGCGATCGAGGGCGCCCATGCCCGGTTCCGCGCGGTGATGATGACCAGCTTCGCCTTCATCCTGGGCCTGCTGCCGCTGGTGATCGCCGAGGGTGCGGGCGCGGCCAGCCGGCGCGGCGTGGGCACGGCCGTGTTCGGCGGCATGATCTTCGCGTCAGCCTTCGGCATCTTCCTGATTCCGACGCTCTACGTCGTGTTCCAGCGCCTGCGCGAACGCGCGCACGGGCTGATGGGCGGCGCAAAGGCCGCGCCGGCGGGAAATCCGCCGGCCTGACCGCAGCCTACTGCGCGGCCAGGGCCAGGCGCGGCTTCAACGCGAAGGCGTCGGCGCTGACCGCCGGCCAGTAGGCCGAGAAGACCGGGATGTTCGAGGTGCCGACTAGAAGTTCGCCGGGCGCCACGAAATCGTAGAGCAGCGCCGCCGACTTGATCTCGGTCGACGACACGCGGCGCATCAGGTGGGCGGGCTTGAGCTGGCTGGGGTGGCGCAGCCCCGCCGCCGCGACCAGCTCGGACAGCGCGATCAGCGTGTTGCGGTGGAAGTTGCGCACGCGCTCGGCCTTGTCGGGCACCACCAGCGCCTTCTGCCGGACCGCGTCCTGGGTGCTGACGCCGGTGGGACAACGCCCGGTGTGGCAGGCCTGGGCCTGGATGCAGCCCAGCGCGAACATGAACCCGCGCGCCGCGTTGCACCAGTCCGCGCCCAGCGCCATGGCGCGCGCGATGTCGAAGCCGGTGACGATCTTGCCGCTGACCCCCACGCGCACCTTGTCGCGCAGGCCGATGCCCACAAGCGTATTCTGCACGAAGATCATCCCCTCGCGCAGGGGCATGCCGACATGGTCGGTGAATTCCAGCGGGGCCGCGCCGGTGCCGCCCTCCGCGCCGTCAACGACGATGAAGTCGGGCGCGATGCCGGTGTCCAGCATGGCGCGCGCGATCGCCAGGAACTCCCAGGGGTGCCCGATGCACAGCTTGAACCCGGTCGGCTTGCCGCCGCTCAGGTGCCGCAGCTTCTGCACGAACTCCAGGAGGCCGCGGGGCGTGGAGAAGGCGGAATGCGTGGCGGGCGAGATGCAATCCTCGCCCGGCGCGACGCCGCGCGCCTCGGCGATCTCGTGCGTCACCTTGGGTCCCAGCAGCACGCCGCCATGGCCGGGCTTGGCGCCCTGACTCAGCTTGACCTCGATCATCCTGACCTGCGGCTCGCGCGCCTGCTCGGCGAAGCGCCCGGCATCGAACCCGCCCTTTGCGTCGCGGCAGCCGAAATAGCCGCTGCCGATCTCCCAGATCAGGTCGCCGCCATGTTGTCGGTGATGCCGGCTGATGCTGCCCTCGCCCGTGTCATGGGCGAAGCCGCCGTCCTTGGCGCCGCGGTTCAGCGCCAGGATCGCGTTGGCGCTCAGCGCGCCGAAGCTCATCGCCGAGATGTTGAAGACCGATGCGTCGTAGGGCTGCTGGCAATCGGGGCCGCCGATGCTGACGCGGAAATCGTGGTTCTCGACATGGGCAGCCGCGATCGAATGGTTGATCCACTCGTGCCCGGGCGCATAGACGTCGGCCTGGGTGCCGAACGGCCGCTTGTCCAGCACGTTCTTGGCCCGCTGGTAGGCGATCGAGCGCTGGCTGCGCGAGAACGGTGTCTGGTCGGTGTCGTTCTCCAGGAAGTATTGCCGGATCTCGGGCCGGATCTCCTCCAGGAAGAACCGCAGATGCGCCATGATGGGGTAGTTGCGCCGGATCGACTGGCGGGTCTGGGTCAGGTCGCGAAGCCCGACGACGACCAGGGCCGCCGCGACGGCGGCGGGGATCAGGGCGACCGGATGCCAGGGCGCGACGGCCAGGCAAAGGACCAGCGCGGCCGCCGACAACGTCAGCGCGGCATTGCGGGGGGCGAAGAGTGCCGACATCGTGAGCATGACCTGCCTCCGGACGTTTTCCTCGGATCCGCCCGGCGCCCGCGTCTCGTCGCGCGGCCTTGTCGGGGCGGTCCGCATCATCCATAGGGGTTTCAGGCTTAATGCTTGCTGAGAATTCCTGGTTAATGCTTGGTGAAGATGCGATGACGGCGTAGGCTTGCGCCATCCCTGCAACGCAATACCGGACCGTCCGCGATGCCAAAGACCGTCGTCCAGCCGCTCGGCGGCAATGTCCTGCCGCGCTTCGCCGGCCCCGCCACGATGATGCGCCTGCCGTCGCACGACAGCGCGCGCGACCTCGACGCCTGCTTCGTCGGCGTGCCGATCGACCAGGGCACGTCGAACCGGCCCGGCACGCGCTTCGGCCCGCGGCAGATCCGCGCGGAGTCGGCGCATCTCCGGCCCTACAACATGGGCACGCGCGCGGCACCCTTCGACGCGCTGGCCGTGGGCGACGTCGGCGACGTGCCGATCAACCCCTACGACCTAAAGGCCTCGATGCCGATCATCGAGAAATTCTACGACGACATTTTGAAGCACGGCTGCCGCCCGCTGACGATGGGCGGCGACCACACGATCGTGCTGCCGATCCTGCGCGCCTTGAAGCGCAAGTACGGCCCGGTCGGGCTGGTGCATGTCGACGCGCACGCCGACATCAACGACACGATGTTCGGCGAGAAGATTGCGCACGGCACGCCGTTCCGCCGCGCGGTCGAGGAAGGCCTGGTGGACGGCAAGCGCGTGGTGCAGATCGGCCTGCGCGGCACCGGCTACGCGGCCGAGGATTTCGACTGGCCGCGCGCGCAGGGCTTCCGCGTCGTGCAGGCCGAGGAGTGCTGGTACAAGTCGCTGGCCCCGCTGATGCAGGAGGTGCGCCAGCAGGTCGCCGGCGGCCCGGTCTACATCACCTTCGACATCGACGGCCTCGATCCCTCGGTCGCGCCCGGCACCGGCACGCCCGAGCCCGCGGGCCTGACCGGCGCGCAAGGCATCGAGATCATCCGCGGCTGCAAGGGGCTCGACGTGGTGGGCGGCGACCTGGTGGAGGTCTCGCCGCCCTACGACACCAGCGGCAACACGGCG
>JADLEG010000037.1 GCA_020846275.1 Alphaproteobacteria bacterium
GGTCGCGGCGATACTGGGCGCGGGTGATTGCAGTCCAAGCCATCGTGACCTCCATCGTTCCTTGCAAAACCGACGGAATCACAAAGGACTGAAATCACCCAACTCTTTCTTGGCCAGGCTCTCAGGATGACGCGCCAAACTGGTGATCGCAAAAGAGCCGCGTCATCCTGAGGAGCGAGCGCGGCGAGCGTCTCGAAGGATGAGGAACGCCCGTTCCTACTGCACCACCGCGTATTGCAACGCGTTCTCGGCGCCCGCCGCGCGCACGGTGATGATCGAACCGCAGACCACGCGCTGTTCGGCCTTGTCGGCGCCGCCCAGCTCGATCGGCTCGCGGAACTTCTCGGACGTGATCTTGAAGCTGCCCTGCTCGGCGCGGAACCAGAAGCACAGCGTCACCCTGGTGCGCACGTCGCGGTCGCCGCTCTGGTAGAGCACGACGTCCTTGTCGGCCGGCATGTTCTTGTAGGTGAATGTGTCGGCCCGCGCGGCGGGCGAAGCCGAAACCGCCAGAGCGAGCGCGATCGCGCCCGCCGCTGCCCTCAGATGCGCCATTTTTTCCCGTATCCCTGTTCCCGGCCTGGTCCGTCGGGCAAGATTCCGCCGCGCCCGCGCGGGTGTCAACGCCGCGCTACTTGGTCCCGCGCTTGACGAACAGGAAGTCGCCGCCGTCGTGCCCGGCCTGGCGGATGTCGGAGTATTCCGGAGTCTGGTCCGAGTTCAGCACGATCGGCCGGCGGATCGACGCGAACAGGCCCTGGCCGTCCATCACGTCCGGGTTTTCGCGCAGCGCGTCGATGAAAGCCTGGGCGAACACGGAATGCCCCGTGCCGCCGCCGTCCATCACCGGCTCGAGCCCGCCCGAGCTCATGACCGTGCGCGAGCGCTTCTCCAGGATGCGGCGCACCCAGGCGGCGACGTCGGCCTCGCGCGCGCTGCGCAGGCCGGCGTTGATGCTGCGCGTCAGCGTGCCCGAGTAGCAGGAGTCGGCGACCACCATGATGTGCCGCGCGCGCATCCCCTTGATCACGTCGGTCAGGTCGGTCGTGGGGACCCAGTTGGTCGGCAGGTCGGGATCGGCGTCCACCGGCAGCCAGTAGCCGCGCCCGGTCGCGTCGTCGCGCACGCCGTGGCCGGCGTAGTAGACGAGCAGGTTATCCTTCTCGGTCAGCTGCGCGCGCATCCTGTAGAGCGCCTCCATGATCTGCTGGCGCGTGCCGTCCATCAGGGTCGTGACTTCGAAGCCGTACTGCTCCTTCAGCAGCTTGCTGACCACCAGGGCATCGTTCTGCGCGGTGTCGAGCGAGCGGATCTTGGAATACTTGTTGTTGCCGATCACCAGCGCGCGGTAGGAGCCGAACTCGATCGACTTGAGCTGGTCGGCGAGGTTCGCGACCTGCTTCGGCTGGTCCTTCTTGTCGTTCTCGTCGGCCAGCACGGGCGCCGCGGCGGCGGTCTGCGTCGGCGGCGGCGCCTTGCGGACCACGGCGACGGTCTTCTGGGCCATGTTGCCCCACTCGTCGACGGCCGCGAGCTTCAGCTCGCTGGCGCCCACCGGCACGCCGCGCTTGACCGTGAACGCGCCGCCCGCGCCGATCGGCACGGGCTGGCCGTTGATCGAGAACTCGATGATGCCCGAGCTGTCGGCGATCTTGCCGGTCAGCTCGACCACCGGGCCGTCGGTCTCCAGCTTCGCCGGCACGGTGATCGCCGGCGGCTGCTTGTCGACCATCGGCGCGGGCGAGGGCGCGACCGTCGTCGCGGTCTGGGTCTTGGTCGGCGCGGCCGGCGTGGCCACCTTGGGCGGCGCGGGCTCGGCCGCGGCGACGGATTTCGGCGCGGGCGCCGCAGCGGGTGCCGGCGCGGCGGCATTCTTCGGCGCGGGCGGGCTTTCCTTGGTGGCGACCGGCGTCGCCGCCGCGGCCAGGCTCTGGGCCGGGGCCGGCGTCGGGGCGGCGGAGGCCGGCTGCGACGGCGGCGTGGCCTGGGCGACGGCCGTCGGCGCGCGCTGCGGCGCTGCGGCCGGCGGGCCGGAGCGCGTCAGCTTCATCTCGGCCCAGCGGTCGCCCACGCGGCCCTGGCCGATGAACATGTTGCCGGAGAACGTGCCCTTGATCTCCATGTTGTCGCCGCGCGTGGCCGCGTCGCCGGCGAAGCCGCGCAGCGCGGTCTGGCCGGAGGACTCGACGTCGCCGTTGGCGACGATCTTCGTGCCCATGCGCTCCTGCTCGATGGTCATCTTGCCGTCGACCACCTTGGCCGTCACGACGTAGTGCCCGCCGCGGGGCGTCAGCGTGCCCGACCATTCGCCGTCGAACGGACTGTTTGCCGGCGTGCCCGCCGGAGGCGGCGCGGCGGCTGCGGCCATGGCCGAGGGAACCGCCACCGGCGCGCCGCCGCGACCCAGCGTCAGCACCATCTTGCAGTTCAGCGCATAGCCCTCGGCGACCAGGGTCTGCGCGCTCAGCATGCGGCCCTTGACCACCACGGGATTGCCCGCGGTGTCCTTGCCCGCAGCCTCGACCGTGCCGTCCGGCTGGATCGTGCCGCGCAGGTCGCGCCCGCCCCCGCCGGAGAAGAACACGCCGGAGAACTGGTTGCCCTGGACCATCACCGAGGAGGCGCCCTCGTCGCTGAAGCCAGTGCACTGGCGCTGCATGCGCCCGGACCACTCCCCGTCCTGCGGGCCGGTAGCCGCGGCAGGCGCCGGCCGCGCCGGCGTCGCGGCAGGAGCGGGCGCTGGCCCCGGCGCTGCCATCGCCACCGGGGGAGACGGGGGCGTTGGGGCGGGCTGTGCGGCATAGGGGTTGACCGCCGGCGCGGCGGCGCCGGGGGGCGGCGGCTGGTTGCCGGCTAGATAGCGCTGGGCCATCTCGCGGCCGCGCTTGGCCTCGTCCATGTCGGGGTCGAGGCGCAGCGCCTCGCCGTATTCGTTCAGCGCGATGTCGGGCCGGCCGATGGCCAGGTAGGCATCGGCCAAGAGCCGATGGGCCTTGGCGTTGTTGCGGTCGCGGCCCAGCACGATCGAGCAGGCGTCGACGGCGCGCTGGCCGTATTCCTGTTCGCAGATTTTCATGTCGGACGGGCGGGCCGGCTCCAGCACCATGCCGCCGCGCTCGGGCCGGCCGCTGAACAGCAGGCTGCCGCCACGATGGGAACCGCCGCCGAACTTGACTCCCACCTGGGCGTCGGCTGGCGCCGCCGCCAAGAAGCTGACCAACAGGAACAACAGGTGCCGGCTACGCATGGCCCACCTCGCCCGCACGGATATCCGCACGGTCAAATTATCGCGTCGAAAAATAATACCACAACCGGGGGGCAATACGGTGACGCAGCTCACACTGCCGACTGCTCATCACGGCGTTGAATAAGCACGCAGATTTGCCAAAACTTGCTTAACGGCGGGCGCCGGCCCGGTCAGCCGCCCGTCAGCCGCTCGATGAAGCGCGGCAGGGCGAAGCTGCCGACATGGAGCGCCGGCGTGTAGTAGCGCGTGTCGATCGCCGCCGCCGCGAACCGCCGGGCCAGCTCGTCCGGCGCGACGCGCCGCGCGTCGCTGCTGTCCGAGCCCCAGCCGAAGGCCATGAAGCCGCCGTAGTAGCTGGGCACCGCGGCGACATAGAAGGCCGTGTCGGCGAACAGGCCCCGCAGCCGCGCCGCCGTGCCGCGCAACTCGTCGGGCTGCAGGAAGGGCACGCCGTTCTGCGTCACCAGGATGCCGCCCGGCGTCAGGCAGCGCTTGCAGTCCTGGTAGAATTCGCGCGTGAACAGCACCGCGCCCGGCCCCTGCGGGTCGGTCGAATCGATGATGATGACGTCGAACCAGTCATCGCAGCTCTTCACGAAGGCCGCGCCGTCGGCAATCACCAGGTCGAGCCGCGGGTTCTTGAACGCCGCCGCGCCGATCGACGGGATGTGCGTCGCGCACAAATCGACCACGCCGCGGTCGATCTCGACCATCGTCACGCGTTCGAGCGCCCGGTGCTTCAGCGCCTCGCGCGCCATGCCGCCGTCGCCGCCGCCGACGATCAGCACGCGCCTCGCGCGGCCGTGCGCCAGGATCGGCACATGGGTCAGCATCTCGTGGTAGATGAACTCGTCGCCCTCGGTCGTCTGGATCACGCCGTCCAGCGCCAGGATGCGTCCCAGCACCGGGTTCTCGAAGATCACCAGGTCCTGGTGCCCGGTCCGCTCGCGGAAGATGACCTTGGCGACGGCGAAACGCTGGGCGATATCCTTATAGAGCGTCTCGTTGAACCATTCGGTCACTTCACGTGGCCCCGGCGCAATTCGTCGACCTCGACGCGCGCGGGGCTGAAGGCGCGGTCGAGCACCGGGATCGTCGCCTGCGGGTCGGCGTCGCCGCACATGAACACGTCGAGCGCCGCATAGCCGCGCTCGGGCCAGGTGTGGATCGAGATGTGCGATTCCGCCAGCACCGCCACCCCCGACACGCCGCCGTTGGGCGTGAAATGGTGCAGGTGGATGTGCAGCAGCGTCGCGCGCGACGCCGCCACGGCCTCGCGCAGCGCCGCCTCGACATGCGCCAGGTCGTCCAGGCGCCGGGCGCCCCACAGGTCGATCAGCAGATGCGTGCCCGCGAACGTCATGCCGTCGCGCGAGACGAAATGGTCGCTGCTGTCCGCCGCCTGATACTCGCTGACGCTCGCGGCGTCGACTTCCGATTGGGCTTTGCTTGGCTTGATGTCCAAGTCGATCCCCAATTGGAAGGAAGAGATGTTTTCCATCATCGCCCCTTCCTAACCAGCAGATGACCCAGAGGGTGGAAAAACGCGGGGCTTCACATGGGGCAAAACCCCCGGCATTGCAAGAGGAAATCGCCCCATGGACCGGCAGATTCTTGCCGTCGCGCGCGCATGATCCGCGCCGCCGATCCGCGTTCACCGCAGCGCCGACCATCGCCGTCCGCCCGGTCGACGTCATGGCGGCGAGGCATGGGCCTCGTGCCCCGCGCGGTCGGCGCGACGCGCGACGTGGCGCTCGTGGCCGAGGCGCTGCTCGACCGGCCGCATCGGACACCGCGACGACGATCGCGCGCGAGCAGGTCATGCGGGTGCCGGCGGGCGATGCAAACCCGGGGGAACGAAGCGCCCGCGGCCCGATTGAAGAGCGTGCCCATCCCGCCGGGAATGGTTGAAATCGTGGCAGCGCCTTGCGCGTTTTGCGCTGGTCGACCTGCACCGGCGGGCGCGGTACGGTGCCCCGTCCTGTCGCGCGGCGTCACGGTTAAGTCATTGTTAAGCAGAGGTTTGGAATGTTGCGCCCCTGGAAGTGCTGTGGCAGACAAGCGTCCGCCGCCTGATCGCCCTGGCGTCGGCTAACCTTTCGGAAAAGCGATGGATTCCCATGTTTAAACCTGTCCGCAAGGCGATCTTTCCCGTCGGCGGCCTCGGCACCCGCTTCCTGCCCGCCACCAAGTCGATGCCCAAGGAGATGCTGCCGGTCGTCGACAAGCCGCTGATCCAGTACGCGGTCGAGGAGGCCA
>JADLEG010000038.1 GCA_020846275.1 Alphaproteobacteria bacterium
ACGTGCTGTCCTTCGACATGGGCGGCACCACGGCCAAGATCTGCGTGATCGACGATTTCACGCCGCAGACCGCGCGCGGCTTCGAGGTGGCGCGCATCTACCGCTTCAAGAAGGGCAGCGGCCTGCCCCTGCGCATCCCGGTGATCGAGATGGTCGAGATCGGCGCCGGCGGCGGGTCGATCGCCTCGATCGACGCGCTGGGCCGCATCGCCGTCGGCCCGGAGAGCGCGGCCTCCGAGCCGGGCCCCGCCTGCTATGGGCTTGGCGGCACGGAGCCGACCGTCACCGACGCGGACGTGGTGCTGGGCCGCATCGACGCGGCGCGGTTTTCGGGCGGGCGCGTCAAGCTGGACCCGCCGGCCGCCGGCGCCGCGCTCGAGCGCGTGGTGGGACACAAGATGGGGCTCGACCGTCCCCTCGCCGCCTTCGCCGTGAGCGAAATGGTCGACACCAACATGGCCAATGCCGCGCGCATCCACGCGATCGAGAGCGGCAAGGAGCTGGAGAGCCGCACGCTCATCGCCTTCGGCGGCGCGGCGCCGCTGCACGCCGCGCGCGTCGCCGAGAAGCTGGGCATCGACCGGGTGGTGATCCCCTCGGCCGCGGGCGTGGGCTCCTGCGTCGGCTTCCTGCGCGCGCCGACGGCCTTCGAGGTCGTGCGCAGCCACTACCAGCGCCTTACCGACTTCGACCACCGCGGCGCCAACAAGGTGATCGACGAGATGCGCGCGGAGGCCGAGCACGCCGTGCGCCTGGCCGCGCCGCAGGCGAAGCTCGAGGAGCGGCGCATCGCCTATATGCGCTATGTCGGCCAGGGCACCGAGATCGTCGTGCCGCTGGAAAGCCGGCCCTTCGGCCTCGACGGCCAGGACGTGCTGCGCAAGGCCTTCGAGGACGCCTACAGCAAGCAGTACAACCGCATCGTTCCAGGCTCGGCGATCGAGCTGATCAGCTTCGGCCTGACCGTGACGGCGCCGATGAGCTTTGCCGACCCTGTTGCGGCCGCGGCCCCCGCCCACGACGCCGTGCCGGCCGCGCGCGCGCGGGCGTTCGACCCGGACCGCGCGGCCGCGATCGAGGTGCCGATGTACCGCCGCGAGGATCTGCGCCCCGGCGCCCGCATCCCGGGCCCGGCGCTGATCTCGGAACCCCAGACCACGGCCGTGGTATCATCGCGGTTCGACGCGACCATCAACCGCTTCGGCCATATCGAGCTGCATCGCCGCGCGGCGGCAACGGGAGCATGAAGCCATGACATCGGCGCATCACGCCCTCTCGGGCCTCTACCGCCAGATCATGTGGAACCGGCTGATCGCCGTGGTCGAGGAGCAGGCCAAGGCGCTGATGCGCACGGCCTTCTCGACCTCCGTGCGCGAGTCCGGCGATCTCTCTGCCGGCGTGTTCGACCGGCGCGGGCGCATGGTCGCCCAGGCCGTCACCGGCACGCCCGGCCACGTCAACTCGATGGCCAACGCGGTCGGGCATTTCCTGAAGAAGTTCCCGATGGATTCCATGAAGCCGGGCGACCACTTCATCACCAACGACCCCTGGCTGAGCTCGGGCCATCTGCACGACATCACGGTGGTGACGCCGACCTTCGTCGACGGGCGCAACATCGCCCTGTTCGCCTGCACGATCCATGTCGTCGACATCGGCGGGCGCGGCTTCGGGCCGGACGGCCGGCAGGTCTACGAGGAAGGCATCTTCATCCCGATCATGGCGCTGGCGCGCGAAGGCAGGATGAACGAGGACCTGCTGGAGATGGTGCGCCACAACGTGCGCGAGCAGGACCAGGTGCTGGGCGACATCTTCTCCTGCGCGGCATCGAACGAGGAAGGCGCGCGCTGCCTGGTGCAGATGATGCGCGAATACGAGATCAAGGACATCGAGGCGCTGGCCGACTACATCATCGACAGCTCGCGCCAGACGATGCTGGAGCGCATCGCCAAGCTGAAGCCCGGCACCTATCGCAGCAAGCTCGGCATGGACGGCTACGAGAAGCCGATCACCTTGTCGGCCGCCGTGACGATCAAGCCGGACGGCATCCTGGTCGACTATGCCGGCACCTCGTCCGCCAGCCAGTTCGGCATCAACGTGGTGCTGAACTATACCCAGGCCTATACCAGCTTCGGCATCAACTGCATCATCGGCGGCGACATCCCCAACAACTACGGCTCGCTGTCGGTCGTGGAGACGGTGGCGCCCAAGGGCTGCATCCTGAATGTCGAGCACCCGGCGCCGGTCGCCATGAGGCACGCCATCGGTCACTGCCTGCCTGACCTGGTATTCGGCTGCCTGGACCAGGCCATGCCCGGCGCGGTGCCTGCGCAAAGCTCGGCCAGCTTGTGGAACCCCACCTTCCGCGGCGGCGAGTTCGCGGTCGATCCCGGCGAGGTCGCGGCGGCCGGCGGCAATTTGCGCAAGTTCGACGTGCTGAGCTTCCACGCCGGCGGCATGGGCGCGCGGCCCACCAAGGACGGGCTGGGCGCCACCGCCTTTCCCAGCGGTGTGCGCACCATCGCCGTCGAGATCACCGAGAGCATCTCGCCACTGGTCTTCTGGCGCAAGGAGCTGCGCCAGGACACCGGTGGGCCGGGCAAGATGCGGGGCGGGCCGGGCCATCGGCTGGTCGTCGGCACGATCGACGAGGCGCCGTTCAGCATCTTCCTGACCGCCGAGCGGATCGACAATCCGCCCCAGGGCCTGAACGGCGGCCACGCGGGCGGCGCAGCCAAGGTCGGCACGCGCCACGGCAAGAAGATCAGGCCCAAAGGCCAGCAGACGATCGGCGCGGGCGACGCGGTGATGCTGGAGATTTCCGGCGGCGGCGGCTACGGCGACCCGCTGGAGCGCGATCCCCAACGCGTGGCCAACGACGTCCAGGCCGGGCTGGTTTCGGCGCGCCAGGCACGCGACGTCTATGGCGTCGTGCTGCGCCGCGGGCGCGCGGACGCCCAGGCCACCGAGCAGCGCCGCGCCGAGCTTCGCGAGATGCGCGCATGAAGAAATCAAAACTAGTATCAAAAATCGCCACTCGCAGTGGTTTCAGCCTCTCTCGGAATTGCGCTTAAGACTTTGGAAACCAATACTTTCGATAGTAATGCGGGTCGGCAGGACGCCCGCGCGCCAGATTGTTTGCGAGCGGGGCCAGGAGACAGCCGTGCAAAGGCCCAGCACCCTTCGCCTCGCCGCGGAAGCTGCCCGTGACCCGTCCCAAGCGGGCGACGGCCAGCTGCTCTATCGCGACATGTTCGAGCACGCGGTCTGGGGCCTGTTCCAGACCACGGCCGACGGGCAGTACCTGAGCGCCAACGCGGCGCTCGCCCGCATCTACGGCTACGATTCGCCCGGCGAGCTGCTGCGGGCGATGACGGACATCGGGCGCCAGCTCTACGTCGATCCCGGGCGGCGCGACGAATTCGTTCGCCTGCTGCGCGCCGAGAGCAAGGTCGCCAGTTTCGAATCCAGGGTCTATCGCCGCGACGGCTCGATTATCTGGATATCGGAAAGCTGCCGCGAGGTGCGTGACAGTTCGGGCGCGACCCTTTACTTCGAGGGGACGGTCGAGGAGATCACCCAGCGCAAGACGGCCGAGGCCGATCTGCACCGCGCCAAGGAGCTCGCCGAGGCCGCGAGCAAGGCCAAGTCGATCTTCCTTGCCAACATGAGCCACGAGCTGCGCACGCCGCTCAACGCGATCCTGGGATTTTCCGAGGTGCTGGACGAGGGGCTCTACGGCCCGCTCGGCGACCCGCGCTACCGCGACTACGTCCACGGCATCCATTCCAGCGCGAAGCACCTGCTCGACCTGATCAACGGCATCCTCGACCTCATCCGCGTCGAGGCCGGAAGCCTGGAAATCGCCGAGCGGGATTTCGACGTCACCGAGATCATGTCGTCCTGCAAGGGGTTGCTGGCGGAAACCGCGCGCCTGCGCGACGTGGAGCTCGAGATGGTGATGCCGCCGCAGCCGATCCTGCTGCGCGCCGATCCGGTGCGGTTGAAGCAGATCCTGCTGAACCTGCTGTCCAACGCGGTCAAGTTCACCGCACCGGGCAAGTCGATCCGCGCCAGCACCGCCTTCGGCCCGGACGGCGGGTTCTTGTTGCAGGTGGCCGACACCGGCATCGGCATGCGCAAGGAAGACATCGCCAAGGCCCTGCAGCCCTTCGAGCAGGTCGACAATTCGCTGTCCAGGCGCTACGAGGGTACGGGCCTGGGCCTGAGCCTCAGCAAGTCGCTCGCCGAGATGCATGGCGGCGCATTGCTGATGGACAGCAAGCCGGGCGCGGGCACGACCGTGACGGTACGCCTGCCCGCTTGGCGGGTGATCGGCCCGCCGGAGGCCCAGATCGCCTGAGGCCGGTTGCACGGCGCCGCAATTGATGGATTGATCGACCGGAAATCGTCGCCGGGAGATCGCCCATGTCCCTCGAACACTGGCTCGCCTTCACGGCCGCCACCGCCATCCTGCTGATCATTCCGATCCGCCGGCCGGCCGTGCAGCGCGCGGTCAATCGCGTCGGCGGGACGCTGCTGATCGGGGCCGGCGTGGCGGCCGCGGCGTTCAAGCGCGCGGCGTAGCTCCGGTGTTCCTCATCCTTCGAGCGGCCGCTTCGCGGCCTCCTCAGGATGACGCGATTTTTCTGCATTCACCAAGACAAGCGCGTCATCCTGAGGAGCGAGCGCAGCGAGCGTCTCGAAGGATGAGAAACGCCTCGCTTGCCGAGCCGCTCCTCACGCCCAATCGACGTAGGGACCGAGCCCCCGCTTCTTGATCTGGCCGCCGATGATCGCGCGCTGGATTTCGGAGGTGCCTTCCCAGATGCGGTCGACACGGATATCGCGATAGAGCCGCTCGACCGGGTTCTCGCGCATGTAGCCGCGGCCGCCGAGTACCTGCAGCGCGCGGTCGACGACGCGGCCGGCCATTTCGGATGCATAGAGCTTCACGGCCGAGGCGCGGGCATGCACCAGCTTGCGGTCCAAGCCCTGGTCGATCTCCCAGGCGACGCGATAGATCACGCTCTTGGCCGCCATGATCTCCACGGCCATGTCGGCGATCATGAACTCGATCGCCTGGAAGTCGCGGATCGGGCGGTCGAACTGCACGCGCTCGGCGGCGTACTTGTTCGCGACCTCGGCCGCGCGGATGGCGGCGCCCAGGCAGTTGGCGGCGATCTGCAGCCGCGCCTCGACGAACCAGTCCTTGGTCAGCTCGAACCCGCCGCCGACCCGGCCCAGCACCTTGTCCTCGCCCAGCGCCACGTTCTCGAACACGAACTCCGGATGCTCGAACACGTAGTTATGCATGAACTTGGGGATGCGCTTGACGCTGATGCCCGGCAGGTCCTTGTCCACGAGGAACAAGGTCGGCTTGTCGGGATCGCCGTCGACATGCGCGTGCACGATCAGGTAATCGGCGACGTCGCCCGAGGTCACGAACCATTTCTCGCCGCTGAGGTAGTAGCGGCCGTCCCGCCGGTCGGCGCGCGTGCGCACGCGGCGCGGGTCCGACCCCGCCCCTTCCTCGGTGATCGCGAAGGCGCTGCGGCGCCTGCCCTGGCAGCTCGGCACCAGGTAGTCGCGGATTTGTTCCGCCGTGCCGTGCTTCAGCGCGACCGCCGGGTGCCAGGCCGCCGCCCACAGCCCGCCGGTCGCCTTGCCCAGCTCCTCGTTGACCAGCGTCTGCTGGAAGATCGACAGCCCCTGCCCGCCGTGCTCGCGCGCGTGATTGATCGCGTTGAAGCCGTGATCGACCACCGCCTGCTTCAGCTTCGCCTTGGTCGCGTCGGGCAGGTGGCCGTTCAGTTCCAGCTCTTCTTCGAGGGGAAACAGCACTGTCTCGGCGAAGCGGCGGGCCCGCGCCTTCAATTCCAGGTCCGGTTTGGGGATGGTCAGGTCCATCACGGCTTCTCCCGCGCGGCGCGCGGCACGACGACCGCGTCCACCGCGACCGCCCCGCTGGGCCCGGCGATCACCGGGTTGGCGTCGATCTCCGCCACAAGGTCTGCCAGGTCGGCGGCCATCGCCGAGAAAGCGGCGATCGTCCGGCACAGCTTGTCGAGATCGCTCGCCTTCCGCCCGCGCGCCCCCGCCAGCAGGCGCTTCACCGGCGCCAGGCGCTCGATCGCGCGGCGCGCCGTGGCGGCGTCGAATGGCGCCAGTTCGTGGGTCACGCTCTTGAGGATCTCCACCAGGATGCCGCCGGCCCCGATCACCACGACCGGGCCGAACTGCGGATCGACGCTCATGCCCAGCATGATCTCGACGCCGCTGTCCGCCATCGGCGCCACGAGGACGCGCGGGCCCAGCCGCCCGGCAAGATCGGCATGCGCGGTGCGCACCGCGGCCGCATCGGCCAGCTTCAGCCGCACGCCATCGGCATCGGTCTTGTGCAGCACGCCGGGCGACGCCGTCTTGAGAACGACCGGAAAGCCCAGGTCCGCCGCCGCCTTCTCGGCCGCCGCCGCGCTGTCGGCGATGCGATGCGGGATCGCCTGCATGCCGTAGTCGGCGAACAGCGCCAGTCCCTCGTTCTCGTCGAGCGCGCGCGGCTCGGCCAGGCGCTTTGCCCAGCGGGCGCGGGCGCCCGCGGGGGGCTTGGGCGGGTTCGGCCGGCCCTGCGCCAGGAAATCGCGGTGACGCAGCAGGTGGCGGACCGATTTCAGCGCGGCGATCGAGCCGTCGATCACCGGCACGCCGATCGCGTCGAACCGCGTCGCGATGTCGTCGTGACGAAGCTGGGTGTAGCTGGTGGCGACGACCGTCGGCTTGGCCAGCTGCCCCGAGAGAGTCTTGTGCGCCTCGAGGAATCCCTCGTGCACGTAGTAGCCGGTGCGCAGGTCGGCGAAGTGCACCATGACGCCGGTGTCCGGGTCGTCGTGCAGCGCCTGGATGCAATCGCGGAAGATGCCGACGAAGTCCTGTCCCGTGCCCCAGGCGTCGAGCGGGTTGCGCGCCTCGAGCCCGTAGTCCAGCCGCGCCGCCAGCTTGGCGCGCGTCGCGTCGCCGATCCGGGCGAACGGCACGTCCAGCTCGGCCGCCAGGTCGGTGATCATCTCGCACTCCCCGCCGGAATCGAGGATGGCGCCCATGCCGCCCGGCGCGTATTTCCGCCCCTGCGCGAACAGCAGCAGGCTCGCGCCCAGCTCGTCCACCGTGTCGACGCGGATCACGCCGTGGCGGCGGAACAGCGCATCGTAGGCCGCGTCGTCGCCGGTCAGCGCGCCGGAATGGCCGAGCGCCATGCGCGCCGCCTCCGCCGAGCGCCCGACCTTCAGCACGACCACCGGCACGCCGCGCTTGGCCGCCCGTTCCAGCGACGCCACGAACTTCGCCGGATCGCGCACCGTCTCGATGAACATGCCGATCACGCGCGTGCTGTCGAGTTCGAGCGCGTAGTCCATGTAGTCGGCCACGGTGGTCGCGATCTCCTGGCCCGGCGAGACGCAGATGTTGAAGCGGAATCTCGGATCGTTGTGCGCCAGGCAGCCGAAGATCGAGCCGGAATGGCTGATGAAGGCGATATGCCCGGGCCGCGGCGTGCGGTTGGCGGGAAAGCCCACCGCCCAGAACCCGTCCTCGTCGTTGTAGAAGCCCATGCAATTGCCGCCGCAAACCGCCATGCCGGCCGCGCGCGCCTTGGTCCCCATCCGCTGGAGCAGCGGCGGATGGCCGTCATTCTCCAGGTACAGGCTGCCGAAGATCGTGGCTGCGCGGGCGCCGTGCGCGATGGCCTCGTCCAGCGATGCCTCGATGCGCGCATTGGCGACGCTCAGCACGACGTGGTCGACCTTCTCCGGCAGCGCCGCCAGCGACGGGTAGCAGCGGAATCCCTCGACCTCCTCGTATTTCGGATTGATCGGGTAGACCGCGCCTTTGAAGCCCGACTTCTTCAGCATGCGCAGCATGTCGTTGCCCGGCGAGTCCGGGCGCGGGCTGGCGCCGACGAAAGCGACGGATCGGGGCGACATCAGGGGCGTGAGCGGATGGGTCATGCTTGCTATCGGACCAGGAAGAAAGGGTTCACTGCCGGGTGTCAGGATTGCGCCCCGGCGCTCACGCCTTCTGCTTGAAGCGCGCATCGCGCCATTCGATCGCCGCCTTCAACCCCTGCTCCTTGCGGATGCGGTTGAACTCGGTGCGCTCCGGCCCGGCGCCTGCCTCGATCAGCGCGTCGATGTCCAGCGCGGCCAGCAGCGCCTGGCGCATGTTCTGCATCTCGTAGGTGCGGTTCAGCGCGCGCTTAGTCAGCTCGACCGACAGCGGGGCGGCGGCCACCATGTCGCGCGCGATCTCCATGCCCTTGTCCATTTCCTTGCCGGCCGGCACGACATGATTGACGATCCCCAGCGCCAGCGCGCGCGATGCGTCGATCTTGTCGTTGCCGGTCAGCAGCAGTTCCTTGGCCGCCTTCGGCCCCACGAACCACGGCAGCAGCAGGGCGACCATGCCCGAGCCGAAGCGCACTTCCGGCTCGCCGAAGCGGGTGCCCTCGGCCGCGACCGTGATGTCGCAGCTCAACGCCATCTCGAACGCGCCGGCCAGGCAGAAGCCGTGCGTCACGGCGATGGTCGGCTTGGGACAGTCCCAGAACTGCATCAGGAAATTGAAATCGTACTCCAATACAGAGCGCCACTGGCCGATGCCCTGGTAGTTCTTGGTGGCGGATTCCTTGAGGTCGAAACCCGCCGAGAAGGCGCGCCCCGCGCCGTGCAGCACGATCACCCGCACCTCGGGCGCCGCGGTGAAGCGCTTCATCGCTTCGGTGACTTCGGCCATCAGCACCGAATTGAGCGCATTCAACACGTCGGGCCGATCGAGCGTGATGATCGCGATGCTACCGTCCACGCGGGTCTTGATGCAGGTTTCTGCCATGATCCGATCCCCTATTTGGCGCCGATCCTAGGGACCGCTCCTATCGGACGCAACACGCGCAACGACATGCATGCGTTGCACGGCGACGCCTGGGCAGGGCTCAAGCGCGGGGCGTATCGGCAAGCGCCTCGCTCGTGTGCCGGACGATCATCAGCTCCTCGTTGGTCGGGATGACCCAGGCGGCGCAGCGGCCGGATCGCGATATTTGCGTCGGCGGCGACGTGCCGCCGGCGCGGGCATTGGCCATGTCGTCCAGCTCGATGCCGAGCCATCCCAGGGCGCGGCAGACTTCCGCCCGAAGCGCGCGGTCGTTCTCGCCGATGCCCGCCGTGAAGACCAGCGCATCGAGGCCGCCCAGCGCCGCCGCCAGCGAACCGACCTCGCGCACGATGCGATAGGCGAAGAGCTGAAGCGCCCGCGCCGCGCCCGGCTCGCTGGCCGCCTTCTCGCGCAGCGTGCGCATGTCGCTGGAGACACCCGACACGCCCAGGAGGCCCGACTCGTGCATCAGCAGGCGCTCGACCTGTTCGGCCGACATGCCGCGTTGGCGCAGCAGGTACAGGATGACGCCCGGATCGATCGCCCCGGAGCGCGTGCCCATCGGCAGCCCATCGATCGGCGTGAACCCCATCGTCGTCGCGACGGACCGGCCGTCGTCCAGCGCGCACATGCTGGCGCCGTTGCCGAGATGGGCCACCACCACCCTGCCCCGGCCCAGCACCGGGTCGAGGCCGCGCAGCGCTTCGGCGATGTATTCGTAGGACAGGCCATGGAAGCCGTAGCGCAGGATGCCCTGGGCTGTCAGCTTCGCCGGCAGCGCGAAGGTCTCCGCCTCCCAGGGCTGGGTGCGATGGAAGGCCGTGTCGAAGCACGCCACCTGGGGCAGGCCGGGCAGCGCCCGGCGGATCGCGCGGATCGGCGACAGGTTGTGCGGCTGGTGCAGCGGCGCCAGCGGCACCAGCGCCTGCAGCCGCTCCAGCACGGCTTCGTCGACCAGCACCGGCCGCGTGAATTCCCGCCCGCCATGCACGACGCGATGTCCGCAGGCCTTGAGGCCGGCGCCGCCGACATCCGTGCGGATCCAGTCGAGCAGGAATGCCATGGCGCCGTCATGGCCGAGCGCAACACCCTCGGGCCAGTCGCGCCGCGCAGCCTCCGCGCCAGCTCCGTCGCGAACGACGAAGCGGGCCTGGCCCAAGAGCCCCTCGATCTGCCCACGATGGCGCACGGCCGGATCGGCTCCGGCCGGAGCATCGTCGTAGAGCGAGAATTTCAAGCTGGAGGAGCCGGCGTTCAGAACCAGGAGCACGGGGCGCCCATTCCTTCGATAAGCGTTCGCTCGCGCACGGAAAGCGGCGACAAGAACTTGCCCCTTCCAAATGTTTTCATCTTCTCCAGATCCATTGAAACAACCTCCCACTTGGGAGTGTTGGTGGAGCTTACAACCAATGTCTGCGGCAATTTACAGCACGGCCTCGGCCGTTGAAATCCAATGAGTTTCCTGCCTGGCACATTTGTTGCGACAGAGCCGTGAGGGATAAAGCGGCGCAAGACGCTGCTGGGGAGGGTTTCAATGTCCAAGTTCCGCACCGTCCTTGCTTCGACGATCGGCCTTGCCGCGCTCGTTGGCGCGACGCCAGTGTCCGCGGCCGCGGTCACGCTCAACAATTTCGATCTGCTGAACGCGCTGATCAATACACCGACATTGTACGCGTCGAACCTGGTCGATGTCGGATTGCAGATCCTGACGCCGGGCAGCAACTCGATCGATATCAACTTCAATTTCCTGCCCGGCCAGGCAGTGACGCTGATCGATCCGGTCGCGAACGCCGGCGACAACGAGCGCGGGGGCATCCTGTTCTTCGCGCCGACCTCGAGCGGCGGCACCGGCAACATCACCTATTCCGTCCAGATAGCCTACACCGGAGAGGTCAACTCCGCGCCCGACCCGACGGGGCTGGACCTTGTGACCGGCGTGCCTTGCAGCGTGGGAGTGGGCGGCACCTGCACCTTCGGCGGCAACGACCGGACCGAAGGCACGATGAGCTACACCGACATACATTTCCACATCGCGGTCACGAATTTCGGCGGGCTGCCGGACTTCCGCTTCCAGAACATCGCGCTCACCGCCGCGGGCGATTCGGTCGCCGTGGGCTACGTGCCCGAGCCGGCCACGCTGGGCGTGCTGGGCGCGGCGCTGGCAGGCCTGGGTGTCGCCGGCTGGCGCCGCCGCCGCAAGCCGTCATAGAACCGGCAAGCATCGTCCTCGGCGAACCCCGGGCCTTGCGCCCGGGGTTTTCCATTTGGCTGGGCTGAAACGAAGAAAGGGTGGCCCATCCTTGGACCACCCTTCCTCCTTCACGAAGCCTACGGCTCGGGGGGACACAAACGAGACGCCTGCTTCGATCTGAGCGTTCGCGGCACTCCCTGCACCGCCGCGTCTTCCGCCGGACCGCTCGAATTGCGATGCCGGCTTAAACGATGGCCCGACTATACGGTTCCCGCCTGAACGCCGGCTGAACCGGGACTTAACCCCGGATGAACCAGGGTGGGCAGCGGCTTTCCTTACTAGATTTAGGGGGTTAGCCTGTGGGTATACCGCATCTTGTGTTCTTTTGTTCCCCGATGTACCATCGCTACGATGGTCTTGGGGGTGTGGGGGCATGCTCCGGGGACCGGTCCTATCCCATAGCGACGAGGTCAGGACATGAGTTGGACGGAACAACGGGTCAATGATCTGCAGCGGCTCTGGTCCGAAGGATTGAGCGCCAGCCAGATCGCTCGCCGCCTGGGCGGCACCACGCGCAACGCCGTGATCGGCAAGGTCCATCGTCTGGGGTTGGCCAGCCGCCAGCCGCAGCCGACCTGGGACGCGTCCCAGGCCATGCGGCTGACCGAGCATATGTGCCGCTGGCCGATCGGTCACCCCGGCGAGGCCAGCTTCCGCTTCTGCTGCAAGAAGGCCGATCCCGGCCGGCCCTATTGCGAAGAGCATTGCGCGATGGCCTATCGGCCGAAGGACAACGCGGCAGCCTGACGCGCGCGGCATTGCGGCCCAAGTAGCACGAAGGCCGGTAGCAGACTGACGCTACCGGCCTTTTTCGAGCAGGACTCTCGGATCAGTTCGGCGCGGTGCAGCCGCAGCGCGGATCGGCGAGGTTGTCGCAGCGCATGCCGTCCGGCATGACCGCCCGGCACAGGCTGAGCCCGCTGGTCGTAATGCCGCGCTCCGTCAGCTCACCGACGGTGACGTCGGCGTTCGACAGGTCGGCGTTGGTGAAATCGGTGCGATTGAACAGCGCGCCGTCCAGCTGGGCCCGGCGCAGATCGGCGCCGCGGAAGCTGGCATGGCTGAGATTGGTGTCACGCAAGTCGGTCCGGCGGATGAACTCCTTCCCGTCCGCGCCCTTGACGACATTGGCCTGCATCTTGGCGCCGACTAGGCTGGCGTTGCTGAGATTCGCGCCCCGCAGATCTGCGCCCCGCAGGTCGGCATCGGTCAGGTCGGTGCCGGACAGGTCGACGCCGCGCAGATCGCAATTCGCGCAGTCCCGCGCCTTGCGCTCCATGAAGGCCTTGCGCGTGCTGTCGACGGCCTGCTCGGTCGTCTCCTTGGTGCTTTCCCAGGCCTTGGTGGAGGTGGTGCTGGTCTGCTGCCAGGCCTTGCTGGCATTGCGGCTGGTCCAATCCCAGGCCTTCAGCACGCCATCGCGCGTATCGTGGTAGGCGCCGACGAACGCCCCGCTGATGGACCGGCCGGCATCCTCGAACGTCGGATCGGCGGCCAAGGCGGGCCCGGAAACGAGCATTCCCGCGAATAAGGCAGTCAGTACAACCCTGTAGTTCATAGCCAAGACCTCCTTGACCTTGGAATCGATCTTGACCCCCGTTTGCCACGCGATTTTGGTAACTTCGTGGCAGAACGCAATGAAACTTTTGGGATTCTTGCCGGATTCAGGACTCGCCCGCTGCGTTCATCCCGCCCTAACCGGCACCAAGGGCCGCCCGCAGCTTGCGGACGGCGCTGGCGGGCGTTGTCAGGACCGGCCGGCCGGTCGCCTGGGCCACCCTGTCCGCCGCCCGACCCATGCTGAACTGGGCGAGCGCAATGACGTCGCAGTCCTTCAACCGGACCGCTGATTCGGCCACCAGCCGATCGTGCCGCTCGGCGTCGCCGCCGTCCAGGGCGGCAAGCGCACCCTCCACCAGGGCCGGCTTCACCTCGACGCCCCGCGGGAATTCCGGCGGCATCGACGCCAGGGTGGCGGGGAAGGTCGCCAACAGGCCGATGCGCCGACCGCGCGCGACCGCCTCCTCGATCATGGCTTCGTTCGGCTTCAGGACGGGCATGGGCGCCAGCTCGCGCGCGCAGGCGTCGATGCAGGGACCGAAGGCCGAGCAGGTGAACAGGATCCCCTGGGCCCCTGCCCCGGCCGCATAGCGCGCCAGGGCGAGGAACCGCCCGGTCATTGCCGGGGTGATCTTGCCGTCGCGCGCCAGGTCCGCCGACAGCGAATCGTCGAGCAGGTTGGCCAGCCGCGCCTCCGGCCACTGGGCGGCGAAGGCGGCCTCGATCGGCCCGATCGAGTGCTTCAGCGCGTGGATCAGGGCAATTCGCATGGCCTAGCGCCGCGGCGGCGAGTTGACGTGCATGTGGTTGCCGGAATCGACGACGACCATCTGGCCCGTGACCTTGGCCGCACCCTCGACGAACCACAGCACCGCATCGGCGACGTCGCCGGCCTCGGTGACCGACCGCAGCGGCGAGGTGCTCCGGTAGTGCTCGACCATCAGGTCTACCCGGTCCTGCTTCATCCCCTTGCCGTGCCAGGGCGTATGGGTGAAGCCAGGCATCACCGCGTTGACGCGGATCTCCGGGGCAAGCACGCGGGCCAGGGACAGCGTCAGCGTGTTGACCGCGCCTTTCGACGCCGCATAGGCAATCGAGCTGCCGGCCCCGGTCACGGCGGAATTGGACGAGATGTTGACGATCGAGCCGTGGCCGGTCGCCCGCAGCGCCGGCGCGGCGGCGCGCGCCATCTGGAACGTGCCCGCGACGTTGACGTGGCAGAGGCGCAGGAAATCGTCGGCGGTCAGCCCGTCGAGGTTGGGCATCGCCACGAACTTGGTGATGGCGGCGTTGTTGACCAGCGCGTCGAGTCGCCCGAAGGCCTGGGTCGCGGTGTCGACCATGCGCCGGCATTCGGCATCCTGCGCCACGTCGGCCATGCACAGCGCGACCTTGGCGCCGAACGGCCCGGCCAGCTCGGCGCAGGCCTTGGCGGTGGCCTCGGCGTCCTGGATGTTCTTCGACGCATTGACCAGCACATGCCAGCCGCGCGCCGCGAGCGCCTTGGCCGTGGCCGCCCCGATCCCGGTGGCCGAGCCGGTGACGATGGCGGCCTTGTTGACGTTGGTCATGATGGTCCTGATCCCCCTTCCGATCCGGTTTTCCCGGCAATGGCGTCGACGGCAAAGTCGGCCGGCTCGGCGCCGGCCTGATGGCGGCGCCACATCGTTGTATAGGCCGATTCGAGGTGCCGGCGCATGCGATCCGTGTCGAACAGCGCGCATGTCGCGCGGTTGCGGGCCAGTCGGGCGCGGAGTCCGGCCAGCAGACCCGGCTCGGTTGCAAGCCTGAACGCCAAGGCGTCGTAGTCGTCGAGCCCCGAAGCGATCAGCTCGGGCAGACCTGCCGCGCGCAGCAGGCTCGCCGCCACGCGGCCCGGAAACGCGCCGCCCATGCAGGTCAGGATCGGCAGCCCGGCCCACAGCGCGTCGCTCGCGGTGGTGTGCGCGTTGTAGGGAAGCGTGTCGAGGAACAGGTCGGCCAGCCGGTGGCGCGCCAGGTGCTCGTCCGGCCGCACGCGCGCGGCGAACACCAGGCGCTGAGGCGCCACGCCGCGCCGCTCGGCCTCGCGCCGCAGGTTCGCCGTCGCGGTGTCGTTGGCCTCGAGCAGCCACAGGACGCTGCCGTCGACCCGCGCGAGCAGCCGCATCCAGCGGTCGAACATGCCGGGCATGATCTTGTAGTTCCTGTTGAAGCAGCAGAAGACGAAGCCCTTGTCGGGCAGTCCGGCATCGGCGCGGCTCGGCGCGGCCGCCGCGATCGCGCGCTTGGCGTCGTTGGCCTGGTACATGTCGGGCAGGTGGACGACGCTCTCTGCGTAGCAGGGGCGATGCTCGGCCGGCGCCACGTGGCGGTCGGCGACGATGTAGTCGATGTAGCCTGCGCCCATCGTGCCGGGGAAGCCCAGGTAGTTGACCTGGATCGGCGCGGGGCGGTGCGCCAGGATGCCGGTGCGGTTGCCGTGGGTGTAGCCGGTCAGGTCGATCGCGATGTCGACCTCCATCGCGCGCAGCACGACGGCGACCTCGCGATCGGCCATGCGCGTGACGTCGACGAAGCGGTCGCAGGCCGCCTTGATCCGCCGGCCCATCGCGCCCTGCTCTTCCGGCGCAAGCGAGATACCGATGGTCTCGAACCGCGCGCGGTCATGGCGCTCCAGCACGCCGACGATCAGGATCGCGACGGGATGGTCGCGGAAATCGGCCGACAGGTAGGCGATGCGGATGCGGTCGTGGTCGTAGCGCTGGCCTGTCCACAGCGGCGTGGGCGACGCCGGATACTTGTCGGCGGCCAGAATGCGCGCGCATTCGAGCTGCGCGGCCGGCGAATCCGATGCGGCCATGAAGGAAAAAGGCAACGCCGCCCGCCGGCCCTGCGCCACCGCCGCCGCGACCCGCGCGGTCGCCTCGGCATGGCGCGTCCAGTCGTTGCAATGAAGCAGCGCGTGGTGCCACTTGCCGACCGCATAGTCGTAGTCCGGCGCCACCTCGACCAGGCGCGTGAAGCAGGCCGCCGCTTCGGCCTGGCGCTTCAGCACCAACAGCGCGCTGCCGCGGTTGTTCAGCGCATCGGCAAAATCGGGCCTGATCGCCAGCGCGCGGTCGTAGCAGGCCAGCGCCTGTTCCAGCCCCGCCAGGCCTTCCAGCACGGTGCCCCGGTTGTAGTGCGCCTCGGCATAGTCGGGCCTGATCGCGATCGCCCGGTCGTAGCTGGCCAGCGCGTCCTGCGGCCGCTCAAGCGCCTTCAGCGCGTTGCCGCGGTTGTTCCATCCCTCCGCCAGCGCGGACAGACCGGCCAGCGCGCGGTCGAAGCTGGCAACCGCGTCGGCCGGCCGCCCCAGCGCCGCCAGGCAGTTGCCGCGATTGTACCAGGCCTCGGCATAGTCGGGCTTCAGCGCCAGGGCCTTGTCGTAGCTGGCCAGGGCGTTCTGCGGCTGCTTCAGTTCCTGCAACGCATTGCCACGGTTGTAGTGCGCGCCGGGAACGTTCGGATTGACCGCCAGCGCCTGGCCGATCAGCCGGTCGGCCTCGGCATACTGACCCCGCTGGCTTGCGATCACGCCCAGCAGGTGCAGCGCGTCGAACTGGTCGGGCTTGGCCGCGAGCACCGCGCGGTAGAAGCGATCGGCCTCGCCGAGCCTGCCCGCCTGGTGAGCCGCGATGGCGCGCCGCAGCGATTCCTGCGGCGGAAGCGCGGCTTCATCCACCGGACGATCCTGGCGCCGAACCCGCGCTCACGCGCCGCGGCGGGCGACCAGCGCGGTCCAGTCGGCGAACGCCGCCATGAACTTGACCAGGAAGGCGCGCGTCGCTTCGGCCTTCACCTCGCCCTTGTCGTCGAGCAGATCCTTGACGTTGCCGATATAGGCCTCGGGCTGCTGCAGGGTCGGCACGTTCAGGAAGACGAGTGCGTTGCGGACCGCGACATTGGCGCCCAAACCGCCGATCGCGCCGGGCGACACGCTGACGACCGCGCCGGCCTTGCCGTCGAAGACGCTCTTGCCATACGGGCGCGAGCCGACATCGATCGCGTTCTTCAAGCCGCCGGGGATGGAGCGGTTGTATTCCGGCGTTGCGAACAGGATGGCGTCGACGCCAGCGAGCGCGGCGCGGAACGCCTTCCACGCCGCCGGCGGATCGGCCTCGCTATCCTCGTTGTAGAGCGGCAGGTCGCCGATCTCGACGATCGTGCAGGACAGGGAGGACGGCGCCAGCTTGATCATCTGCCTCGCGATTTTCCGCGTGAAGGATTCCTTCCGCAGGCTTCCGATCAGCACGGCGATCTTGAGCGGTCCTGGCATCCTTGCGGCTCCTGCGGGAATTGCGGTGGTTCGAACCCGACAAGAGATAGCGGAAACCCGTTTGCATGGGAACGCCCGCGAAGCCTGGCTTCGTCAACCCTCGGCCAGCGTCTCGGCTGCCTCGGCCAGGTTCCGGGCGAGGTCGGGTGGGACATGTCGCGCCAGCCGAGCCTGGGCCTTGCGCCACAGGGGGATCGCCGCTTCCAGCCGTCGGGCCCCGGCTTCGGTCAGCCACACCGCTCGACGGCGCAGGTCGTCCTCCACCACCGCGATCTCGATCAGGCCCTCGGCCTCGAGCGTGCGCAGGTTGCGCGAGAGGGTCGACTGCTCGAGGCCCGTGCGCCGGGCCAGCGCACCCAGCGTGTCGTCGGCGGCCACCACGATCTGCGCCATCAGTCCGAGCTGCGCCGCCGTCAGGCCGGAGCCCGCCATCGCGGCGTCGAGAAACTGCGTGATCCGCCGCGCGGCCAGCCGCGCGTTCCAGCCGGCGCAGGCCTCCACCGCCGCACGGGCGTCGGCGCGCAGGGTCTTTCGCGGTTGCATGTTTGCTCGCGTCATTGTATGTATATACAATATTTGTAAATACATGGCACTGGAATTCGCGAGGTTGGCGCCTTGGCCATGAGACAGCCCGCCCTGAAGCGGATCTACGACCCGCCGGCGCCGGCGGACGGAGCGCGGGTGCTGGTGGACCGCCTATGGCCGCGCGGCATCGCCAAGGCGCGCGCGCATATCGACCTGTGGCTCAAGGACATCGCCCCCAGCGACGCGCTGCGCCGGCGTTTCCATGCCAAGCCCGAGCGGTGGGACGCTTTTTGTGCCGCCTACTTCGAGGAACTCGAACGGCCGGCCGCGCGGGCGGCTGCCGAGGAACTGCATGCCCTCCGGCGCAAGGGGCCCGTCACGCTGCTCTATGCCGCGCGCGACCAGGAGCGCAACAATGCCGCCGCGCTGCGCCTGTGGCTCGACAAGCGGAAGCGAAAATGACCGCCACGCCTTCCGACATCCTGGCGTGCATCGGCGACACGCGGATGGTGCCGCTTCGGCGCCTGGCGCCTTCGGGCGGCGCGCAAGTCCTGCTGAAGCTCGAAAGCGAAAATCCCACCGGCAGCATGAAGGACCGCATGGCGCTGGCCATGATCGAGGCGGCCGAAGCGGACAGTCGCCTGAAGCCCGGCGTCGCAGTGGTCGAATACACCGGCGGCAGCACCGGCGTGTCGCTGTCGCTGGTCTGCGCGGTGAAGGGCTATCCGCTGCACATCGTGACCTCGGACGCCTTTGCCCGCGAGAAGCTCGACCATATGCGCATTCTCGGCGCGCGCCTGACGGTGGTGCCGAGCGAAAGCGGTCGCATGACGGAAAAGCTGACTCGGGACATGGTCGAGGCCGCCAGGATCATCGCCGCCGAAACCGGCGGCTATTGGACCGATCAGCTTCGCAACACCGACCAGCTCGCGGCCTATCGCCTCATGGCCGACGAGATCTGGCGCCAGACCGGCGGACGGATCGACGGCTTCGTGCAGAGCGTGGGCACGGCCGCGTCGCTGCGCGGCAACGCGGCGGCATTGCGTCGCCACGACCCGCGCATCGCGGTCGTCGCGGCGGAGCCCGCGGAGTCTCCGGTTCTCTCGGGCGGCAGGCCGGGCGCGCACAAGATCGACGGTATCGGCGCGGGGTTCGTCGTGCCGCTGTGGCAGGACGGCATCGCCGACCGGATCGAGCGGGTTTCCACCGAGGAGGCGACCGCGATGTCGCTGCGGCTGGCGCGCGAGGAGGGGCTGTTCGCGGGCACATCCACCGGCGCCAATGTGACGGCCGCGCTGCGCCTGGCCGAGCGGCTGGGACCAGGCGCCACGATCGTCACCGTGATGTGCGATACGGGAATGAAGTACCTGAAGACGTTCGGCGCGACTCTGTCGGCCGGTTGACGCGTTCCATTCATGCCGCGCAGACATCGCGCACGCACGCGCGCAGCCAGCGATGCGCCGGGTCCGCATCCAGCCGCGGGTGCCAGAGCAAGGAGATCGTGACCGGCGGCAGGCTAACCGGAAGCGGAAAGCTGTGCATGCCGGCGCGAAGATTGCCGGTGTGCCGTTGGGGAACGCTGGCGATCAGGTCGGTGGCGCGGGCCAGGGCCAGCGCCGCGGCAAAACCGCCGACGATCGTGACGATCTGTCGTTCCAGTCCGAGCGGCGCCAGGGCATCGTCGATCGGCCCCCGGTCCAGTCCGCGCCGCGAGACGAAGACGTGCCGGCCGGCGGCATAGCGGGCGGGCGTCATCGTGCCCCGGCTCAGCGCATGCCCCTTTCGCACGACGGCGATGAAGCGGTCGCGGAACAATGCCTGCACGCGCAGCTCCGGTCCGGTCGTCGGCCCCACGACGCCCGTGTCCAGATCGACCGCGCCGTCGCGAAGGGGCGTGCTGTCCTTGTCCGGCTTCGGCACGAAGCGCAGGCGCACGCCGGGCGCCTCCCTGCCGATGCGCGCGATCAGCGCCGGCCCGAAATTCTCGACGAAGCCGTCGCTCGTCCGCAGCGTGAAGGTTCGCACGAGCTTCTTGAGGTCGAGCGTCGCGGCGGGGCGCAGCGCGGCCTCGCCCTCCTCGACCAGCCGACCGACCCGCTCGCGCAGTTCGATCGCGCGCGGCGTGGGCACGAGGCCGCGCCCGGCCCTGACCAGCAGCGGATCGCCCGTCGTCGCGCGCAGCCGCGCCAGCGCCCGGCTCATCGCCGACGGGCTCAGCCGCAGCCGCTGGGCGGCACGCGCCACGCTGCCTTCGGCGAGCAGCACGTTGAGGGTGGCCAACAGGTTCAGATCGGGAGCTGTCACGCGCCGATCCTAGCGGGATATGGCGTTCAATGCACGAATAAAGTGCAAATGCTGCGTCTTACGCCATGTGTGGCAAGGGCCTAGGCTTCTGTCAGCGCCATTGCGCGTCGAACAAGACGGAGTCATCGATGACGGCGATTGAAGAACGAGCGGGCACGGTGCGTGCCCCGGCGGAGCGAACCGCCTCGATCCGGTGGGCGCTGGTCGCGCTTTCGCTGTCGATGCTGCTGTCCTCCCTTGGCATCAGCATCGCCAATGTCGCACTGCCGACCCTGGCGCTGGCGTTCGACGCCCCGTTTCCGTCGGTGCAGTGGGTCGTTCTGGCCTATCTCCTCGCCATCACCACGATGATCGTCGGCGTCGGGCGCCTTGGCGACATTGTCGGACGCCGGCGGCTGCTGCTTGCAGGGCTCGCCCTGTTCACCGCGGCTTCGATCCTGTGCGGCATGGCGCCCTCGCTCTGGCTGTTGCTGGCCGCCCGCGCGGCGCAAGGCCTTGGTGCGGCCATCATGATGGCCCTCACCATGGCTTTCGTCGGCGAGACGGTTCCGAAGGCAAGGACCGGCAGCGCCATGGGGCTACTCGGCACCATGTCCGCGATCGGCACCGCGCTCGGCCCTTCGCTGGGCGGGGTTCTGATCGTCGGCGTCGGCTGGCGGGCCATCTTCCTCGTCAACCTGCCATTGGGCGTCGCGACGCTGCTTCTCGCGCGGCGCCACCTGCCCGTCGATCGCGGCGGACCGAAGGCGGCGGTGGCCGGCTTCGATCGGCGGGGGATGCTGCTGCTTGCGATGACGCTCGCGGCTTATGCGCTCGCCATGACGACGGGACGCGGCAGCTTCGGCGCGGTCAACCTGGTGCTGCTGCTGGTTGCCGGCTTGGGATTGGGCCTCTTCGTGCGCGCCGAGGCGAGCGCCGCATCGCCGTTGATCCGACCGGCGATGTTCCGCGATCCGGTGCTGAGCGCGAGCCTCGCGACGAGCGCGCTCGTCACCACGGTATTGATGGCGACGCTGGTGGTCGGGCCGTTCTACCTGTCGCGCGCGCTCGGGCTCGACGCGGCGCTGGTCGGACTCGTCATGTCGGCAGGTCCGATTGTCGCGGCCCTGACCGGCGTGCCGGCCGGCCGCCTGGTCGACCGCCTCGGCGCGCCGCGCATGACGATCCTCGGGCTCGTCGGGGTCGCAGGGGGCTCCATCCTTCTGTCCATGACGTCCGCAACGCTGGGCATCGCCGGCTACGTTGCCCCCCTCGTCGTCGTCACATCAGGCTATGCGCTGTTCCAGGCGGCCAACAATACCGCCGTCATGGCGAATATTCGGCCGGACCAGCGGGGCGTGATTTCCGGCATGCTGAACCTGTCGCGCAATCTCGGGCTCATCACCGGCGCGTCCGCGATGGGGGCCGTGTTCGCCCTTGCCTCCGCGGCCGACGACATCGCGACGGCGGGCGCCGAGGCCGTCGCCAGTGGCATGCGGATCACGTTCGCGGTGGCGGCAGCGCTGATCGCCGTCGCGCTCGCCATTGCGGCTGGAAGCTGCGCCATCGCAGCGCGCGTAGCGCCCGCCGGGGAGGTACAATGATGCGGAGGGTATGCCGGCAGGACGATCTAAGAGTCCTTTTGGAAATTTGGTTCAATGAGCGATGCGCCTGAGGAGGAGGGAGCCGAGAGCGACGTGGATCATGGCTTCGGAGACGTCGAGGCGCTGCTCGTAGTCGCGCACGAGACGCCGCCAGCG
>JADLEG010000039.1 GCA_020846275.1 Alphaproteobacteria bacterium
CGATCTTCACGTTCTTCGAGCGCGCATAGTCGGCGACATTGAGCTCGAGCGTGGCGCCCGTGACCATGCACTGGGTCGAGCCGTTCAGGTCGACGACCTTCTTGGCGTTCAGCTTCTTGCGCACCATAAAGCCCTGGCCGGCGTAGAAATTGACCGCCGTGCCATCCAGGCCCAATTGCGTGTTGCGCGTGAAGGTCAGCGTCGAATCGCGGATCAGCACGTCGATCTCGCCGCCCTGCAGCACGGTGAAGCGCACCTTGGCGGTGGTGCCGACATACTTGACCTTCTCGGGATCGCCCAGCACCGCGGCGGCCAGCGCCCGGCAATAGTCGACGTCGAAGCCGATCCACTTGCCGGCCTTGTCCTGGTAGGCGAAGCCCGGGATGCCCGAGTCGACGCCGCAGTTCAGCACGCCGCGCTGCTTGATCGCCGCGACCGTCGCCTGGGCGTTTGCCGAGGAAATCGGCAGCGCGGCGACCGCCGCACAGGCCGTTGCAGCAAGAACGAAGCCGTGGATGCGTTTCATGAATTACCCCCTGATGATTGAACTGTATGGAACGCAAAATACATGCCGGTACGACCACGCGATGATCGCAGGGTAACTCTACCACCCCCCGCGCGCGGACGTCGACTCGCCGGCGCGCAACGACCCAGCGACATTATAGTGGCAGCCCGCCTTGGGCCGGGACCGACAAGGCTTCGTCGATCAGCGCCTGTTCGGCCGCCTCGCGCGCCGCCTCGTCGAGCATGTGGTCGATGGCGCCACCCGCCACCTGCTCGCGGCCGATGTCCAGCAGCACGGGCAGGGCCAGCGGCGAGACCTGGTCGAGCGCGCGATGCGCGATGCGGCCCTTCACGCGCTTGAGGAAGGCCGCCAGCCGGCCGACATCGGTCAGGCCGGTGGCCGCATCCGCGCGGGTGGCGCGTAGCAGGATGTGGTTCGGGTCGTGGCGGCGCAGCACGTCGTAGATCAGGTCGGCGTTGAAGGTCACCTGGCGCCCGGTCTTCTCCTGGCCCGGGTGGCGGCGCTCGATCAGCCCGGCGATCACCGCGACGTTGCGGAAGCAACGCTTCAGCATGCTGGATTCGTCCATCCACGCTTCCAGGTCGTCGCCCAGCATGTCCTCGTCGAGCAGCGTGGCGAGATCGCGCGCGCCCGCCGGCTTCAGGCTCCAGGCGCCCAGCACGTAGTCGGTCGCGACGAACCCCAGCGGCATCAGCCCCAGGCGCTCCATGCGCCTTGTCAGCAGCATGCCCAGCGTCTGGTGCGCGTTGCGCCCCTCGAAGCAATAGGCCACCAGGTAGTGCTTCTCGCGCCCGCGGTCGCCGCGCGGGAAGGTTTCGACCAGAAGGCCGTCGCGCGGCGGCAGCACCGACTTCCATTCCTGCAGGCGCAGCCACTCCGCAACCGACGCGGGCAGGTCGCGCCAGCGCCGCCGGTCGGCCAGCAGCGCGCGCACGCGGTCGGCGAGCTGGGTGGTCAGCGGCAGGCGCCCGCCGGCATAGGCGGGCACCTTGGGATCGGCGCCGCCCGGCCCGCCGCGGGCGGGGCTGCAATGCACGGTGTGCTCGCGGATGCCGTCGAACTGCAGCAGGCGCCCGGCGAACATGAAGGTGTCGCCCGGCACCAAGAACTGCGCGAAATACTCCTCGACCTCGCCCAGCATCGGCCCGCGGCGCAGGCGCACGCGCAGCATCGGGCTTTCGACGATCGTGCCCACGTTCATCCGGTAGCGCCGGACCATCGCCGGCGAGGCGACGCGCCACTTGCCGTCCTCGCCCTGGCGCAGGCGCTGCCACTGCTCGTAGGCGCGCAACGCGTAGCCGCCATGGGCGACGAACCCCAGCACGTCGTCGAAATCCTGGCGCGACAACCCGGCATAGGGCTGGGCCGCGGCGACCTCGGCGTACATCTGGTCGGCGTCGAACGGGGTCGAGCAGGCCATGCCCAGCAGGTGCTGCGCCAGTACGTCGAGCGCGCCGGGGCGCGGCGGATCGCCGTCGAGCTGGCCTTCCGCGATCGCCTCGATCGCGGCGCGGCATTCGAGCACCTCGAAGCGGTTGGCGGGCACCAGCAGGGCGCGACTCGGCAGGTCCAGGCGATGGTTGGCGCGGCCGACGCGCTGGACCAGGCGGCTGGCGCCTTTGGGCGCGCCGACCTGCAGCACCAGGTCGACCGCGGCCCAGTCGACGCCGAGGTCGAGCGAGGACGTCGCGATCACCGCGCGCAGCTTGCCGCGCGCCATCGCCGCCTCGACCTTGCGGCGCTGCTCGACCGCCAGCGACCCGTGGTGCAGCGCGATCGCCAGGTTGTCGTCGTTGAGCCGCCACAGCGCCTGGAACACCAGCTCGGCCTGGGCGCGGGTGTTGACGAAGACCAGCGTCGTGCCGGCTTGCTTGATCGCCTGGTAGACCTCTTGCATCGAGAACAGCGCCATGTGGCCAGCCCAGGGCATGCGCTCGGCCGTCTTCAGGATCGCGATCTCGGCTTCCTTCGCCCCGCCGCCCAGCAGCACGTCGACCGGGCCGGCGCCCGAGCCCAGCCAGGCCGCCAGCGCGTCGGGGAAGGCCACCGTGGCCGACAGGCCGCTGACGCGGCATTGCGGCGCCAGGCGCCGCAGGCGCGCGAGCCCAAGGGCCAGAAGATCGCCGCGCTTGTTGCCGGCCATGGCGTGCAACTCGTCGACGACCACCGCGCGCAATCCCCCGAACATCGCCGGCGCGTCGGCATAGGACAGCAGCAGCGCCAGCGACTCGGGCGTGGTCAGCAGGATATGGGGCGGATCGCGGCGCTGGCGCTGGCGCTTGGCCTGGGGCGTGTCGCCGGTGCGCGTCTCGATGCGCAGGCCCAGGTCCATCTCGGCGACCGGCGTCTCCAGGTTGCGGTGGATATCCACGGCCAGCGCCTTCAGCGGCGAGATGTAGAGCGTGTGCAGCCCGTTCTTCTTCGCGGTCGGCGGCGCCTGGGCCAGTTCGACCAGGCTGGGCAGGAAGCCGGCCAGGGTCTTGCCGCCCCCGGTCGGCGCCACCAGCAAGGTCGAGCGCCCCGCGCGCGCCGCCGCCAGCAGGGCAAGCTGGTGGGGATGCGGGGTCCAGCCGCGCCCGGCGAACCAGCGCGCAAAGCCGTCGGGAAGCGCCACGGAGGGCGCCGCGGCGGGCGGCCCCGGTCGGAACATGGGTTGCGGCATCAGGTCACATTAACGCCTGTCGCCGGCGCGCTGCCACGCCCGGACGCGCGATGATATAACTTCGCCGCAGCATGGCATCGGTTCCAAACCCCACCGTCACCTACCGGATCGACGAGGCCGGGCTCGCCCACGACGAGCGCCTGCTCGGCCTGTTCCGGCTGTGGCAGTCGAAGCGCCGGGAAAGGCCGATGCCGGCGCGTGCCGATTTCGGCCATGAAGAGCTTCAGCCCTGGTTCGGCAACCTGATCCTGCTCGACGTCATCGACGGCGGCGCCGATTACCGCTACCGGCTGTTCGGCCTGGTCCTGGCCACCGAGGCCGGCTTCGACATGACCGGCAAGCTGCTCAGCGAATATCCGCTCAAGGACCGGCTGCCGCATTTCCGCGAGGTGTTCGCCCAGGTGCTGCGCGACCCCGTGCCGGCCTTGAGCGAGCATGATCCCGGCGTGTCCAATGTCCGCCGCCGCCGCCGGCTGATCCTGCCGCTCGCCAAGGACGGCAGGGCCGTGGACATGCTCATGACGGCCAACTACGCGGTCGACATCGTTCGCAAACCGGATCCCTATCTCTAGAGCATTTTCCGATCATTCACGGTCGTATCCTGCGGCAGCAAAGTAGTTGAGGCATTCGCTCTGGGTGAAGGTATCGATGCCGCAGGCGATGGTGCGCCAGAGGTCGTCGACGGTTCGCGGCG
>JADLEG010000040.1 GCA_020846275.1 Alphaproteobacteria bacterium
CACGGCGACATGACCTTCAAGGAGCGCTGGGTCAATTCCGACAGCGGCATGCTGATGCTGATCGAACCCGCCGCCGAGCGCCGCTACCAGGCGCTGCGCTACCGCGACGTGGTGGTGGAGTAGGGGCGGCTCAAAGCTCTCCGGGTCCATATTTAGGACTGCAACCTCAAGCTGCCTCGATCACGCGAATCTGTCCCCGCAGCCTGCTGCGCGGCTTGGTCTTGACGACGATCTCGACATCCTGGCCGAGCGCCGTAAGCAGTCGCATCAACCTGTCGCTGGAGAAGCCCCCAAGGCGGCCGTTCATCAAGGCCGAGACCTTGGGCTGGTCCAACCCCATGAGGCTGCCTGCGCGCACCTGCGTCAGACGCCGGCGCTGTATCGCCTGGCGGATGTGGCTGGCGAGTTTGGCCTTGGCCAGTTCCTCATCCGGATTCGCGACACCAAGATCTGCGAACACGTTGCCGCTGCTCGGCACGATTGGAATCGCGTCTAGCTTCGCTGCCGTTCTCTTTGCCATTGCCGATAGTCCTCCTGAGCACGTTTCAGGCGATGCTCGATCAGATTCAGCTCCGCCATCGGCGTTGCAATCCCGCGCTTGACTTCTTCTGGAACGCATGGAGCACATAGACCATGCCTGCAAAGCGTACCGTATAGACAGCCCGGTAGGTGCCGCCGTCAAAGTCGTCCACGATCTCCAATACGCCCGCCCCTCTGAAGCCCTTGAGGGGTTTCGCGTAAGGCGCCTTGCGTCCCAATTGCGATTCCCAAAGCGCGCCGCCCGCACGGTTGCGGACCTCCTCGGGAAAACTTCTCAAGTCGTCTCGGCTGCTGGCGATCCATCTTATACCAATTATAGCATATTCATGCGCGACCGCCACGCCGAAATGGCCGTCGGTGTCATCTCACCCCACCACCGGCACCAGCGACAGCACCAGCAGCGCCGCCATCGACCAGTTGAAGGCCCCGCGCGCCCGGGGGTTTTCCAGCCAGTGGCCCAGGCCGGCGCCGAACAGCGCCCACAGCGCTAGGGACGGAAAGCAGGTGACGATGAACATGACGGCGATCAGCGCGGCTTCGCCCAGCACCGAGCCGCCGACCGTGGTGTAGGTCGTCAGCGCGCCGATCGCGATGATCCAGGCCTTCGGGTTGATCCACTGGAACAGCGCCGCCTCGATGAAGCTGATCGGCCGCACCTTGCCGTCGACGGCTTTTTCGCCGCCGGCCCGCGCGATGCGCCAGGCGAGGTAGAGCAGGTAAGCCGCGCCGATGAATTTCATCGCCTGGTGGATCTGCGGATAGGCGTGGAAGAGCTGCGCGAAGCCCAGGCTCAGCGCCAGGATCATCGCCGGGAAGCCGAACGTCACGCCCAGCATGTGCGGGATCGAGCGGCGGAAGCCGAAATTCGCGGCCGAGGCCGTGACCATCACGTTGTTCGGGCCCGGCGTGATCGACATGCTGAGCGCGAACAGGAACAGCGGGCCCAGCAGGCTTTGCATCGGCAGGCCCATGGTCAGACGATATGGCGGCGCAGCGTCTCGGCGTCGCTCGCGCTGGGCGATCCGACGATCGCGACGATCGTGTCGAGCGCGCGGCGAAGCGTGGCGCGGTCGGGTGGCGAGCCCAGCGTGACGCGGAACGCGTTCGGCACCGGCGCGTCGTCGACGGCGAAGGAGCCGGCGGGGCAAAGCAGAATGCCGCGGCGCTGGGCTTCCTCGGCCACGTCGTCGGCGCGCCGGCTCTCCGGCAATTCGATGAAGCCGTGCAGCGCATCCGGCCGCCCGCGCCAGCTGAGCCCGCGCAGCGCCTCGGTCGCGATCGCGTGGCGCTCGGCCATCTCGGCGCGGATCGTCGCCACGATGCGGTCGGCGGTGCCGTCGTCGATCCAGCGCGTGGCGATCTCGGCATTGATCGCGGGCTGCGCCAGCGCCATGGCGTAGATGGTCTCGGCCAAACGCGCCTTCAGCGCCGACGGCGCCACCACCCAGGCCACGCGCAGCCCGACCGCCAGGCATTTCGACGCGCTGGCGACATAGATCACGTGGTCGGGCGCGAGCGCGGCGATCGGCGCGGGGCGCCGGCGGGGGATGTAGCCGTAGACGTCGTCCTCCACCAGGATCAGGTCGCGCGCGCGCAACACCTCGGCGATGGCGCGGCGGCGGTTCTCGCCCATCAGCGCGGTGGTCGGGCTGTGGATCGTCGGCGTCAGGAACACCAGCCGCGCGCCGGTCTCGCGCGCCGCGCGGTCGATCGCTTCGGGCAGCGCACCCTCCTCGTCGATCGCCACGCCCACCGGCCGCGCGCCGCCGAGCCGCAGCGCATTGCCGACGCCGCCATAGGTCATGTGCTCGGTCAGCACCGTGTCGCCCGGGCGCACCAGCGACAGCAGCGTGGCGGCGAGCGCGTGCTGCGCGCCGCCGGTGACGATGATGCGGCTCTCCGGCGCCTCCAGCCCGACGCGGCCGATCCACTGGCCGCCGGCCCGGCGATGCGCGCGATGGCCGGCTTCGGGCGTGTAGGACAGCAGCGTCTCCAGCGCGGCGGGATGCCGGCTCAACTCCTGCAGCGACTGCGCCAGCGCCGCCGCCTGGTCGCCCGCGGGCGGCGTGTTGCGGGTGAGATCGAGCGCGCCGCCGGAAGGCGCGGGCGCGATGGCCGGCTCCGCCGGCGCCGGCGCCAGCACATAGGTGCCGCGCCCGACCTGGCCCGACACCAGCCGCCGCTGTTCCGCCAGCGCATAGGCGCGGCCGATCGTGCCGACCGTCACGCCCAGCTTCCACGCCAGTTCGCGCTGCGGCGGCAGCTTCACCCCCGCCTCCAGCTCGCCCGTCCGCACCGCCTCCGCAATCGCCGCCGCCAGCGCCTCATAGCGCGGCCCCTTGCGAGCGGACAGATCGGGACTCCAACTTGTCATGGTGACAATGTTTAGATTGACCGGCGCGCTTTGTCAAATGTATTGATCCAATATGGAGGGAAGGCGGGGAATTGTCTCGCATTATTGGAGGACATCATGCGCAACAGGATCGGCACAATCGACACAATCCCGGCGGCTGGGCGGCAGGCTTTGGCGGCGACGGGTGGGGCCTTCGGGCGCGCGGTTCGGCGCGTGGTCGCGGTGGTGCTGGCCTGGCAGCAGCGGGCGCGCGAGCGCCGCGCGCTGGCGATGATGGACGAGCACACGCTGCACGACCTGGGCTTGAGCCGCGTCGACATCATGATCGAGCTCGACAAACCCTTCTGGCGGCCCTAGCGGCGATCGGCGATCATCGGCCCGGCGCAAGCAGAGGGACGTTGCGATGAAGGTCGAACCGGTGGTGCTGGAATCGGCGGCGATCCGACTGGAGCCGCTGGCGGTCGGCCACGAGGCGGATCTCGCCGCGTGGCTCGACCCCACGCTGACGCAGTGGTTCACCACGCCGCTGCTGACGCGCGAGGACATGCGCGGCTACATCGCGACGGCCCTCGCCGGGCAGCAGCGGGGCGACGTGCTGCCCTTCGCCACCGTGCTGCGGGAGACGGGCAAGGCGATCGGCACGTCGCGCTTCCTGGCGATCGACCGCGCCAACCGCCGCTGCGAGATCGGTTCGACCATGGTCGCGCGGCCCTACCAGCGCTCGGCGATCAACACGCAGGCGAAGCTTTTGATGCTCGCGCACGCCTTCGAGACCTGGGACTGCATCCGCGTCGAGTTCAAGACCGACTCGCTGAACATCCAGTCCCGCACCGCGCTGAAGCGCCTGGGCGCCGTCGAGGAGGGCATCCTGCGCAACCACATGGTCTGCGCGTCGGGCCGCATCCGCCACAGCGTCTATTTCTCGATCACCAGCGACGAATGGCCGGCGGTGAAGCAAAGGCTGATCCGGCGCCTCGCCGCCGGCGGCAACGACAAGGCGCTGGTCGCCTAGACATCAGGGAGATCGCGGTGAAGCTTCCGCTCTATCAGCTCGATGCGTTCGCCAGCGCCGTGTTCGCCGGCAATCCGGCCGCGGTGTGCCCGCTCGATGAATGGCTGCCCGAAGCGACCATGCAGGCGATCGCCGCCGAGAACAACCTGGCCGAGACGGCGTTCTTCGTCGGGGCCAAGGGCGACTACGCGATCCGCTGGTTCACGCCGGCGGTCGAGGCCGACCTGTGCGGCCACGCCACCCTGGCCTCGGCCGCCGTGGTGATGACGCATCTCGAGCCGGCGCTGAAGCACGTGAAGTTCTCGACGCGCCGCGCCGGCGACCTGTTCGTCGCGCGCGACGGCGAGCGCTATGTGCTCGATTTCCCGGCCTGGGCGGCCAAGCCGGTGGTGGTGCCCGACGGGCTCGACCGCGCGCTCGGCGCGCGCCCGGCGCAGGTGCTGGCCGGCCGGCGCGACTACCTGTGCGTGTTCGCCGACGCGGCCGCGGTCAAGGCGCTGAAGCCCGACATGGCGCTGATGAAGCGGCTGGAGAAGCCGGTGATCGCCACCGCGCCGGGCGACGCGGGCGGCGCATCCGCCTGCGACTTCGTTTCGCGCTTCTTCGCGCCCGGCCACGGCATCGACGAGGATCCGGTGACCGGCTCGGCGCATTGCACGCTGACGCCCTATTGGGCCGAACGATTGGGCAAGACCCGCATGGCGGCGCGCCAGATTTCGCCGCGCGGCGGCGAATTGGCGGTGGAGCTCAAGGGCGAGCGCGTCGCCATCGGCGGCCGCGTCGCGCCCTATCTGGAAGGCACGATCCATGTCTGAGCGCGCCTGACCGGCGGGGGGCGGGAATGAGAATCCCGATCTACCGGCTGGATGCGTTCGCCGACGCGGTCTTCGCCGGCAATCCGGCCGCCGTGTGCCCGCTCGGCGACTGGCTGCCGGACGCGACGATGCAGGCGATCGCCGCCGAGAACAACCTGCCCGACACCGCCTTCTTCGTCGGCGGCCGCGGCGCCTACACGATCCGCTGGTTCTCGCCGACGGTCGAGGCGAGCCTGTGCGGCCATGCCACGCTTGCGTCGGCCGCGGTGGTGACGACGCATTTGGAGCCCGGCCTGGCGCGCGTCACGTTCAACTCGCCGCGCGCCGGCGCGTTGTCGGTTGCGCGCGACGGCGATCGCTACACGCTCGACCTGCCGTCATGGCCGCCGAAGCCCGTGCCGATGCCCGGCGGGCTGGAGCGGGCGCTGGGCGCGCGGCCGCTCGAGGTGCTGGCGACGCGCGACTATCTCTGCGTCTTCGCGGATGAAGCCGCGGTGAAGGCGCTGCGGCCCGACATGGCGCTGCTGCGGCAGATGGACAAGGCGGTAATCGCGACCGCCGCCGGCACCGAATGCGACTTCGTCTCGCGCTTCTTCGCCCCGTGCCGCGGCATCGACGAGGACCATGTGACCGGATCGGCGCATTGCACGCTGACGCCGTTCTGGGCCGGACGGCTCGGCAAGACCGGCATGGTCGGACGCCAGCTCTCGACGCGCGGCGGCGAGCTGGCGGTCGCGCTGAAGGGCGATCGCGTCGCCGTCGGCGGCCGCGTGGCGCCCTATCTGGAAGGCACGATCCATGTCTGAAGCCATGGCGACGACCACGCCGGACATAAGGCCGGCCGAGGCGGCGGATATGGACGACGTGCGCGAGCTGTTTCGCGCCTATGCGCGCTCGGTCGATGCGCCCTCCTGCTTCGAGGGGTTCGAGGCCGAACTGGCGGCGTTGCCCGGCGATTGCGTGGCGCCGCTCGGCGGCATCCTGGTCGCGCGCGACGCGGCCGGCGGCCGGCCCGCAGGCGTCGTCGCGTTCCGCCCGATCGCGCCGGGCATCGCCGAGATGAAGCGCCTGTTCGTCAGCCCCGATGCGCGCGGGCTGGGCATGGGGCATGGCCTGGTCGAGGCGGCGTTCAGCCATGCCGCGGCTTGCGGCCATCGAGCGCTGCGGCTTTCAACCCTTCCGGCCGCGATGCCCGCGGCCGATGCGCTCTACCGTGCGCTGGGATTCCGCGCCATCGCGCCCTATGCCGGCGCGGCCTGCGGCGCCTCTTGCTACGAGAAGGCGCTGTAGCGGCGGACCGCCGGCGCATTCGCGCGGGATGCAGCATCGGCTGTCCGCCCCGCGCAAGAGCGGTCGGCTGAGCCCTTTATTCCTTGATTGCGCGACTATCCGGGGCCGCGTTGATCCGAAACCGTCCCTTGTGCCGGCTGGCGATGCGGATGCCGCATTGACAGCGGCCGGCGCAATGCTCTTCGCTGTAGGCTTGCGACTCAACCAGCGGCAAGGGGGCAGCGGGCGATGGTGATGCGGATGGTTCGGGCGATGGCGGTGGCCGTCGCGATGGTGCTGGGCCTGTCGGGACAGGCGTTCGCCGACAAGTTCGAGGACGTGACCACGAAGGGAGTCATTCGCATCGGCATCCCGGCGGACCTGCCGCCGTTCGGATTCCAGAACGCCAACCGCGAGCCTGTGGGCTTCGACATCGACCTCGCCAACATGCTGGCGGCGTCGCTGGGCGTGAAGGTCGAATTCGTGCCGCTGACCGGCGCGAACCGCATACCCTTCCTCTTGACCGACAAGGTCGACATGACCGTGTCGCTGATGGGACTGACCCCGCAGCGCGCCAAGCAGGTCTGGTTCAGCGCGCCCTATGCCAGCACGTCGCTGGCGGTATTCGGTCCGAAGAGCATCGCGGTGACATCGGCGGCCGAGCTCAAGGACTACAAGGTCAGCGCGGCCAAGGGCAACACCGAGGAGACGTCGCTGACCGAGATGAACCCGAAGGCGAACATCCTGCGCATGGAGAACGACGCGGCGGCGGCGGCGGCGTATCTGTCCGGCCAGGCGGACCTGTTCGCCTGCAGCAGCTTCATCGCGGTCGAGCTGGGCAAGCAGAACACCGCCAAGGAGTTCGACCTGAAATTCGTCATCCGCCCCAGCCCCGGCCACATGGCGGTCCGCCAGGGCGAGAGCCGGATGCTGGAGTGGATCAACTCCTTCATCTTCTTCAACAAGATCAACGGCGAGCTGAACAAGCTGCACATCAAGTGGCTGGGCCGGCCGATGGACCCGCTGCCCACGCTCTGACACGCTGCGGCCTGGCCCGGACGCGCCCCAGCGTCCGGGCGTTCGCGAAGGATCGCCCATGACTGCCGTCCTGTTCGAAAACGCGCGCGTGCTGGATGTCGTGGCCGGGCGCATGCTGGCCGAGCGCCACGTGCTGGTCGAAAACGGCCGCATCAGGCGGATCTCGGAAACGCCGGTCAAGACGGGCGACTTCGCGCGCGTCGACGTGCGCGGCCGCGTCCTGATGCCCGGCCTGTGCGACGGGCATATCCACGCGATCAGCGCCAGCAACAGCTTCGCGGAGCTCGAGCGCTGGTCGCCCTTCTACACCGCCAGCCGCATGGCGGAGATACTGAAGGCCATGCTGTTCCGCGGCTTCACCACGGTGCGCGACGCCGGCGGCGCGGACTGGGGCATCGCCCAGGCGGTCGAGGAAGGCTATATCGACGGGCCGCGCATCCTGTTCTGCGGCAAGGCTTTGTCGCAGACCGGCGGCCACGGCGACATGCGCCGGCCCGGCGAAAGCTTCGAGCAGTGCCTGTGCTGCCCGGGCCTGGGCCGGATTTGCGACGGCGTCACCGAAATCCGCCGCGCGGTGCGCGACGAGGTGCGCAAGGGCGCCACCCAGATCAAGCTGATGGTGTCGGGCGGCATCGCCTCGCCGACCGACCGCATCACCAGCACGCAGTTCTCGGAGGAGGAGATCCGGGCCGCGGTCGAGGAGGCCGAGGCCGCCAACATCTACTGCATGGGCCATGCCTACACGGCGCGCGCGATCCAGCGGGCGCTGAACTGCGGCGTGCGGTCGATCGAGCACGGCAATCTGCTGGACGAGGCGACGGCCGACCTGTTCGTCAGCAAGGGCGCGTTCCTGGTGCCGACCCTGGTGATCCTGTTCACGATGGCGAAGGAAGGGGCGAAGCACGGCCTGCCCGCGCATGTCATCGCCAAGGTGCCCGAGGTGTTCGAGCACGGCACCCGCGCGCTGGAGATCTGCCAGCGCCGCGGGGTCAAGCTGGTCTACGGCACCGACCTCCTGGGCACGATGCAGGACCGCCAGTCCGAGGAGTTCCTAATCCGCGCCGAGGTGCAGAAGCCGATCGACGTGATCCGCTCGGCCACCTCGATCGCCGCCGAGATGTTCCAGATGGAAGGCGAGATCGGCGTGGTGGCGGAGGGCGCGCGCGCCGACCTGCTGGTGGTCGATGGCGACCCGTCCGAGAACCTGCAGCTCCTGCAGGGCCAGGGCAAGTCGATCCGCGCCATCATGAAGGACGGCAAGTTCTACAAGAACGAGCTGAAATAGATACGCGCGTACTTACGCCCGCGATCCGTGGAATCAGGACACTCGTCAGCGCCGCGCGAGTCCGCAAACGTCATCGCTCCGCTTCCGCCGGGAAGGAATCAAGGACTTAGGGCCGGCGCTCACATTCCGGCGCGAATCATTTTCGGTACGGTATAGCGGCAGAATCTGCGCCCGCGAGGGGTACAATTTTCCTTCGCCAGGCTCACCCTTCGCCAGGCTCACCCTTCGCCAGGCTCACCCTTCGCCAGGCTCACCCTTCGCCAGGCTCACCCTTCGCCAGGCTCACCCTTCGACAGGCTCACCCTTCGACAGGCTCACCCTTCGACAGGCTCACCCTTCGACAGGCTCAGGGTGAGGACGTTCTTTCATTTCGTTCGTCATCTTTCCTCATCCTGAGCTTGTCGAAGGATGGGTTTCCCGACGGATGAGCCTGGCGGAAATCGAGCTTGTCGAAGGACGAGCCAACGCGGAACGTCACACCGGGGCGGCCCAGAACTCCTTGACCATCAGCGCGTCGGCGAAGGACTGCGCGATGGCCGCCAGCAGCTTCTCGCCCTTCTCGGGCGAGGCGGTGGAGGCATCGCCGATCACGCCGATCGGCGAGCGCGTGGAGATGTAGCGCCAGCGATAGGCCGAGGGATTGGCGCCCTGGATCGCCGACAGGCCGGGGATGTAGGGCCCGTGCATCTGCGACAGCTCGTCGCGGTCGATCAGCTCGGGGGTCAGCGCCAGCATCATCGAGGTTTCGGCCTCGCAGGCATGCAGCAGGCGCTTCTGCTTCTCGAGCAATTTGGCGATCGCGTCCTGGGCGATGTCCCAGTAGGTGCCGCAGGCCAGCGGGATCTGGTGCTTGATCGTCAGCTCGCCGACGATGTTCTCCAGCGCCGTGGTGTTGCCGCCATGGCCGTTGAGGATGAAGATGCGGCGGAACCCGTGCTCGCGCAGCGAGCGCACGACGCAGCGGATCACCGCGTACATCGTCTCGAAGTCCAGCGTGATCGTGCCGCCCAGCCGCATGTGATGCTCGGACATGCCGAACCAGATCGACGGCAGGGTGACGATCGGCTCGTGCTTGGCCACGATGCGCGCGGCGCGCACGCAGACCTCGCCGGCCAGCCTGGCGTCGACCTGCACGGGCAGATGCGGCCCGTGCTGCTCGGTGGCGCCGATCGGCACCAGCACGATCGCATCGCGCCGCGCCAGCTCGACCAGCTCGCGCGCCTTCAGGCGCGACCATTCGATTTCCATGCGCGTCTCTCCATCTTGAATTCCCTCTCCCGCCGCCATGGCGACGGGAGAGGGCCGAAATCAAAGCGACGGCAGCGGGATCATCTTCGCGGCCAGCCACTTCTGGTGCAGCTTGTCGAGCTCGCCGTTCATCGTGTTGAAGAAGATGAAGCTGTCGAGCCAGCGCACGAGGTTGTGCTCGCCCATGCGCACGCCCATGTGCGCCGGGCTGCGGCGGATCACGAATTTCAGGTCGAACTCCTTGTTCGGCGCGCGCTTGATCAGGTCGGGCACGACCAGGCTGTTGGTCGCGATCATGTCGGCCTGGCCGGTGATGTAGGCCTGCGCGGCCGTGGCGTCGTCCTCGGTGCGCATGATGTTGGCCTTGGGATTCATCTCGGCGAGACCCAGGTCCTGGGTCGTGCCCTTGGCGGCCACCACCTTCAGCGAGCCCAGGTCGTCCGCGCTCTTCACGTTCTGGCTCTTGGCGCCGTAGACCGCCAGCGAGGTATCGGCATAGGGCGCGGTGAACATGATCTGCTTGGCGCGCTCGGGCGTCAGCCCCATCACCGAAATCACGATGTCGACCTTGTCGGTCAGAAGGTAGGGGATGCGGTTGGCGCCGGTGATCTGCTGCAGCTCGGCCTTCACGCCCAGTGCCTTGGCGACCATGTTGGCGAGGTCGATGTCGAAGCCCTCGGCCTCGCGCTTGGCGTTGACCGAGCCGAAGGGCGGCACGTCGACGGGCACGCCGATGCGCACCACGCCGTTCTTCAGGATGTCCTCGAACCGGTCGGCGAGCGCCGGGCCGGACGTGGCGAAGCACAGGGCCGCGAGGGCGGCGATGGCGAAAACGAATCGTTTCATGGCGTGTCTCCTCCGTTTGGTTGTGGCGTTCAATGCAGCACCGATCCCAGGAAGCTCTTCATCTCGGGCGTCTGCGGGTTGCCCAGCACCTGCGCGGGCGGGCCCTGTTCCCACACCTTGCCGTGGTGCATGAAGACCACGCGCGTGCCGACGTTGCGCGCGAAGCCCATCTCGTGCGTCACCAGCAGCATGGTCATGCCCTGGCGCGCCAGCGCCTCCAGCACCTTCAGCACCTCGCCGATCAACTCGGGGTCCAGGGCCGAGGTGATCTCGTCGAACAGCATCACCTTGGGCTGCATGGCGAGCGAGCGGGCGATGGCGACGCGCTGCTGCTGGCCGCCCGAGAGCTGGTCGGGGTAGGCGTCGATCTTGTCGCTCAGGCCCACCCTTGCCAGCGCCTCCTCGGCCAGCTTGCGCGCCTCGGCCGGCGGCATCTTCTTCACGACGGTAGGGGCGAGCGTGATGTTGCGCTCGACGGAGAGGTGCGGGAACAGGTTGTAGCTCTGGAACACGATGCCGACCTTCTGGCGCAATTTGCGCAGGTCGGTCTTGGGGTCGTTGACGACGTCGTCCTCCACCAGGATGCGCCCGCCCTGGATCGGCTCCAGCCCGTTGATGCAGCGCAAGAGCGTGCTCTTGCCCGAGCCCGAGCGGCCGATCACCGCGATGATCTCGCCCGGCTCGACCTTGAGCGAGACCTGGTCCAGCACGGTGAGCTGGCCGAAGCGCTTGGTCACGTCTTCCAGCCTAACGAGCGACATTGAGCCTCCGTTCGAGGTGCTGGCTCCACTGCGACAGCGGAAAGCAGATCAGGAAGTAGAGCACCGCCACGATGCCATAGACCGTCAGCGGGCGGAACGTGGCGCCGGTGGTGATCTGGCCCTCGCGGGTCAGCTCGATGAAGCCGATCGTCGAGGCGAGCGAGGTGTTCTTGATCAGCTGCACCAGGAACCCCACCGTGGGCGGGATGGCGACGCGCAGCGCCTGGGGCAGCACCACGTAGCGGAGCTGCTGCGGGAAGCTCAGGCCCAGCGCGGCCGAGGCCTCCCATTGCTGGCGCGGCACCGCCTCGACGCAGCCTCGCCAGATCTCGGCCAGGAAGGCCGAGGCGTAGATCGAGAAGGCGACGCCGGCCGCGACCCAGGGCGACACCTTGTAGCCGAAGATGGCGAAGCCGAAGAAGAACACGAAGATCTGCGCGAGCAGCGGCGTGCCCTGGATCGCCTGGATCCAGCCGACGGCGAGCCAGTTGACGGGCTTCAGGGGCGCGATGCGCAGCATCATGATCGCGAGTCCCAGGATGCCGCCGCCCACGAAGGCCATCGCGGTCAGCGCCAGGGTCCAGCGCCCGGCCGCGACCAGGTAGAGCAGGTCGAGGGAGTTGACCTCGCGGATCATCGCCGGAACGCCCAGCGGTGGATGCCGGCGAAGAGCAGGCGGAACATCAGCGCCATCGCCAGGTACATGCCGGCGGTCACGATGTAGACCTCGAAGTCGCGGAAGGTGCGGGACTGCAGCACGCTCGCGGTGTGGAACAGCTCGGGCGTGGCGATCTGCGAGACGACCGATGTCGCCAGCATCAACAGGATGAACTGGCTGGCGAGCGCCGGATAGATCACCTTCAGCGCCGGGAACAGCACGATATAGCGGAACACCTCCAGCCGCGACAGGCCCAGCGCCAGCCCGGCCTCGATCTGGCTCTTGTGGATCGCCTGGATGCCGGCGCGGATGATCTCGGTCGAATAGGCGCCGAGGTTGATCGCCAGCGCCACGACCGCCGCGGTGGTCGCATCGAGCCGGAGGCCCAGGCTGGGCAGGCCGAAGAACACCAGGAAAAGCTGGATCAGGAGCGGCGTGTTGCGGATCACCTCGACATAGGACGTGGCGGCGAGGCGCAGCGGGGCGGGGCCCCAGCTTCGCGCCAGCGCGCCGGCGATGCCGATCACGAGGCCGAACAGCATCGTGGTCGCCGACAGCTCGAGGGTCAGCACGGCGCCGTCGACCAGCGTCGGGAACTGGGCGAACACGTCGCGGAAATTGAACGTATAGATCATGCGGTCCCGCCCCCCTGCCGCGGTCCGCCGGCCCCCGTCGCCGTCGCTCGCTTGATTTTATTCTTCAAACGACGTTTCATCCGGGAAACTAGCGGCGCCTCCCGGCCGAGTCAATCCGGGCCGGCGCGAAAAGGCAATGCCAGGAGCGGGACGGCCAGGGGCGATGGCGGTCGAGACCATGCGCCAGTACAGCGCGCCGGCGCTGGAGAAGGGCATCGACGTGGTCGAGCTGCTGGCCGGCGCGCACGCGCCGATGGGCTTGAGCGAGATCGCCGCCGCGCTGAAGCGCTCGAAGAGCGAGATGTTCCGCGTGCTGCGCGTGCTCGAGGCGCGCGGCTACATCGAGCGGCCGCTGCCGTCCGACCGCTATCGCCTTACCAACAAGCTGTTCGTGACCGGGCTGCGCCAGCCGCCGGTCGCCGAGTTGCTGGACGTCGCCTATCCCGAGATGCGCCACCTGGCGGCCGCGATCCGCCAGTCCTGCCATCTCAGCGTGCTGTCGGGCGAGCGCATGATCACCGTGGCGCGCGTCGAGGGGCCGGCCGAAGTCAGCTTCATGCTGCGCGTGGGCTACGGCGTATCGGTGGCGCTGTCGGCCTCGGGCCGGGTCTATCTCGCCTCGCTGGCCGAGGCGGAGCGAAAGCGATGGCTCGCTCGCCTGCATGCCAAGGGCCTGGCGTCGCGCCTCGCGCTCATCCGCCGGCGCGGCTACGAACTGGCGCCCAGCCCGGTGGTGGCGGGGGTCACGGACATCAGCTTCCCGCTGGTGGATACCGACGGGGCGGTTGTGGCCTGCCTGGCAGCACCCCTGGTGCGGCGGCACGGCGAGAAGCAGGACCGCGCCGCGCTGCTGGCGGCAATGCACGCGGCGGCAGGGCGGATTTCCGCCGGGCTCCGCGCCGCGCCCGGCCAGGCCGCGCGCGCGTAGCCGCGGCGCCTCAAAGCGGCGACGGCCCGAACAGCTCCCAGCCGTGGCGGTCCAATATGTCCGCGAGCTCGCTTGCGTTCATCGATTTGAATCCGCGCCCGATCCGCTGCTGCTCCTCGATCAGGCCTCCGGCCCGCGCAGGCGTGTAGAGGAAAAGCACCCGCCCCGGTTCCGCGTCGCCGCATTTCCAGGCATGGCGCATGCCCCGCGGCATGAAGGCGCAGTCGCCCGGACCGCGCACCGTGACTTGCTCGCCCACCAGGACGGTGAGTTCGCCGCTCAGCACATAGGCCACCTCGTCGCTGTCGCGATGCAGGTGGAACGTGCTCCGGGTTCCGGCAGGAAGCGTCTGCTCGAACATCATGATGCTGCCGCTGGTTTCGCCGCCCCGCAGCTTGAGCGCGTACGTCCGGCCGGGTGAAGCCCTATCCTGTCCCATCGCGAGCTCCTCCGTTGCCTCGCGCCTTCACCCGGCCTTGGGCTCGACGTCTCGCGGGTCGTCGACGTCAAGTTCGACATGCTCGCCGGGGAAAGGCGTCACGGCCATTTGCGTCGCGCCCTCCGGCGACAAAAGCCGGTGCCACGCGCCCTGCGGGATGACGGCCACCGTCCCGGCGCGCAGGGCGAAAGACCGCGGCGGTCCGTCATCGCACACGATCTCGAGCGTCGCCGCGCGTCGAGGATGTGGACCAGCTCGTCGCCCGTCAGATGCCGCTCCCAGTGGTCGCGGCCCGCGGCCTTGATGGCGAGCACCAGCCCGTCGCGGTAGTGCGCCAGTTCCGCGACGCTGCCCGCGCGGTCCTCCGCCGTCGCATCGGGACTCCGCTGGAACATGGTCAGCCGGGCCAGTTCGGCATTGAGATCGAAGATGCTGGGCATCCTGCTCGCCACGGCGTTTTCCCTCGTTCGTCGACCGGGCGGAATCGTAGCGCCATACCTCCGTGTCGGTGATCCCCGGTTTTGTTGCCCGCCGGCACGTTTTCGTGGCGCCTGGATCGGTGGTAGGAATCGCCGTGCGACGCAGACCCATCGAGCCTGGCCGCAAGGAAACATGCGCATGGCTGCTGCCGACCGACGCAGGATTGCCGAACGCGGGGCGATGGCCAAAAGCGGGACCATGGACTGGGACGACGTGCGGGTGTTCCTGGCGGTCGCGCGGCAGGGATCGATGCGCGCCGCGGGCCGGGCGCTGGGGCTCAGCCAGCCGACGATCGCCCGCCGCCTGGCCGCGCTCGAGGCGACGTTCGGCGGCGCGGCCCTGTTCGAGCGCCTGCCCGAGGGCCTGCGCCTCAACCCCGCCGGCGAGCAGCTCGTGCCGGCGGCCGAGAGCGTCGAGGACGCGGCGCTGACCTTGGAGCGCCGGCGTGCGGCGGCCTCGCCGGCGGTCACGGGCAAGGTGCGCGTGTCGGCCGGCGAATGCGCGGCCGGGTTCCTGGCGCGCTGCCTGTCGGAACCGACGACGAAGACGCTGCCCGCGGGCATCACCCTGGAGCTCGTGGATTCGCGGCAGACCTTGAACCTCGTGCGGCGCGAAGCCGACATGGCGCTGCGCCACGAACCGCCGGACAGCGGCGACTTCTACGTCGCCAAGGCCGGCACGTTCGGCTGCTCGGTTTACCGCCGCCGCGGCGCCGAGGCTGCCGGATGGGTGACCTATACCGAGGAGCAGGGGCACTACGCGCCGTCGCGCTGGGTGCAGCGGCAGATCGACGAAACGGGGCAGCCGGTGGCGCTGCGCGCCTCGTCGATGCTGATGCACCTGGAGGCGATCCGCGCCGGCACCGGGCGCGGCGTGCTGCCGTGCTATGTCGGCGACGGGCATCCGCTGCTCGAACGGCTGATGCCGCCGATCCCGGAAATCGCCGCCGACTACTGGATCATCGTCCACCGCGACCTGCGCCGCTCCGCCCGCGTGCGCCCGGTCATCGACTGGATGAAGGCCCTGTTCGCCGCGCAGCGGTCGGTGCTGTCCGGCAAGCGGTAGGGCGCCGGGCGGCAGGCTCTATTGCCTTGAAAGGTCGCAAGAACCGGGTGGGCGCGGGCCTCCCGGGTGCCTAGGTTCAGCCCAGGCTTGCAACAGGCAATCGAAGAGGGCGACCATGACACTGGCAATGGCTTCTTCCCCCACCATCGTCCGCGGCCTGCACGCGGTCGACCCGTACCACGCCAGCATCGAGCGCGCGCTCACCTGGCTGTCGCGCAACTGGCGCCAGCAGCCCGAGCTGGCCGAGGTCGCCGACGCGGCCGGCATGAGCGAATACCACTTCCAGCGCGTCTTCACCCGCTGGGTCGGGGTCAGCCCGAAGAAGTTCCTGGGCTACCTGACCCTCGACAGCGCCAAGGCCTGCCTGGAGCGCGGGGAGAGCGTGCTGGACGCGGCCTATGAGTCGGGCCTCAGCGGCCCGTCGCGCCTGCACGACCTCTTCGTGACGCAGGAGGCGCTGACCCCCGGCGAGTACAAGAGCCGCGGCGCGGGGCTGGAAATCGGCCACGGCTTCGCGGCCTCGCCCTTCGGCGAGTGCCTGGTGATGTGGACGCCGCGCGGGATCTGCGCGCTGGGCTTTGTCGAAAACGGCGACCGCCGGGCCTCCTACGCCGACCTGGCCGACCGATTTCCCGGCGCGCGCTTCGTCGAGGACAAGGCGAAAGCCCAGCGCCTGGCGGCCGACGCGTTCGCGCCGGTGGGCAAGCGCGGCAAGCTGGGCCTGGTGCTGATGGGCTCGCCGTTCCAGATCAAGGTGTGGGAGGCGCTGCTGGCCGTGCCCGAGGGCGCGCTGGTGTCCTACGACAAGCTGGCCGCCGCCATCGGCAAGCCCAGCGCCGCGCGCGCGGTCGGCACGGCCGTGGGCGCCAACCCGATCTCGTTCCTGATCCCCTGCCACCGCGCGATCCGCAAGACCGGCGTGATCAGCGACTACCACTGGGGCCGCGCGCGCAAGCTGGCGCTGATCGGCTGGGAACAGGCGCGCGCGGAAAAATCGGGCGCGGCGGCTTGACCGAAGGCGCGTCCGCCCGGCTGCACGTCAACCCGCGTTTCTCCACCGGCGCCTATGGCCCGCGCGAAAGCGCGGTGCTGTCGGCGGCGGATTTCGCCGTCGCGCGCGATGCCGTCACGGCCTGGCCGGAATACGCGTGCACCCCGCTGGTGGACCGGCCCGACCTGGCAAGGGCCCTGGGCATCGCGTCGCTGCGCATCAAGTACGAGGGTGCGCGCTTCGCCGTGGGCAGCTTCAAGGCGCTGGGGCCGGCCTACGCGGCGCTGCGGCTGATCGAGCGCGTCGGCAAGCCGGTGACGCTGGTCTCCGCCACCTCCGGCAATCACGGCCGCGCCGTGGCCTGGATGGCGCAGCGCATGGGCGCGGCCTGCCGCATCTACATGAGCGAGGGGGTGAGTACGGGGCGCGCCCGCGCGATCACGGGCTTCGGCGCGACGGTGGTGCGCGTGAAGGGCAATTTCGACGATGCCCTGGCGCGCTGCTACGCCGACGCCGAGCGCGAGGGGTACCTGGTCGTCTCGGACCTGCCGCAGCCCGCCTATCCCGAGGTGCCGCGGCACACCGTCCACGGCTACGCGGTGCTGGGCGAGGAACTGGCCGAGCAGGCGCCGGACGCCACGCATGTCTTCGTCGGCGCGGGCAGCGGCACGCTGGCCGGAGCGATCGCCGCGCGGACCTGGCAGCGCCTGGGCGCGCGGCGGCCGCGCCTGGTGCCGGTCGAGCCGCTGGCGGCCGATGCGCTCTACCAGAGCGCCGTTGCGGGCATGCGGATGCGCACGCAGGGCAGCATGGAAAGCCTGATGGACGGGCTGGTGGTGGGCATCGCCTCGGACCTTGCCTGGGCGCTGCTCGACCGCGGCGCTTTCGCGTTCCTGGCGATCCCCGACACTCCTGCCATTGCGGCCATGCGCTCCGCGCATGCCGGGCCGCGGGCGCTGATGATCGGCGAGACCGGCATCGCCGGGCTTGCCGGGGCGACGGTGGCTTGCGAGCATACGGACATGCGCCGCGCCTTGGGTATCGACACACACTCGCGGATAGTCGCCGTGGCTTGCGAGGGCGCGACCGATCCCCAGTTGTTCCAGCGCCTGGTCGGCGGCCGGGCATGAGCCGCAAGCGCATCGCCATCGGCGCCCTGCTGTTCGAGGGCAATACGCTCTCGACCGTGGTCACCGAGCGCCGCGACTTCGCCAGCAAGTACCTGGTGTCGGGCGACGCGATTCCGTCCGAACTCGGCGCCACCAACACCGAGATCGGCGGCGCACTGGAAGTGCTGCGCGGCGCCGATCTGGACGTCGTGCCGCTGCTGGCCACGCATGGCGGGGCGGGCGGGCGCGTGTCGGCCCGCTGCTACGGCGAATTGCGCGACGAGCTGCTGGCGCGGCTGCGCGCGGCCGGCCGGGTCGACGGCGTCTACCTGGCGCTGCACGGCTCGTTCATCGCCGAGGGCCTGGACGACGCCGAGGGCGAGATTCTGGAAGCGACCCGCGCGATCATGGGAGCGGATGTGCCGATCGCCGTGTCCTGCGACCTGCACGGCCACATCACGCCGGCGATGCTGCGTCATGCCTGCATCCTGGTGGGCTATCGCGAGTATCCGCATGACGACACGCGCGAGACCGGGGCGCGGGTCGCGGCGCTGTTGGTCCGCACGCTGAACGGGCAGATCCGGCCGGTGTCCCGGCTGTGCCGCGCGCCGATGATCCTGCCGGCGCAGCGCCAGCGCACCAAGGGCCCAGCGGACGGCCACTGGCCGATGCGCGCGATCATCGACATCGCGCGGGGGCGCGAGGCCGACGGCACGGTGCTGGCGGCGAGTTATTTCTGCGTCCAGCCCTGGCTCGACCTGCCCGAGGTCGGCGTGACCGGCGTGGCGGTCGCGGACGGCGACGCGGCCAAGGCCGACCGGGTGGCGCGCGAAATCGCCGGGGCATTCTGGCACAAGCGGCACGAATTCCTGGTGCCGACGGAGACTCCGCCGGCCGCCATCGCCAAGGGCCTGGCCGTGGCGGGCGGGCCGGTGGTGCTGGCCGACGCGGCGGATTGCGTGGGCGGGGGAGCGGCGGGCGATTCCGCCGTGGTGTTGGAGGCGCTGCTGCGCCACGCGCCGGGCCAGTCCGCCGCGATCCACCTCGTCGATCCGGAATCCGTCGCGGCGGCGAAGCGGGCCGGGGCGGGAGCCGTGCTGCGCACGCGCTTCGGCCTGCAGCGCGTCGCGGCCGAGGCCGTGGTCGAGCGCGTCGAGCCCGATGCGCGCTTCCGTTATTCGGGCGGGCTGATGGGCGGGGTCGAGGCGGCGCTGGGGCCCTCCGCCGTCCTTTCGGTCGGCCCCGTCAAGGTGCTGTGCAGTTCGCTGTCCGCCTATGAGTATGCCGACGAGGCCTTCGCGGCGCTTGGCATCGACGCGCGGCGGCAGAAATTCGTCGTCGTCAAGAACCCGATGAACTATCAGCAGGCCTATGCCGGCGCGCCGGCGATGTTCGTGCTCGATACGCCCGGCCCGACGCCGAGCAACCTGGCGTCGGTCGACTGGCAGCGGCTCGACCGGCCGTGCTTCCCGATGGAGGACGGGTTCCAGCCGGTCTTCCGAACGGCATAGAACTGTCGCGTCGCCCCGGCTATCCTCCGCGCCTCGTCTTCAATAGGGGAAACGCCGTGGCGCAAAACACCAGCAAGCACCGCATCGCCGTGATTCCGGGCGACGGCATCGGCAAGGAGGTCGTGCCCGAGGGCATGCGCGTGCTGGAAGCCGCCGGCAGGCGCTTCGGCATCGAGTTCCAGTGGGACCAGTACGACTGGTCCTGCGAGACCTACAAGAAGACCGGGCGGATGATGCCGGAGGACGGCATCGAGCGCATGGCCAAGTCGGAGGCGATCTTCCTGGGCGCGGTCGGATTCCCGGGCGTGCCGGACCACGTGTCGCTGTGGGGCCTGTTGATTCCGATCCGGCGCGAGTTCCGCCAGTACGCCAACCAGCGCCCGATCCGCCTGCTCAAGGGCATCACCAGCCCGTTGCGCGACCGCACCGCCAAGGACATCGACTTCATCGTCGTGCGCGAGAACAACGAGGGCGAGTATTCCGAGATCGGCGGCCGGCTCGGCCGCGGCACCGAGCAGGAGATGGCGATCCAGGAATCGATCTTCACGCGCCGCGGCGTCGACCGCATCCTGCGCTACGCCTTCGAAATCGCGCGCAAGCGGCCGCGCAAGCACCTGACCTCGGCCACCAAGTCGAACGGCATCATCCACACCATGCCGTTCTGGGACGAGCGGGTGAAGGCGGTCGCGGCCGACTATCCCGACGTGAAGGTCGACCAGTACCACATCGACATATTGACCGCGAATTTCGTGCTGCATCCCGACTGGTTCGACGTGGTGGTGGGATCGAACCTGTTCGGCGACATCCTGTCGGACCTGGGGCCGGCCTGCGCCGGCACGATCGCGATCGCGCCCTCGGCCAACCTCAACCCCGAGCGCGAATACCCCTCGATGTTCGAGCCGGTGCACGGCAGCGCGCCGGACATCGCCGGCCAAGGCATCGCCAACCCGATCGGCCAGATCTGGTCGGCTGCGATGATGCTCGACCACCTGGGCCACCCCGAGGCCGCCCGCGCCGTCGAGGCCGCGATCGAGCAGGCGATCGAGGACCCCAAGGCCCGCACCCGCGACATGGGCGGCAAGGCCACGACGGTCGAGCTCGGCAAGCGCATCGCCGAGGCGGTGAAGGGGTAGAGCGTCAGGCCTTCCGCCAGTCGACCGCGCGCAATCCCTTGACGTGCCGGAACGCGCGGTCGCTGGTCACCAGCGTCGCCTGCAGCGCCATCGCCTGTGCCGCGATCAGCAGGTCCATGGCGGCTAGCGGCGTTCCCGCGCTTTCCAGATTGACGCGCAGTTCGGCATAGTGCTTGGCGGCGGCTGAATCCCAGGCAACGATTGCGACGCGGTGAAGGAAGGCTTCGACCGCCATGGTAAGCCGCTTCGAGCGATTTCGCCTCGCAACTCCGAACAGCAGCTCGGCTTCGCTGATCGTGGAGACAGTGATGCTGCCGACAGGAGCGGCCATCAGATGGCGAACCGACGCGGCATTCTCGACGATGATGTCGCTGACCGTCGACGTGTCGAGCAAATATCGCTCCGACATCAGAAGAGATCGCGGTCCTCTGGAGGCCGCTTGTCCCGTTCGATCTTGAAATCCTTGGGTACGTCGAGCGTTTTCAGCAGCGCGAAGAAGCTTTCCCAGTCCGGCTTTCCCGACAGGATGACGTCGCCGGACTTGGGGTCGCGGCGAATGAGCACTTCCTTGCCTTTGAAACGGAATTCCGCGGGCAGGCGGACCGCCTGGCTGCGCCCGTTCTGAAAGAGCTTTGCCGTTTTCGACATTCGAGATTTCCGGACTCGATTTGATATATATCATGATATAGTCCAGCATTCGACCCCGTCAAGAGGATGCAGCCGTGCCCAGGATCTTCACCGCCGGTCCGCACTACTTCGAGGACTTCGCTGCGGGCGACCAGTTCGTCACCGCCGGCGCGACCTTGAGCGAGGGGCAGATACTCGGCTTCGGTCTGACGTACGATCCGCAGCCGTTCCACACCGATATTGAGGCGGCGAAGGCGTCGATCTTCGGCGGGCTGGTGGCGAGCGGCTTTCACACCCTGGCGCTGACCTGCCGCCTGATCATGTCCTGCGGCGTGATCAACGCCTGCAACCTGGGCGGGCCGGCGCTCGACGAGGTGCGCTTTCCCCGGCCCGTCAAGCCGGACGACACGCTGACCGTCACGGCGACCTTCGAAGAGCTGCGCGCCTCGGCCTCGAAGCCGGACCGCGGCATCGCCAAGATTCGCTACGTCACGCGCAACCAGCGCGGCGAGGAGGTTCTGTCGGTGCTCATCACCCACATGCTCAGGCGGCGGGCAATGGGCTGATTTATCGCACTCTTTCGCATTTGACGCAGTGCAGCAAAGGCCATAGCATCCCGGCCCCCGATACGTGCGGCGTAAAGTCCGGCGCAGCGGGCCGATCCTCATGGTTCGACAGGCTCACCATGAGGGCCTCATCCCGAGCCTGCCGAAGGACGAGGCCCGACGCGCCCGTCCGAGGAGCGCCGCCATGAAGCCGATCGTCCGTCCCGCGCGCCCGCAGTTCTCCTCCGGTCCCTGCGTGAAGCGTCCGGGCTGGTCGCCGGCCGCGCTGGACAAGGCGCTGCTGGGCCGTTCGCACCGCTCCAAGCCGGGCAAGGCCGCGATCAACGAGGTGGTGGCGCGCAGCCGCGCCATCCTGGGCATGCCGGCGGACTGGAAGCTCGCCATCGTCCCGGCCTCGGACACCGGCGCCATGGAGATGGCGATGTGGACCATGCTTGGCGCGCGCGGCGTCGACATGCTGGCCTGGGAGAGCTTCGGCCAGGGCTGGGTCACGGACGTGACCAAGCAGCTCAAGCTCGCCGACGTGCGCGTGATCGACGCGCCCTATGGCCGCCTGCCGGACCTGTCGAAGGTCGATACCGACCGCGACGTGGTGTTCACCTGGAACGGCACGACGTCCGGCGTTCGCATGCCCGACGGATCATGGATCAAGCCCGACCGCCAGGGGCTGACGATCGCCGACGCCACCTCGGCCGCCTTCGCGATGGATTTGCCCTGGGACAAGCTCGATGTCGTCACCTGGTCCTGGCAGAAGGTGCTGGGCGGCGAGGCGGCGCACGGCATGCTGGCGCTGTCGCCCCGCGCCGTGGCGCGGCTGGAGAGTTTCGTCCCGCCGCGGCCGCTGCCGAAGCTGTTCCGCCTGGCGTCGGGCGGCAAGTTCTCGAGCGCCATCTTCGAGGGCGAGACGATCAACACGCCCTCGATGCTGTGCGTGGAGGACGCGCTTGATGGGCTGCGCTGGGCGGAAAGCGTGGGCGGGTTGAAGGGCCTGATCGCGCGCACCTCGGCCAACGCGGCGGCGCTCGACGCCTGGGTCGCGCGCACGCCCTGGGCCGAATACCTGGCCGAGGAAGCGCGCTACCGCTCGCCGACATCGGTCTGCGTCAAGATCGTCGATCCGGCGGTGCAGGCGTTGGACGCCAAGGCGCAGCAGGACTTCGTCAAGCGCCTGACCGGGCTGCTGGAGGCCGAGGGCGTCGCCCACGACATCGCGGGGCACCGCGACGCGCCGGCGAACCTTCGCATCTGGTGCGGCGCCACGGTCGAGAAGGCCGATATCGAGGCGTTGGCGCCCTGGCTCGACTGGGCCTGGGGCGAGGTTCAGGCGAAGAGGCGGGCGGCATGAGCGCGATTCCGATGTCCAACAGCGCGCCGCGCGTGCTGATCGCCGACGCGCTGAGCCCGCGCGCGATGGAGATCTTCCGCGAGCGCGGGGTCAGCGCCGAGGAGGCGGTCGGCCTCAAGCCCGACGCGCTCATGGCCAAGATCAAGGACTTCGACGGCCTGGCGATCCGCTCGGCGACCAAGGTGACCGCCCAGGTGCTGGCCGCCGCGCCCCGGCTGCGCGTCGTGGGCCGGGCCGGCATCGGCGTCGACAACGTCGACGTGCCGGCCGCCACTCAGCGCGGCGTCGTGGTGATGAACACGCCGTTCGGCAACTCGATCACGACGGCCGAGCACACCATCGCGATGATGTTCGCGCTCGCGCGCCAGCTTCCCGCCGCCAATGCCTCGACCCATGCCGGGAAGTGGGAGAAGTCGCGCTTTATGGGCGTCGAGCTCTACGGCAAGTCGCTGGGCGTGATCGGCTGCGGCAATATCGGCGCCATCGTGGCGGAGCGCGCGGTCGGCCTGCACATGCGCGTGCTCGCCTACGATCCCTATCTGTCGGACGAGCGCGCGGTGAAGCTGGGCGTCGAGAAGGTGACCCTGGACGACCTTTTGGCGCGCGCGGATTTCATCACCTTCCACACGCCGCTCACCGACGGCACGCGCGGCCTCTTGAACAAGGAGACGCTCGCCAAGACGAAGAAGGGCGTGCGCATCATCAACTGCGCGCGCGGCGGACTGGTGGTGGAGGCCGACCTGCGGGCGGCGATCGAGACGGGCCATGTCGCCGGCGCCGCCTTCGACGTGTTCGCGGAGGAGCCCGCCAGGCAGAACCCGCTGTTCGGGCTCGAGCAGGTCGTCTGCACCCCGCATCTGGGCGCCGCGACGACCGAGGCGCAGGAGAACGTGGCCGTGCAGGTGGCCGAGCAGATGGCCGACTTCCTGATCACCGGCGCGGTCGCCAACGCGCTCAACATGCCCTCGGTCACCGCCGAGGAGGCGCCGCGCCTGAAGCCCTACATGAAGCTGGCGGAACAGCTCGGCAGCTTCGCCGGCCAGATCACCGAGACGGGGCTGAAGGAAGTCCGCATCGAGTACGAAGGACATGTGGCGGCGCTCAACACCAAGCCGCTGACGGCGGTCGCGCTGGCCGGGCTGCTGACGCCCCTGATGGATTCGGTCAACATGGTCAACGCGCCGGTGATCGCGCGCGAGCGCGGCATCGACGTCGCCGAGACGCGTCACGACCGCGCCAGCGACTACCAGACCCTGATCCGTCTCACGGTCACGTCCGACCGCCGCACGCGCAGCCTGGCCGGCACGCTGTTCGGCGGCGACAAGCCCCGGCTCGTGGAGGTCGAGGGCATCGGCATCGAGGCCGAGCTGACGCCCTACATGCTGTACTGCCGCAACGCCGACAAGCCGGGCCTGATCGGTTCGCTCGGCAAGCTTCTGGGCGACAACCAGGTCAACATCGCCACCATGCATCTCGGCCGCGACCAGCCGGGCGGCGAGGCCGTGGCGCTGCTGGCGGTCGACCAGCGCCTGTCGGGCGACCTTCTGGACTGCGTGCGCGACCTGCCGCAGATCAAGCAGGCCAAGGCGCTGCGGTTCTAGCCGGGTTTCGTCTATCGCAGGGTCGACAGGCCGACGACGCGGCCGGCAAGATCGGGACGGCGCTGCGCCTTGCGGGCGAAGGCCATGTCCGCCGTTACCAGACGGACGCCCAGGCTGATAGCCAGCGCCAGGTAGATGCAGTCGTAGAGCGATTCGTCGAGATCGGTGGCGATTGTCAGCGATGCCGCGATGATTCCGTCACAAGGATGGGTCCGGACCGGCGCGGTGCGGAGCTGGTCGAGCATCGCCGCCGCATCGGCGAGGGCGAGCTTCCGCCGATGGACCTGCACCCACAGGACATTGCCGCACTCCACGAGCCAGAAGTCGGGCGCCGAAAGAACAAGCCCGCGCATGCCTGCCGCGACATCGCTATCGGCTTCCGGAAGCACCCATTTCAGCGCGACATTGGCGTCGACGACGGCGTCCGTCATCGCGGGCGTACGGAACCGCCGCGCCGGCGCTTGCGGAGGAATGCCGTGCCGTCGTCCAGGTTGCGGTGCTTCAATCGCTGGCGAAGCGCCGCCGCCTTGTCCCAGAAGTCGTCGCCCGCGGGCTTCAGCGTCTCTTCCAGGATGAGCCGGTGCTCCGCCTCGGCGGAGCGGCCGTTTCCCGCCGCGCGGATGCGCAGGCGCCGGACGATCTCGGGATCGAGGTTCCGCACCGTCAACTGGGCCATAGGAGTGCCTTTTGCTGTCATTGCCGTCAATGATAGCATCGGTGCTCCCCCGGCACAATCGCGGGGATACCCGTCACTTCGGCCGCGGCCGTAACATCGCGGCCCATCGGTCTGGCAAGGTCGGGCGCATGGCCAACCTCCGGGAGGCTGCGATGCGCGTCGTCTGCTGCATCCGTTACACGCTCGATCCCTTCAAGCGCGCCCAGTTCGAGGAATATGCGCGGCGCTGGGGCGCGATCATCCCGCGCTGCGGCGGCGACCTTGTGGGCTACTATCTGCCGCACGAGGGCACCAACAACATCGCGCTGGCGATGATCGGATTCGCGAGCCTGGCCGAGTACGAGGCCTACCGCGCGCGGCTCCGGGCCGACCCCGAGGGCGCCGCCAATTTCCGCTTTGCCGAGGAGGAGCGCTTCATCCTCCGCGAGGAGCGCAGCTTTCTGCGCGCGGTCTAGGATTCTCGACTATCGTGCAGGGCAGCATGTGGACCCCCGAGACCCTGGCGTTCGTCGCCGGCACGTTCTTCCTGGCGGGGCTCGTCAAGGGCGTGATCGGGCTGGGCCTGCCCACGATCTCGCTGGCGCTGCTGACCGTGGCCGTCGGACTGAAGGACGCGCTGGGCCTGCTGCTGGTGCCGTCCTTCGTCACCAATTTGTGGCAGGGCGCGGTGGGCGGCGCGCTGGGTCCGATCCTGCGCCGGCTGTGGCCGCTGCTGGCGGCGGTTTGCGCGGGAACGTGGTTCGGCGTCGGCATCCTGGCGCGGGGCGAGGCGGCGCTGCTGTCCGCCCTGCTGGGCGTGCTGCTGTGCGCCTATGCCGCGCTGAGCCTGGCGCAATTTCGCGTGCCGCCGCCCGGGCGCTACGAGGCGGCGGTCGGCCTGCTGGTGGGCGCCATCAACGGCGTGCTGACCGGCATGACCGGCTCTTTCGTCGTGCCGGGCGTGTTCTACCTGCAGGCGCTGGGGCTGAAGCGCGACGTTCTGGTCCAGGCGATGGGGGTGCTGTTCGCCGTGTCCAGCATCGCGCTCGCCGTGGCGCTCAGCGACCGGCGCCTGCTGTCGGCGGACGTCGCCTGGGTTTCGCTGGCGGCGCTCCTACCCGCGCTGGCCGGCATGGCGCTGGGCCAGTTCCTGCGGCGCTATTTGTCCGAGGCGGGGTTCCGCCGCGTGTTCCTGCTGTCGCTGTTCGCGCTGGGCGCGTGGATCGCGCTGCAGGGCCTCAGGTGATGCCGATCATCACGTGTTCCTTGAAGGCCGGGCGCTGCGCCAGGCGGTCGTACCAGGCCTTGGCGTTCTTGTAGTCCGGCCGCTCGATCGGGAAGTTGAACCAGCGATAGCCGGCGAAGATGCCCAGCGCCAGGTCGGCATAGGTGAAGGCGTCGCCCGTCAGGTAGGCCTTGCCGGCGAGCTGGCGGTCGAGGATGCC
>JADLEG010000041.1 GCA_020846275.1 Alphaproteobacteria bacterium
GAATGGCAGGTCCGCGTGGACTTGGCGGCGGCCCATCGCATGGCCGTCATGCACGGCTTCAACGAGGGCGTCTTCAACCACCTGACCGCGGCAATCCCGGGCAAGCGCGACCGCTTCCTGGTCAATCCCTTCGGCCTCTACTGGTCCGAGGTGACCGCGTCGAGCCTGATCGAGGTGGCTCATGACGGCCGCGTGCTGAGCGGCGAGGGGGAGTGCGAGCGCTCGGCCTTCTGCATCCATTCGCCGATCCACCGGCTGAACGAGAAGGCCGGCGCGGTGCTGCATACCCACATGCCCTTCTCCAGCGCGCTGACCCGGCTCGAGAACCCGCAGATCGAGCCGATCGGCCAGACCGAGGTGCTGCTGCGCGACCAGATCGTCTACGACACCGAATACACCCGGCTCGCCAACGATCCCGAGGAAGGCGAGCGGCTTGCCGGCGTGCTCGGCGACAAGCGCATCATGTTCATGGCGAACCACGGCGTGCTGGTGGTGGCCGAAACGATCGCCCAGGCCTACGACACGCTGTTCTACCTCGAGCGCGCCTGCCAGGTGCAGCTCTACGCCATGTGGACCGGCCAGAAGCTGAAGCCGGTCAAGCCCGCGGTGATCGAGCACATGCGCAACCAGGTCAAGACGCCCTACACTTACGGCGGCAAGCGCGGCTACCAGCATCACTTCGATGCGCTGAAACGCGTGCTGGACCGCAAGGAGCCGGACTACAAGGACTAGGCGCCCCTTCCGCCGCGATGGCCCGATGAAAACCACGCGGTATTTCGAGGAGCAGGTTCTTCGCAAGCGTCCCTATTTGCGCCGGGAATGGTGCGAAGCCCAACCAGTCCGGCGCGAGGAGCAGCCGGATGGACGTGTCCGCTATTGGGGCTATATTGAAAAGCTCGGCGGGCGAGCCTTGCGAGTCGTGACCCTCGCGGACGGGGAAACCGTGCACAGCGCCTTCCCCGACCGTGATTTCGACGAAGGGCGTGACCGAACATGAAGCTGCACTACTATCCCGAGACGGACTCGCTCTACGTTGAGTTCCAGGGTGTTCCCAGCACGGACACGCGGGAAATCGCCCCCGGAATAAATCTCGATCTCGATGCGCGCGGCCGGCCCGTCGGGCTCGACATCGACCACGCATCGAAGATTCTCGATCTCAAGGCAGTCGAGACCGTCGGCTTGCCCGTTCCATCCCGCGCAGCGGGCGAATAGGAATCGGTCGCCGCTTTACGCCCCCGCCTGGTTCGCGTTCGGGAAGAAGAGCTGCTGGCCGCCGATCTTGTAGCCGGCGATCGCCTGCTGCCCCTCGGGCGAGACCAGCCAGTCGACGAAGGCCTTGCCGTCCGCGTCCTTGACGTGCGGGTGCTTGGCCTTGCTGACCAGCATCACGCCGTACTGGTTGAACAGCTTCGGATCGCCCTCGACGACGATCTCCAGGCTCTTGCGGTTGGCGAAGCTGAGCCAGGTGCCGCGGTCGGCCAGCGCGTAGGCGTCCATGCCGGCCGCCGTGTTGAGCGTCGGCCCCATGCCCGATCCGGTCTCGCGGTACCACTGGCCCGACGATGCCTTGGCGTCGATGCCCGCGGCCTTCCAGAACTCCATCTCGGCCAGGTGCGTGCCGCTGTTGTCGGCGCGCGAGGCGAAGGGCGCCTTTGCCTCGGCGATCTTCTTGAAGGCCGCGGCGGTGTCCTTCAGCCCCTTGATCTTCGCCGGGTCGGCGGCCGGGCCGACGACGACGAAGTCGTTGTACATCACCGGGAAGCGCCTGGCGCTCCAGCCCTCGGCGACGAATTTCTCCTCCGACGGCTTGTGGTGGACGAACAGCACGTCGGCGTCGCCCTTCTCGGCCAGCTTGATCGCCTGGCCGGTGCCCACGGCCACCACCCGCACCTCGATCCCGGTCTTCCGCTCGAAGATCGGCAGCAGGTACTTGAACAGCCCGGACTGCTCGGTCGAGGTTGTGGACGCCACCGTGATGAACCGGTCGGCGGCAGCGGCGGGCAGGGCGCCGATGGCCGCGACCAGCGCGACCATCAGCAAGAACAGGGCGGTGCGGATCGGTCTCATAGCAAATCTCCGTTCATGTAGGCCTGTGCTTCCGGGCTCTTCGGCGCGGCGAGGAACGTGAGGGCCGCGCCGCGCTCGACCAGGCGCCCTTCGTGCAGGAACAGGATGTCGTCGGCCAGGCGCCGCGCCTGGCCGAGGTCGTGCGTGGTCATGACGATCGTCGTCCCGGCGGCGTGGATGTCGGCGATGGCGGCCTCGACCCGCTTGGCGGCGGCCGGCGCCAGGCTCGCTGTGGGCTCGTCCAGGAACAGCACCTCCGGCTTCAGCGCCGCGGCGCGGGCCAGCGCCAGGAGCTGGCGCTCGCCGCCCGACAGCACGCGCGCCGGCCGGTCGGCCAGGGCCGCAAGCCCGATCTGGTCGAGCGCAAGCTTCACGCGGCGCGGGCGCTCGGTGCCGTTCACCCCGCGCACGTCGAGCGCGTAGGCGATGTTTGCGGCGGCCGAGCGGCGCAGCAGGATCGGGCGCTGGAACACCATCGCCTGGTGGAGCCGCGCCTCCGCGCCGCGGGGACCTTGCCACGCCACGCGGCCCTCGCTCGGCCGCTCCAGCCCATGGCACAGGCGCAGCGTCAGGCTCTTGCCGGCGCCGTTCGGGCCCATCAGCACGAGGCGCCTGCCGGGCGGCACCTCGAAGCTGATGCCGCGCAGCAGGACCTGCCCGCCGGCGCGGAAACCGAGGCCCTCGACCTTGAGCGGCAGGATGGCGGGGCTCATGCCGGCGACGCCTCGCTGGCGCGCGTGGCCTCGCCGACCAGATAGGCGGCGGCGTTGACCCCGATCGAGATCGCCAGCAGCACGATGCCCAGGCCCAGCGCCAGGGCCAGCTCGCCCTTGGCGGTTTCCAGCGCGATCGCCGTGGTCATGGTGCGCGTGACATGGGCGATGTTGCCGCCCACCATGATCACCGCGCCCACCTCGGCCGAGGCGCGCCCGAACCCGGCCAGGATCGCGGTCAACAGGCCGAAGCGGCCGTCCCATAGGAGGGTCGCGATCGTGCGGGCTGGACCGACGCCGAGGGAGCGCAGCTCGTCGGCGTATTCCGCCCACAGCTCGGCCATCGATTGGCGCGCGACCGCGGCGATCAGCGGCGCGATCAGGATCGTCTGGGCCACGACCATCGCGGCGGGGGTGAACAGCCAGCCGAGAAAGCCGATCGGCCCGCTGCGCGACAGCAGCAGGTAGACCGCCAGGCCAACGACGACCGGCGGCAGCCCCATCAGCGCGTTGAGCAGAACGACCACCCCGCGGCGGCCGGGAAAGCGGAACACCGCCAGCGCCGCGCCGGCCGGCAGGCCGACGATCGCGGCCAGCACCACCGCGGTCAGGCTGACGCGGATCGACAGGCCGATGATCTGGGCCAGCTCGGCATCCAGCCCGACGATCAGGCGCAGCGCGGCGGCGAAGGCGTCGGCAATCTCGGCCATTTGCTCCCGGGAGTCGGTTTGATTGGCTGTTCGGTGATTTTATGCGTTTTCCGGTGTTTTTTTCCACTGCGTTGAATTCCGGAGGGCCGGGCGGCGAGCCGCCGGTGCCTTGTCTGGCGCCCCGCCGCCTCCCATAGTGCCGGTATGCGCGAGTTCATCGTCCGCCCCGATCCCGCCGATCCGCGCCTAACCGAGCGCGTGGAAGGCACCGACCAGGACGGCAAGCCGATCGAGACCTCGGTCCCGGTCGAGCGGCCGCTGACGGTTTTCCTGAACGGCCGCGAGATCGTCACCATGATGACCGTGGGCGACTATCCGGACTGCCTGGCCGTGGGCTACCTGCTCAACCAGAACATGCTGAAGCCGGACGACACGATCACGGGCATCGATGTCGATCTCGAGGTCGACACGGTGGTCGTCCGTACCGCCGAGCAGACCGATTTCGAGGACAAGCTGCGCAAGAAGACGCTGACCTCGGGCTGCGCCCAGGGCACGGTCTATGGCGACCTGATGGAGAAGTTCGACGAGATCGTGCTGCCGCGCGACGCGGTGCTGAAGACCTCGTGGATCTACGCGCTGTCGAAGAAGATCAACCTGACGCCCAGCCTCTATCTCGAGGCCGGGGCGATCCACGGCTGCGTGCTGTGCGAGGAGGACCGGCCGCTGATCTACATGGAGGATGTCGGCCGGCACAACGCGATCGACAAGATCGCCGGCTACATGCACCTCCACAAGATCGGACCCGAGGGCAAGACCTTCTATACGACGGGGCGGCTGACCTCGGAGATGGTGATCAAGTGCGTGCAGATGCGCATCCCGATCCTGATCTCGCGCTCGGGCTTCACCGCCTCGGGCGTGTCGCTCGCGCGCAAGGCCGGGCTCACCCTGGTCGGCCGCGCGAAAGGCAAGCGCTTCGTCGCGCTGTCGGGCCAGGATCGCATCCAGTACGACGCCGACCCGTCGAAGGTCGACGAGGAGGACAAGCGCCACCGTCGCAAGAGCGCGGAAGTGGACGATGCGGCGTAGCGCGCCGGCGCCGAAGCTGACCTTCCGTCCGGCGACCCCCGACCGCTGGGACGACATCGAGACGCTGTTCGGCCCGCGCGGCGCCATGGCCGGGTGCTGGTGCATGTGGTGGCGCCTCGCGCGCAGCGAGTTCCAGAAGAATGCCGGCGCCGGCAATCGCCGCGCGTTCAAGAAGATCGTTGATGGCGGGGCGATACCGGGAATCCTGGCCTATGACGGCGACCGTCCGGTGGGGTGGTGCGCCATACAGCCCAAGGCGGCCTATCCCTCGCTGGCGCGCTCGCGCACCAAGACCGTCGACGACCGGCCCTGCTGGTCGGTCGCCTGCTTCTTCATCGCCAAGGACCATCGCGGCCACGGGGTAAGCGAGGCGCTGCTGGCGGCGGCGGTCGACCATGCGCGCAAGAACGGCGCGCGGCTGGTCGAGGGCTACCCGATCGACACCGACAAGCGGGCGATGGATTTCTCGTCTTTCATGGGCCGGCCCGGGTCTTCGCCAAGGCCGGCTTCGCCGAGGCCGCGCGCCCCAGCCCGAACCGACCGATCATGCGCCGGGAATTGCGGCGCTGACCCTGGTAATTATCTCGCTCTTGCCTAAAATGCTTTGTATTTCCGCTTAACGACTGCGTAAATATTCGCCGCTAGGTTTCGTGGGCCCAGAATAGTCACAGGCTGGGCTTCGTTGCTTGGGGGCAGCAGAACGCGCCGATGACGGGCTTGGCCACGATCGACTTCGATCACACCCAGTGCGACACCGGCTTGGCCGCCGCCGCCCTGCTCGCTGCGCCGTCGGCGCCGCTCTTTGCGCCGGAAACCGCCTCGCAATCCACCGCCGAGATCGTGGCCGCGATCGATGCCGCGGTCGACGAACACCTGCAATGGCTGCAGGCTTGGCACCGCGCGCTGATCTGCCGCGAGGCGATGCCGGTCGAGATGGCCTCGCCCAACGCCGCCTTCCTGTGCCGCTTCGGCGCCTGGTACGAGGTGCATCGCCACGACGGCGGGCTGATCGACCAGCCGGCCTTCCACGACCTGGCCGAGGCGCACCACCGCATGCACGAGCAGTCCCGCGCGCTCGCCCGCGTGATCGAAGGCGGCGGCCTGGTGCCGGTCGCCGAGTACGACGCGCTGGTCGCGGCGGTCAGCGACTTCAACGCCCGCGCCCGGCGCATCGGCGCCGCGTTCCAGCGCCTGCTGTCCGACCTCGACCCGCTGACCGGCGCGCACAGCCGCCAGGCCATGCTGATCGAGCTGGAGCGCGAGGCGGCGCGCACGCGGCGCACCGCGGCCCCGCTGTGCGTGGCGCTGGTCGACCTGGACCACTTCAAGCGCGTCAACGACACGCTGGGCCACGCGGCGGGCGATCATGTGCTGATCACGGCGGCCGGGCGCCTGCTCTCGCATGTCCGCCCCTACGACACTGTTTTCCGCTACGGCGGCGAGGAATTCCTGCTGTGCCTGCCGAACGCCGACCTGGCGGCGGCCACGGCGATCTGCGAGCGCCTGCGCCTGGCGGTCGCCGAATCCCCGGTCGAGGTCGACGATGCCGGGCCGGTATCGGTCACCACGTCGATCGGGGTCGCCGCGCTGGGCGACGGACCGATCAAGGACACGATCGAAGCGGCCGACCGCGCGCTCTACGCGGCCAAGCGCGCCGGCCGCGACCGGGTCGTCGCCGCGACGGCGTAGCGGAGTGATGGCGAGCCGCGTCGTCGGCGTCATCCTGGCCGGCGGCCAGTCGCGCCGCATGGGCGGCGGCGATAAATGCCTGCGCCCCCTCGGGGCCACGACCATCCTGCAACACGTGATCGATCGTGCCCGGCCCCAGGTCGCGCGCCTGGTGCTGAACGCCAACGGCGACCCCCGGCGTTTCGCCGCCTATGGACTGCCCGTCGTCGCGGACAGCGTGCCGGATTTCGCCGGCCCGCTGGCGGGCATCCTGGCGGGGCTCGACTGGGCGGCATCGCAGGCGCCCGACGCTGCCTGGGTCGCCAGCTTCGCCGGCGACGCGCCTTTCCTGCCGCGCGACCTGGTGAAACGAATGGCGGCGGCGGTGGCGAAGGACGCGGCCGATCTCACCTGCGCGCGCTCGGACGGCCAGGCGCATCCCGTCGTCGGCCTGTGGCCGATGCGTCTGCGGGACGATCTGCGCCGTGCGCTGGTGGAGGAAGGCCTGCACAAGGTCGACGCCTGGACCGGGCGCCATCGTCTGGTCGCGGTTGATTTCGCGGTCGACCCGGTCGACCCCTTCTTCAACGCCAATCGGCCGGAGGACCTGGCCGAGGCGGAGCGGCTGCTGGCGCGCCTGCGGGACTGACGTTGCGGCATTGGCCGGATTGCGGTGCGTGGCGCGCCTGCGTAGAATCGTGGGCGCGACACTTCCCGACCGCCCAAGGTTTGAAGTGTCGCGCCCTTGCGGAGACGACCAACCCCTACATGGTTGTCCGTTCCGATGGGTGGAGTGTCGCGCATACCGGCGTTTGGTGCTGTGATGCAGGTCACCATATCGTGGTGACGCCCATCACGGGTGGAGAGGGCTGATATGGCGCAGGCGAAGCGACGCAAGACCACGGCCAAGGCTAAACCGGCCTCGCGCGCCCCGGCGGCGGACCTGGACGGCCGCGCGATCGAATCGGCGCTGCGGATGGCGGTGGAGCGCGGCTGGCGCAACGTGACCCTGGCGGCGATCGCCGCGGATTGCGGCGTCACGCTGGCCGAGCTCTACCGGCGCTATCCCTCGCGCGCCGCCATCCTGGCCGGGCTCGCGCGCCAGGTCGACGCCGCGGTCCTGGGCGGACCCGCGGCGGACGCGGAGGAGAGCCCGCGCGACCGGCTGTTCGACGCGATGATGCGCCGCTATGACGCGCTGAAACCCTATCGCGAGGGCATCGCGCGCATCCTCGCCGATGCGCCCGGCGATCCCCTGGCGCTGCTCTGCCTGTGCGGCCAGGCCCGCCGGTCGATGGCCTGGATGCTCGAGGCGGCCGGAATTCCCAGCGGCGGCTTGGCCGGCGCTATGAAAGCCAAGGGATTGGGGCTGATCCACCTGGCAGTGCTGCGCACCTGGCTCAACGACGACAGCGACGATCAAGCCAAGACGATGGCGGCCCTCGATACCGCGCTGCGCCGGATCGAGCCGGTGGCGCGTTCGCTTTTTCGGGAGGTTTCGTAGCACTCGATTAGCCGATCCAGCGAATCGGCCTCGTTTGTTCTTATTGCGGTGCACAAATTCAACTTGACCCATGCCTTGATTCCAGGCACATTGCGCCCATATTGCGTCGCAGCATGAAACGTTGAGCGGTTGGCGCTCAATCGATAGGCAGCGATGCCCCATATGGAGAATACGCGATGTTCAAGTCCGCCAATCCCTTCGCCGAGATGGATTTCACCAAGGTGATGTCCGAGTTCAAGGTTCCCGGCTTCAATGTCGAGGCGCTGGTCAATACGCAGCGCAAGAACTTCGAAGCGATCGCGGCCGCCAACCAGCTGGCGATCGAGGGCTTCCAGGCCGTGGCGAAGCGGCAGGGCGACATCGTCCGCGAGACGATCGAGACGCTGACCAAGGCGGGCCAGGAACTGGCCTCGGCCAGCCAGAGCCCCGACGTTCGCGTCGCCAAGCAGGCCGAGCTGGCCAAGGCCGGCTACGAGAAGGCGCTCGCGAACCTGCGCGAGCTGTCGGAGATGATGGTGAAGTCGAACAGCGAGGCGTTCGGCATCATCAACAAGCGCGTCACCGAGGCGCTCGACGAGATGAAGCATTCGGTCGTCAACGGCAAGGCGAACGGCAAGCACAGGTAAGCTGCCGTCCTTCCGACGATCAGTCCTAGCGCACGGGCCGCCCCCTCACCGGGGCGGCCCGTCGCGTTTTCAGGGCATACGCCGTCAGCGCAGGTTCAGCCGCTGGATGCCGCGCCGCACGATATCGGCCACCGCCGCGGCCCCCGCGGCGGAAAAATGAAAGTCGTCGTAGAACATGGCCGCGCTCTTGGGCAGTTCGCCGGCCAGGTCCACGCAGGGCAGGCCGCGCGCGGCGCAGAACGCCAGCAGCGTGTCGTTGTAGGACTTCAGCATCGCGGCGAGCGGCGCGACGCCGTACCACTTCGTTCGCGGATTGACGAACCATTCGTCGGTCGACCCCAGTCCTCCCGCGTAGAGCAGCTTCCGCTCGGCTGCGTTCATGTCCGGCTTCCACAGGGAAGGCTGGGTCAGGAAGACAACGCGGACCCCATGCCGGGCCGCCGCGTCGGCAATCCGCTCCAGCCGCGCGCGATAGCCCGCCAGCGCCTGGGTCATGTCCGGCGGCGTCTCGATCATGTCGTCGGACTGCACCTGGGCCCGGCGCGCGCGATAGCGCTCCATGGTCTTGCCGAACTCCACTTCGCGCACCACCGATGCCTCGCGGTCGCCCAGCCGCGGCAGGCCCTCCACGACACGGGCGACAAGCTGGTAGAGCGCCGAGCGTTCGGCCAGGCTCGGCGTTGGTGGCGGTGCGTACATGAACGCCTGCAGCTCGTGCCAGCTCGCCGGCAGGTCCGCGGGGTGATGGATGTGGAAGTCGTAGAGCATGTCGTTCAGCCCCACGAGCACGATCACCAGATCGACGCCGGGCAGCTGCGGCAGCACCTTGTCGATCTGTATCGCGTGATGGATCGCGTTTGTCCCCGCCTTGCCCATGTTTCCGACCCAGGCCCCCGGCAGATACGCGCGCAGCAGCGCTTGCAGGCGTCCTGGCCAGGTCTCCGCGTCGTTCAGCATGACGTCCTCGGTCGTGCTGCCGCCGACCGCGACGATGCGCGGATGGCCGGACCCGGGCGGATCGCCGCGGAGCCCGTAGCGGTTGATCACGATATGCGCGGGCGCGACGATGCCTGGTGTGCCCTCCGGCGAGGGCTTGAACACGATCTCCCACCCCGGCGTGCGGCTGTAGTAGTGCGATGGATTGAAGTATTGCCGCGCTGCCGCCTCGCAAGGAGCAAGCGTGGCGACCAGGGCCAGGGCGGCGAGAAGAAACGCGGCCAGGCGAACGGTGCGCCGCGGCTGGCGAGGCTGATCCATTGCCGGCACGCTAGTCGAATCGACCGCGGGCCGGCAAGCGCCGATTCCCTGCGGGCGGCACGCGAAATCGCCCGGGCTGCCCGGCCTTGGCCCGCGGCGAGCTTCCGGGCTATGGTCCCGGCCGCCATCGACGAACGCGCGGGACGGGAGCCGCATGACCATCACCTATGACGAGTTCGCCAAGGTCGACATCCGCGTCGGCACCATCGTGGAGGCCGAGCCCTATCCGGAGGCGCGCAAGCCGGCCTTCAAGCTGAAGGTCGATTTCGGCCCGCAGATCGGGATCAAGAAGACCTCGGCCCAGATCACGAAATACTACAAGCTGGAGGAACTGCCGGGCCGCCAGGTCGCCGCCGTGGTCAATTTCCCGCCCAAGCAGATCGGCAAGTTCATCTCCGAAGTGCTGGTGCTGGGTTTCCCGGACCCCGAGGGCGGGGTGGTGATGATCGGCGTCGACCATCCCGTGCCGAACGGCGGCAAGCTGTTCTGAGCCGATGGTCGCCGCCCTCGCCCGCGCGTCCTATCGCACCCGGCACCGCGTTTGCCCGGCCTGCGGGCGCGACAACGCCGCGGTCGACCCGGGGCCCTATTCCAAGGGCGAGTGGCAGGTCAAAACCTGCCGGGGCTGCGGCTTCGTCTACCTGGAGAACGCGCCGGTCTACGACGATCTCGCCACGACCCATGCCTGGGAAAAGAGCGCGCCGGCCGAGGGCGCGCTGCGGCGCGCCGAGAGCCCGGTGCTGCAGGGCCTGAGCAAGGGCACGCGCTTCCGCCTGCACTGGTTCAAGCGCACGCGCCTGGCCAAGCTCGCGGCCCGATACGTGCCGCCGGGCCTGGTGGTGGACGTGGGCTGCGGCGACGGCTGGCAGATCGCCAACCTGCCGGGCGACTACGTGCGCTGCGGCATCGAGATTTCCCAGGACATGGCGGCACGCGCCCGCGCCAATCTGGAGCCGCGCGGCGGGTTCGTCGTGACGGCGCCGGCGGCCGAAGGCTTGCGCAGCGTGCCGGCCGGGCGCTTCAGCGGCGTCGTCATGCGCTCGTTCCTCGAGCACGACAGCGAGCCGCGCGCGACCTTGGCCGGCGTGGCGCGCGCGCTGAGGCCGGGCGGGGCCGCGATCATCAAGGTGCCGAACTACGCCAGCCTGAACCGGCTGGCGATGGGCAAGCGCTGGTGCGGCTTCCGCTGGCCGGACCACGTCAACTATTTCACGCCGCGCAGCCTTGCCCGCATGGTGCGCAACGAGGGGCTGGTGGTGGCGCGCTTCGGGCTCGTCGATCATTTGCCGACAAGCGACAATATGTGGATGGTGGCCGGCAAGCCGGTAGCCGGCAAGCCGGTGGCCGGCAGGCCCTGACCGTCGGCGGGGGCGGCCTGGGGCAGCGATCGGGGGAGGGCAGGAATGGCGGCGCAGAAGAAGATCCGCTACGGGGTGGTGGGCCTGGGCTATATCAGCCAGAAGGCCATGCTGCCGGCGTTCCGCAATGCCCGGCGCAACAGCGTGCTGGCCGCGCTGATCTCGGGCGACGCGCGCAAGCGCCGTGCGCTGGGCAAGAGCTACGACGTGCCCATCCTCGCGGGCTACGACGAGTTCGACGCGCTGCTCGCCTCGGGCAGGATCGACGCGATCTATATCGGCCTGCCCAACACGCTGCATCGCGACTTCGCCGTGCGCGCACTGGCTGCCGGCGTCCACGTGATGTGCGACAAGCCGCTTGCCACGTCGGTCGAGGATTGCCTGGCGATGGAGCAGGCGGCGCGATCCGGCCGAACCCGGCTGATGACGGCCTATCGCCTGCATTTCGAGCCGGCGACCCTGGCCGCCTACGACCTGATCCATGGCGGCAAGCTGGGCGAGGTGCGCTTCGCGACCTCGCAATTCTGCGTGCAGGTGCGCGCCGGCAATATCCGCACCCAGGCCGAGCTGGCCGGCGGGCCGCTGTTCGATCTCGGCGTCTATTGCGTCAACGCGATGCGGCATATCTTCCGCGCCGAGCCGGTCGAGGTGTTCGCCGCGGCGGCATCCGGCAAGGATCCGCGCTTCCGCGAGGTCGAGGAGATCGCGCAGGTCACCTTGCGCTTTCCCGGCGCGCGGATGGCCGCCTTCACCTGCGCCATGGGCGCGGCGCGATCCGCCACCATCGAGGTGTTCGGCACCAAGGGCACGCTGCGGCTCGACCAAGCCTACGGCATGCTGGGCGGCAAGGCGATGCGGGTCGACTGGCCCCTGCCGAAGCCGCGCCGGCTGGAGCGCGCCTTTCCGGCGCTGGACCAGTTCGCCCCGCTGCTGCTGCATTTCTCCGACTGCATCGCCGCGGGGCGCGAGCCGGTGCCGTCGGGCGCCGACGGCCGCGCCGATATCCGGGTGGTCGAGGCCCTGCGCCAGGCGATGCACGCCAACGCGCCGGTCAAGCTCGACCCGATCGACTTCCAGGGTCCGAAGCTCACCGCGCGCAATGCGATGCGCCGGCCCGCGCATGGCCGGATCGACCTGGTCGGCGCCAGGTCCTCGTCGCTCTAGCGGGCGCGCATGAACGGGTTCGTCATCGCCGGCCTCCTCGGTGCGGCCGTGCTGGCGTTCTTCCTGTGGCAGCGCGGGCAGCGGCGGCGTACCGGCGCCCTGCCGCCGCCGCCCGAGGCCCGCATCCCCCGCGACGAGATGGCGGGACGCGGCGGCACAAGCCGGGTTCCGGATCGCGAGGGCGACGGCGGCGGCAACGGCTAGGGCTGGCCCTGGCAATTCGCACGGGGAATGCCCATTATAGGGGCTTCCCAATTCGTCATGGCCGGGCTTGACCCGGCCATTCATGCTCGGCGGCGGCGACGGCGCGCGAACGTCCGGCGTGGAGGCCCGGGTCAAGCCCGGGCATGACGGGAGCGAAAGAGAGGCCGGGGCCCGCACGCATGTCCGACGTCCTCCTGCAAATCCCAGCGGCCCGGCCGGATCGCACCGGCGTGGGCCAGGCCTTCCGCATCGCGTCGGACTACAAGCCCGCGGGCGACCAGCCGCAGGCGATCGAGGCGCTGATCAAGGGCGTGGAGGGCGCCGAGCGGGACCAGGTGCTGCTGGGCGTCACGGGCTCGGGCAAGACCTTCACCATGGCGCACGTCATCCAGGCGACGCGCCGCCCGAGCCTGATCTTGGCGCCCAACAAGACCCTGGCCGCCCAGCTCTACGGCGAGATGAAGAACTTCTTCCCCGACAATTCCGTCGAGTACTTCGTCTCCTACTACGACTACTACCAGCCCGAGGCCTACGTCCCGCGCACCGACACCTATATCGAGAAGGAATCCTCGATCAACGAGCAGATCGACCGCATGCGCCACTCGGCGACGCGCGCGCTGCTCGAACGCGACGACGTCATCATCGTGGCCTCGGTGTCCTGCATCTACGGCATCGGCTCGGTCGAGAGCTACAGCCGCATGGTGTTCGACGTGAAGGTCGGAAAGCGCATCGACCGCTCGGAGCTGCTGAAGAATCTGGTGGAATTGCAGTACCGCCGCAACGACACCGGCTTCCAGCGCGGCGCCTTCCGCGTGCGCGGCGACACGGTCGAGGTGTTCCCCGCCCACTACGAGGATCGCGCCTGGCGCATCGGCCTGTTCGGCGACGAGGTGGAGTCGATCCACGAGTTCGACCCGCTCACCGGCGAGAAATCGGACAGCGTCGCGTCGATCACGATCTATCCGAACAGCCACTACGTCACGCCGCGCCCCACCTTGATCCAGGCGATCAAGCAGATACGCATCGACCTGAAGGAACGCCTGAAGGAGCTGAACGACGCCGGCAAGCTGCTCGAGGCGCAGCGCCTGGAGCAGCGCACGGTGTTCGACCTGGAGATGATGGAGACCACCGGCTCCTGCGCGGGGATCGAGAACTACTCGCGCTACCTGACCGGCCGGCGGCCCGGCGAGCCGCCGCCGACGCTGTTCGAGTACCTGCCCAAGGACGCGCTCCTGATCGTCGACGAGAGCCACGTGACCGTGCCGCAGATCGGCGGCATGTATCGCGGGGACTACGCGCGCAAGTCGACCCTGGCCGAGTTCGGCTTCCGCCTGCCGTCCTGCATCGACAACCGGCCGCTGAAATTCGAGGAATGGGAGGCGATGCGGCCGCAGACCGTGTTCGTCTCGGCCACGCCCGGCCTGTGGGAGCTGGAGCGCACGCACGGCACCTTCGCCGAGCAGGTGATCCGCCCGACCGGGCTGATCGACCCCGTGACGATCATCCGCCCGACCGAGCACCAGGTCGACGACCTGCTGGCGGAGTGCAAGGAATGCGCCCGGAAGGGCCAGCGCGTGCTGGTCACGACGCTGACCAAGAAGATGGCCGAGGCGCTGACCGAGTACATGCACGAGAACGGCGTGCGCGTGCGCTACATCCACTCCGACGTCGAGACCCTCGAGCGTATCGAGATCATCCGCGACCTCAGGCTCGGCGCGTTCGATGTGCTGGTGGGCATCAACCTGCTGCGCGAGGGGCTGGACATACCGGAATGCGCGCTGGTCGCGATCCTAGACGCGGACAAGGAAGGCTACCTGCGCTCCAAGACCTCGCTGGTGCAGACCATCGGCCGCGCCGCGCGCAACATCGACGGGCGCGTGCTGCTCTATGCCGACGTGATGACCGAATCGCTGAAGGCCGCCATCGCCGAGACCAACCGCCGGCGCGAGAAGCAGCAGGCCTACAACGCCGCCCACGGCATCACGCCCGAAAGCGTGCGCAAGAGCATCGGCGACATCATGAACTCGATGTACGAGCGCGACCACGTCATGGTATCGACCGGCGATGCGGAGGCCACGCACCTGGTCGGCCACAACCTGCAGGCCCATATCGCCGACCTGGAAAAGCGCATGCGCACCGCCGCCGCCGACCTGGAGTTCGAGGAGGCGGCAAGGCTGCGCGACGAGATCAAGCGCCTGGAACAGTTCGACCTGGGAATCGAGGGCGGCACCGCCAATTCCGTGCTGAAGGCCCAGCTCGGCCGCAAGGCGCCGGGCTTCAAGGAAAACCGGGCGGCCGCCCCGGCGCCCCGCGGCAGGCCGGCCGGAAAGCCCGGCGGCCGGTTCGGCGGAAGGCGTCGGCGGGGCCCCTGATCAAGGACCCGTGCGTCCGTCGATCTTGCCCCGTCCCGCCGTCGGCGGCACGATTGGCCCGGCAGTGCGGCAAGGAGTCCGGGCCATGAACGTCAGCATCCGCGCGCTTCATCCGGTGATCGGCGGCGAGGTTGCCGGTGTGGATCTGCGCCGGCCCATGAGCCGGGACGAGGTCGCGGCCATCGAGGCCGGCATGGACAGGTACGCCGTCCTCGTGTTCCGCGACCAGCAGATCACCGACGAGCAGCACGTCGCCTTCACCCTCAATTTCGGCGCGCTCGAGGAGACCGTCACCGGCCACATCCACAAGCGGCACGAGCGGCGCCTCGGCGACCAGTTCGCCGACGTGTCCAACCTCGGCAAGGACAACAAGCCGCTGGCGCGCGACGACCGCGCCCGCATGTTCAACCTCGGCAACCGGCTGTGGCATTCCGACAGCTCGTTCAAGCCGGTGCCGGCCAAGTACTCGCTGCTGTCCGGTCGGATCGTTCCGCCGCCGGGCAACGGCGGCAACACCGAGTTCGCCGACATGCGCGCCGCCTACGACGCGCTCGACGACGCCACCAAGGCCCAGGTCGCGGACCTGGTCTGCGAGCATTCGCTGATCTACTCGCGCGGCATGCTGGGGTTCACCGAGCTCAGCGAGGAGGAGCGGGTGACGTTCCGTCCGGTGCGCCAGCGCCTGGTGCGTACCCATCCCGTGACCGGCCGCCAGTCGCTCTACCTCTCCTCGCATGCCGGCACGATCGTCGGCTGGCCGATGCCCGAGGCGCGCGCCTTCCTGCGCGAGCTGATCGAGCACGCCACGCAGCGCCCGTTCGTCTACGCGCACGAATGGCGCCAGGGCGACCTCGTCATGTGGGACAACCGCCAGACCATGCACCGGGTGCGGCCGTTCGACGACCAGAAATACGTGCGCGACGTGCGCCGCACCACGGTGGCGGGCGAGGCGACGACGGTGGCGCAGGTGGCCTGATGCGGATTGCGGCGTTTCGCCACAGGACAATCGGTCGCCTTCGCTTTTTTCCAGGCCTTTTCCAGGATGCGCGCGGCTTTCCACGGAGGGGAGCAATGCGCGCCAGGCGAATTGCCGGCCGCGCCGTCGTCGTTGCCGCCCTGGCGCTGGTTGCGCTGGCGGCGCCGGGTCGGGCCGCGGCCGATACGTGCTGCAACGGGCTCTACGTCCAGGGCGTCGCCACCGGCGGCGGCACCTTCACCTCGGGCATCCGCAGCGTGGGGCCGGTGGGGGGCGCCATCAACAAGGACCATACCCAGGACGACGAGGCCGGCGGCGGCGTGGCGATCGGCTTCGACTTCCGCCGCCTGGGCGCGCCGGTGCGCTTTGCCGTCGAATACCAGCACGACATCCGCATCGACTACGACCGCCGGCCGATCTTCACCAACGCACTGCCCAACGCGGGCTTCTCCAACAACATCAACGTCACCACCATCACCGCGAACGTGCTCTACGACTGGCGGTCCTGGGGCGTGTCGTCCTGGTGGCGGCCCTATGCGGGACTGGGGGTGGGGTTCGGCCAGGTCGAATCCGAGGTCGCCTACAAGGACTTCAACCGCGGCGGCGCGGTGTTCACCGAGAACAAGGTTTCGCGCAGCAACAACCTGGTGTGGTCGGCGACCGGCGGGTTCGATTTCGACGTCACCGAGAACTGGTTCGCCGAGGCCGCCTACCAGTTCGTCGACAAGGGCGAGCTCAAGGTCGGCCCGTTCGCGACCGGCGTCGAGCTGAGGGGCGACCAGATGCTGACGCACCAGCTCCGCCTGGCGGTCGGCTACCGGTTCTAGGCCCTACTTCTCCGTCGCCCGCCACACCCCGTCCCAGGCGCCCTGGGGCGGGTCCGCCGCCAGCTTCTCCACGCGCCGGGCGAACACGGCCGACGGTCCGTCCTTGGGGTCGATCGCCAGGCACTTGGCGAAGCGCTCGGCCGCGCGCTCCCAGTCCCGCGCGCGATAGGCGCCGAGCCCCTCCTCGAACGCGTCGCGGAGCGCGCAGCGCGTCTCGTCCAGCTTGCCCTTCTCGCTCAACAACTCGAACACGCGGATCGGCTCGGACTTGCCGGCGACGATCACGGTGTCGATCTCGCGGGTCTCCACCGCCGCGCGCGCCAGCATCTCGGTCGCCTCGGCGACCAGGATGTCGGTGCCGTAGGCCTTGTTGAGCCCTTCCAGGCGCGAGGCCAGGTTCACCGTGTCGCCGATCACCGTGTAGGACTTGGCGATCGCCGATCCGACCGTGCCCACGACCACGTCGCCGGTGGCGAGCCCCATGCGCACCGAGACATCCGGCGCGTTGCGGCGCAGGCCGAGGATGTCCGGCAGCTCGCGGCGGAGCTGCACCACCGCGGCGCGGTGCCCCAGCGCCGAGCGGCAGGCATCCTCGGCCTGCGCCGCGTCGCTTGCGGAGAAAGGCTGGGTCCAGAACGCCATCACCGCGTCGCCGATATACTTGTCGACGATGCCGTGATGATCGCGCACCGCGGCCGAGGCCAGGGTGAAGTAGCGGTTGAGCAGGTTGACCATCGCCGCCGGCGTGATCTGCTCGCTGATCGCGCTGAAGCCCTTGATGTCCGAGAAGAAGATCGTCGCCAGTCGCCGCTCGGCCGCATCCGGGTTGTCCCCGGCGCGCTCGATCAGCCGGCTGACGATGCGCGGGTCGACGAAGCGTCCGAACGTGTCCCTGATCTGCTCCTTCGCGCGCAGTTCTTCGATCATGCGGTTGAAGGCGCGGGTGAGCTGGCCGATCTCGTCCTCGACCTTGACCGGCAGCGCCTCGGTCAATTCGCCGCGCTCGATCGCCTGGGTGCCGCTGACCAGCCGGCGCAGCGCGCCGATGATATGGCCGGTGATGGTGATGCTGAACAGCAGGCCGATCGCGGCGGCAACCGCGAACAGGCTGATCGTGATCCACAGGTTCAGCTGTTCGTTCTCCAGCGCCTCGCGCATGGATTTCTGCGTGAACGCCTCCAGCTCGCTGCGCATCCGCTGCAGGTCGCTGCCGAAGACCTGGTCGTATTGCGGGAACCTGGCAAGCTCGACCTCGGCCTCCTGGCGGCGGTCGGCGACCATCAGCGCCATGGTGCGCCGGCCCAGCGCGACGAAGCCGGGCAGCTGGCCCCTGACGTTGCCCAGCGCGCCCTGGATGCGCGACAGGATCAGCCGGTCCTCCAGGTTGTTGCGGGGGTCGCTGACGGCGCGCGCCAGCAATTGGTTGGAACGCTCGATCGCCGAGGTCATGCGGGCGGCCAGGCCGTCGATGTGCTCCGCCAGCAGCTTGGCATCGGTGTCGCGGGGCGGCGCATCGTGCGCCATGCGGCGAAGCTCGAGCTCGAAATCGTTGGTGCTGGCGTCGAAATCCGCCACCAGCGATGTGATCGGCACGTGGTAGTCGACGATGCCGCCGAGTTCCTCGCGGATACGCTGTTGCAACAGCGCCGAGGCGCCCACCGCCGCGCCGAACAGCAGCAGCAGGATGTAGGCGATCGCCAGGATCTTGAAGCGAATCTTCATGGGCCGGGGCGTGTCCCTCGCCAACCGGGCCTTGCCTAGGCGCCGGTCCCTCGGCCATGGTGCTTATCATGGCTGGTCCGGAACCGATAGACGCGGGCGCGGTGCCGCGCGCCGCCCTGGTGACCGGCGCCGCGCGCCGCATCGGCCGCGCGATCGCCGAGGACCTGGCGGCCTGCGGCTATGCGGTCGCGGTGCACTACCACCGCTCCGCGGACGCCGCCGAGGAGGTGGTGCGCGCGATCGCCGCGCGCGGCGGGCGCGCCATCGCGCTGGGCGCCGACCTGGCGCGCGAGAGCGAGGTGACGGCGCTGCTGCCCTGCGCCGCCGCGGCGCTGGGCCCGATCGGCGTGCTGGTCAACAACGCCTCGCTGTTCGAGCGCGACGATGCGCTGACCGCGACGCGCGCGGGCTGGGATGCGCATCTCGAGCCGAACCTGCGCGCGCCCTTCGTGTTGATCCAGGAATTCGCGCGCCAGCTTCCGGCCGAGGCCGCGGGCGCGGTGGTAAACATGATCGACCAGCGGGTCTGGAACCTGACGCCCTATTTCACTTCCTACACGCTGAGCAAGGCGGGCTTGTGGACCTTGACGCGCACCCTGGCCCTGGCGCTGGCGCCGCGCATCCGCGTCAATGCGATCGGGCCGGGGCCCACCCTGCCCAGCCCGCGGCAGAGCGATCAGCAGTTCCGCGAGCAATTTGCCCGCACGCCTCTCCGGCGCCCGACCAGCCCGGCGGAGATCTGCGCCGCCCTGCGCTTCATCCTCGCCGCGCCGGCCCTGACCGGGCAGATGATCGCGCTGGACGGCGGCCAGCATCTGGGCTGGGCCCAGGAAGCCGCCGGCAGCCCCGCGGGCGAGGAGTAGTAACGCCCCGGGGTCCCGCGCATGTAACCCGTTGGTAACGGTATGAATCTGCACCGTTCGGGCGAGTTACGCACAGCGCCAGTTCATGTTGGCTTGGCAGGAAGGCAACAACGGCCCGTTTGGGCATAGCCCAATTCATTTGAGCTTGACTTTATGTTTTTTAGGAAAATCAACGCATTAACTGTTTGCCCAATTTTTAAGCAGACGGGTGAATGTGGCGCATTCCGTGGGTGTGGCACATTTGCCCCTGCGCTTGCCAACAGATTTATCCACCGATTTCGTGGATATCAAAAAACCGCAACGATTAAGCCGGTGCGATCCTGTTCGCGCCTGAATTGCAGCCGGGCCTAGCCCGCGGCCTGGTTCTCGGGGATTTGCACCGTTCGGCCGGCCGGACAAGCGTTGACCCGCACCGGCGCCGTCGCCATCCATAGGACATGAGCAGCGCCGATCCCAAGTTCCCGCCGGCGGCCCCCGAGCCCGATCCGGACCCGGACCCCGACCCGCCGGCCGCCGGGGGCTCGCCGGAAAGCGAAACCGACGCCCCGGGGGTGCCGCCGCCGGCCTCGGCGCTGCGGCCGCCGGCCCAGCCCCGCCGGCGCAAGGTCACGGCCGACCTCGACCGCGGCATGGCGACGATCGACGCGCAGCTCAAGCTGCTGCCGCCGGCGCCGGGCGTCTACCGCATGCTCGATGCCAACGGCGAGGCGCTCTATGTCGGCAAGGCGCGCCACCTGAAGAAGCGCGTGGCCGCCTATGCCACCCCGGCGAAACTGCCCTATCGCCTGACGCGCATGGTCGCCGAGACCGAGGCGATGGAATTCGTGACGACCCATACCGAGGTCGAGGCGCTGCTGCTCGAATCGAACCTGATCAAGCGGCTGAAGCCGCGCTACAACATCCGCCTTCTCGACGACAAGTCGTTTCCGTTCATCCTGGTGGCGCGCGACCATCCCTTCCCGCGCGCGGTCAAGCATCGCGGGGCGCGCTCGATCCCCGGCGAGTACTACGGCCCGTTCGCGTCGGCCCAGGCGGTCGGACGCACCCTGGTCGCGCTGCAGCGGGCCTTCCTGCTGCGCAATTGCTCGGACAGCGTGTTCGCCAGCCGCACGCGGCCCTGCCTGCAGTACCAGATCAAGCGCTGCGCCGCGCCCTGCGTGGGGCGCATCGACGAGCAGGCCTATGGCGCGCTGGTCGACGAGGCCGAGGCCTTCCTGGGCGGTCGGTCGCGCGAGGTGCAGGAACGCCTGGCGGCCGAGATGCACCAGGCCAGCGCGACGCTGGATTTCGAGCAGGCCGCGCGGCTGCGCGACCGCGTGCGGGCGCTGGCCCATGTCCAGGGCCGGCAGGACATCAACGTCGAGGAGATCGACGACGCCGACGTGATCGCCGCGCACCAGGAGGGCGGGCAGACCTGCATCCAGGTGTTCTTCTTCCGCGGCGGGGGCAACTACGGCAACCGCGCCTATTTCCCCAGCCACGACCGCGACCGCGAGCCGGGCGAGGTGCTGGGCGCCTTCCTCGGCCAGTTCTACGACAACAAGTCGCCGCCCCGGCTGATCCTGCTGAGCCACGAGGTGCCCGAGCAGGCGCTGATCGCCGAGGCGCTGGCGGTCAAGGCCGGGCACGCGGTCGAACTCGCCTGCCCGCAGCGCGGGCCGAAGCGCAACCTGATGGACCACGCGCTGGCCAACGCGCGCGATGCGCTGGGCCGCCGCGTCGCCGAGGGATCGAGCCAGCGCAGGCTGCTGGAAGGCGTGGCGGCGGCTTTCGGGCTGGAGGCCGCGCCGGCGCGCATCGAGGTCTACGACAACAGCCACATCCAGGGCCGCGACGCCTATGGCTGCATGATCGTCGCCGGCCCGGACGGCTTCGTGAAGGGCGCCTATCGCAAGTTCCTGATCCGCGACAAGGACACCGCGCCCGGCGACGACTACGCGATGATGCGCGAGGTGCTGACCCGCCGCTTCGCGCGCGCGCTGAAGGAGGATCCGGACCGGGCCGGCGATACCTGGCCCGACCTGGTGCTGATCGACGGCGGCCAGGGCCAGCTGACCGTGGCCCAGCAGGTGCTGGCCGAGCTCGGCATCGACGACGTGGCGCTGGTCTCGATCGCCAAGGGTCCGGACCGCGACGCGGGGCGCGAGCGCTTCTTTATGGCCGGGCGCGAGGCGTTCCAGATGGAACCGCGCGACCCGGTTCTCTATTTCCTGCAGAGGCTCCGCGACGAGGCGCACCGCTTCGCCATCGGCACCCATCGCGCCAAGCGGACCCGCGCCATCGCCGGCTCGCCGCTGGACGAGGTGCCGGGGATCGGGGCGCGGCGCAAGCGGGCGCTGCTGGACCATTTCGGATCGTCGAAGGCGGTGGCCCAGGCGGGTCTGGCCGACCTCGAATCGGTCAAGGGCATCAGCCATGCGGTCGCGAAAAAAATCTATGACCATTTCCATGCCGGGGGCTAAAATATCGCCGTTGCGCGCGCCAGGCCCTGCAAGGCTGCCCAGCCGCGCCCGTCCCAAGGCCCTGACAACATGTTGACCACACTGCCTAATTTGCTGACCTTGTCGCGCGTCGGCGTGATCCCGCTGATCGTCGCGCTGTTCTACGTGCCGGGCGACTGGGCGCGGTACGTCGCCTGCATCCTGTTCACCATCGCCGGCTTCACCGACGTGCTGGACGGCTACCTGGCGCGCTCGCGGGCGCAGATTTCGGCGCTGGGCCGCATCCTCGACCCGATCGCCGACAAGCTCCTGGTGGTTTCCGTCACCGGCATGCTGCTGGCGTTCGACCGCATCACCGGCGCCGCCGTGCTGGGCGCGGTCGTCATCCTCTGCCGCGAGCTGCTGGTCTCGGGCCTGCGCGAGGTGCTGGCCGACATCCGCCTGCGCGTGCCGGTCAGCCGGCTGGCGAAGTGGAAGACCGCGATCCAGATGACGTCGCTCGGCTTCCTGATCGTCGGCGATGCCGGCTTCGCCTTCCTGCCCGTCGTGCTGATCGGCGAGGTCCTGCTGTGGATTGCCGTGACGCTGACCCTCATCACCGGCTATGCCTATTTCCGCGCCGCCTTCGGCGCGCTGCTGTCCGGCCGCCCGCGCCGTGTCAGGCCGGCGGCCAAGGTGGCCAAGCAGGCGACCACCGCCGGCTGACCTGGCGCCGCCTCGGCGCGGCCGCTTCCTCTCAACGGGGCCTTGACGTCCGGCGGTATCAGGACAATCTAGCCGCACGATTGCGGGAGAAGCGCCATTGAAGGTTTTTGGCCTGGCCGGTTGGAGCGGCAGCGGCAAGACCACCTTGATGGTGCGGCTATTGCCCGAGCTGGTGCGGCGGGGCATCGCGGTTTCGACGATGAAGCATGCCCACCACGAGTTCGACGTCGACCAGCCCGGCAAGGATTCCTACGAACACCGCCGGGCCGGCGCGACCGAGGTGATGGTCGCCTCGTCGCGGCGCTGGGCGCTGATGCACGAGCTGCGGGGCGCGCCCGAGCCGGCGGTCGAGGCGCTGACACGGCAGATGACGCCGGTCGACCTGCTGCTGATCGAAGGCTTCAAGGCGCATGCGCATGACAAGCTCGAGGTCTATCGTCCGTCGGTCGGCAAGCCGATGCTGTGCCGCGTGGACGGACGGGTGGTGGCGCTGGCCAGCGACGCGCGGTTCGACGACGTCGGCTTGCCGCAATTCCATCTCGACGACGTGCCGGCGATCGCCGCCTTCATACTGCGGCACTGCGGCCTGAAGGCCCGCGCGTGACGGGGCGCGTATGACATGGCGCAACTGAGCGACGACTGCTTCGCCTTCGGCGGACCGCTGATGACGGTGGCCGAGGCGGGCGCGCTGATGGCCCGGCGGCTCACGCCGGTGACCGAGCCCGAGCGCGTGGGGCTGATGCAGGCGTCGGGGCGCATCCTGGCCGAGGATGTCGTCGCCGGCGCCGACGTGCCGCCGCACGACAACTCGGCGGTGGACGGCTACGCCGTGCATTTCGACGATCTGCGTCCCGACGGCGAGACGCGCCTGCCGGTGCTGCCGGTGCGCGTCGCGGCTGGCCATCCCGTCGCGGGCGGCGTGCCGCGCGGCAGGGCGCTGCGCATCTTCACCGGCGCGGTCATGCCGCCCGGCCCCGACACGGTGATGATGCAGGAGGATTGCGCGGTCGAGCACGGGCCCAATGGCGCCAATGGAGCGGACGAGACCGTGGTCATCCGCCCGGGCATCGCGCGCGGCGCCAACCGCCGTCGCGCCGGCGAGGACGTGCGCGCGGGCTCGGTGGTGCTGAAGCGCGGCACGCGCCTCCGGCCCCAGGACATCGGCATGGCGGCGAGCGTCGGGCGCGTCGATCTCGCCGTCTACCGGCCGCTGCGCGTGGCGCTGTTCTCGACCGGCGACGAGTTGCGCGAACCGGGCACGGCGCTGACGCCGGGTACGATCTACGATTCGAACCGTTATACCCTGGCGGCGCTGCTGTCCGGCCTCGGCTGCGCGGTCAGCGACCTCGGCATCCTCGCCGACCGCGCGGAGGCCGTGCGCGAGGCCCTGGCGCGGGCGGCCGGTGCGCACGACCTGATCGTGACCTCGGGCGGCGTGTCGGTGGGCGACGAGGATCACGTCAAGACGGCGGTGGAGGCGCTGGGCTCGCTGCATGTCTGGCGGCTCGCGATCAAGCCGGGCCGGCCTGCCGCGCTGGGCCAGGTCGGGCGCACGCCGTTCCTCGGCCTGCCCGGCAATCCGGTGGCGGTGATGGTGACGTTCTATGGCCTCGCCCGCGCGCTGGTGCTGACGCTGGCGGGCGCCGTGGCCGACGACCCGCACCGCTTCCGCGTGCGCGCCGGATTCGCGCACAAGAAGAAGGCGGAGCGCCGCGAGTTCCTGCGCGCGCGATTGGAGCGCGACGGCGACGGCGCGCTGGTGGCGCGGCGCTTCCCGCGCGACGGGGCGGGCATCCTGTCGTCGATGGTCGAATCCGACGGGCTGGTCGAATTGCCGGAGGACTTGACCCGGCTGGAAGCGGGGACGATGGTCGACTTCCTGCCGTTCAGCGAGGTCCAGCGATGAAGGTGCTGTATTTCGCCTGGCTGCGCACGCATATCGGGCATGGCGAGGACCGCATCGACCTGCCGGCGGGGATCAACGACGTGCGCGGGCTGGTCGAGCATCTGCGCGCGAAGGGGCCGGGCTATGCCCGGGCGCTGACCGACCTCGCCACGGTGCGCGTGGCGGTCAACCACGAGTATGTCGGCTTCGACCACGAGTTGAAGCCGGGCGACGAGGTCGCCTTCTTCCCGCCGGTGACGGGCGGCTAGGGCAATGATCCGCGTCCAACGGGAAGACTTCGACCCGGGCGCCGAGATCGCGGCGTTGACCGCCGGTCGGCACGATATCGGCGGGGTTGTCAGCTTCGTCGGCCTGGTGCGCGACCGGGTGGAGGGCGGGCGCGTCGGCGCCATGACGCTCGAGCACTATCCCGGCATGACCGAGAAGCAGCTGGCGGAAATCGACGCGGAGGCGAACCGGCGCTGGCCGCTGGCCGCCTCGCTGATCGTCCATCGCTACGGACGCCTCGAGCCGGGAGACCGGATCGTGCTGGTCGTGACGGCAAGCCCGCACCGCGATGCCGCCTTCGATGCCTGCCGCTTCCTGATCGACTGGCTGAAGACCAAGGCGCCGTTCTGGAAGCTGGAGGAAACCGCCGCGGGCGGACAATGGGTCGAGGCGCGGGACAGCGACGACCGTGCCGCCCGGCAGTGGGAAAGCGCGGCGGGCAAGCCCGACGCAGCGGAGTGACGTGACGGATTCCACGCTCTCCGAGCGCCAGCGCACGCGACTCGCATCCGCCTTCCAGAAAGCCGAGGCCAGCGGGCTGCGCCTGGCCACGACCGGTCGGCTCGGCGCGCTGGCGATCATCGCGGTCTGGCTGGGGCTCACCGGCAACATCCCCGTCGACCTGTACTACCACGCGATCATCGGCGTCTTCGCGCTGCTGGGCTTCCTGCAGATCTGGGTCAGCCGGCGCGATCCGCGCTGACACTGGCTGCTCTATCTGCTGGTGCGGGGGCGTGTTCCTTGCCGGGTTCGGGCCGCCGATGCCGCAGGCGCTGCGCGGACGCGTCGACAAGGTGTTGGTGCGCAGCTTCCGCCAGCCGCGCGTCGCCTTGGCCTAGATCGCGCCGCGAACGCGGCGCATGTCGGGCAAATGCAATCGATCGTCGCTGCGTCCGATGGTCGCGCGCCGCCGGTTTTAATAGTTGTTAATTCCTGCCGGATACTATCCGAAAGGCTACACGATGATGACCTTTGGGATTGGGATGCGAGCGGCACAATTCGTCGAACGGCAAGAAGTCCGGACCGGCAAGGGAGACCCGGCGAAGGCTTGTTGCGGCTCGCATCGCGGATCGCCGCATTCGATGGGAGTGAAGTAAAATGGCTAGAGAGTTCCACCAGATCGTGTTCTCGCTCGAGGAGGTGATGCGCGCGGTGACCGCCTATCGCCGCAATCACGCCGACTTCCTGCCGGCCGGCACGATCAAGCGTCATGTGCTGTCGGGGTCGAAGCTCACGCTGTCGATCGAGCTGAATTATTCCGGCAACCGCCAGATCCTCGACTTCAGCCTGGATGCCACGCAACTGGCCGATCCCATCGTCAAGTTCTGCGCCGAGAACAACATCGCCGTGCCGCGCGCCGATCGCCGGAGCATGAAGTTCACCAACAGCGAGCTGATCATGGAGCTGGCGGCGTCCGCTGGAGACCCGCTGCCGGTCGCCGCGATGGCGCAGCAGCAGAAGGCCCGGCCGCACCTCGGCGCCTAGCCCGAGCGCCGTCGCGCAACCGCTCCGCCGCGCGCCGTCGGTGCGCGGCGGGCGCGGACCGGCGCCCGACTATCGCGAGCCCGGCTTCAGCGGATCGAAGATGCGCACCATGTCGCCCGGCCGCGGCTTTGCCAGCCATTGCGGCTTGGCCAGCGCCGCGCGCATGTCCTCGTGTCCCGCGACCCAGCGGTCCTGCATCGAGGCGCGCGAGAACTCGTAGTCCTTCGAGCTGCTCTCGTCGTACTTGCTGCGATAGATAAGGTGGACGATGTCGTAGACGCAGGTCGCGGTGAAGCGGCGCAACCGGTCGACCGACCTGTGCCCGTTCATCGTCGCCGGCAGCATCGCCAGCACGTCGGCGACCGCGCCGCGCAGCTCGTGCAATTGGGCGGCCATGTTCGTCAGCATGCGGGTGCGGCTGGAATAGGTGATGTCCTTCTGCCGCTCCATCACGTCGGCCAGGGTCGCCGGCAGCGGCCCGCGCGAGCTGAACAGATCCACCTGGAAGGCCAGGGTGCCGACACGCGGCGTCTCGTCGAGCAGGTGGTTGAGCGGCGTGTTGGAGACGATGCCGCCGTCCCAGTACCAGGTGCCGTCGATCTCGACCGGCGGGAAGCCCGGAGGCAGCGCGCCGCTGGCCATGATGTGCTCGGCCGCCATGCGCACATGCCTTGAGTCGGCGCGCTGTGTCGGATAGTTGCAGAAGAACGTGTAGTTGCCGGTGGCGACCTCCACCGCGCCGACGCTCAGCCGCACGCTGTCGTCGTTCAGCCGGTCGAAGTCGATCAGGCGCTCCAGCGTCTCCTTGAGCGGCGTGGTGTCGTAGTAGCTCGTCACCATCGCGAATTTCGGCGGCCATAGCCAGGGCGGCGGCACGCGCGGCTCGAAGAAGCCGGGCCGGCCGACCAGGGTCGTCAAGGTCGAGCTGAACTCGGCGAAGGCCTCGCGCATCGGCTCGGGGATCGGCGGCTCGATCCATCCGCTGTTGGAGGAGACCAGCGCCCAGAACTCCTCCAGCCGCTCCAGCCGGTGCGCGGGCGCGTTGCCGGCGATGATCGCGGCGTTGATCGCGCCGATCGACACGCCCGACAGCCAGTCCAGGCGGTAGCCCGCCTCGTCGAGCGCCTGGTAGACGCCGGCCTGGTAGGCGCCCAGCGCGCCGCCGCCCTGCAGCGCCAGCGCCGTGCGCCGGTGGTGCGACGCGCGCGCGGGCGAGGTGGCTACGCGGCGGCGGCCTTTTGCCATTTCGCGGGTTCGAGGACCAGCTTGCCGTAGTCCTCGACCATCTGGCGCGAGATCGCGCCGGGGGTGAACTTGTACTCGCCGATCTCGCGCACCGGCGTCACCTCCGCGGCGGTGCCGCACAGGAACACTTCCTGGGTCTTCGCCAATTCCTCCGGCATGATCGCGCGCTCGACCACCTTGATCTGTCGCGCGCGCGCCAGGCCCATCACCGTGCGGCGCGTGATGCCGTCGAGGAAGCAGTCCGGCGTCGGCGTGTGGATCTCGCCGTTCTGCACCAGGAACACGTTGGCGCCGGTCGCCTCGGCGATCTGGCCGCGATAGTCCAGCATCAGCGCGTCGTTGTA
>JADLEG010000042.1 GCA_020846275.1 Alphaproteobacteria bacterium
ACTGGGCGGCCAGCACCAGGTAGATGATCACGATCGCGAACACGAAGGCATAGAGCAGCGCGTTGCCTTCCTGCACGAGCTGGCGCAATTCGCCCTGGTAGTCGATCTGGAATCCCTTGGGCAGCACTTCGGCCGCCTTCTGGTTCAGGAACTGCAGCGCCTGGCCCAGCGTGGTGCCGGGGATCGGCAGCGCCGAGAGCGTGCCGGCGTTGAGCTGGTTGAACTGGTAGAGCGAATTGGCGGCGACGGTCGGCTCCATGCTGACCACGCTCGACAGCGGCACCATGCCGCCTTGCGCCGTCTTCACGTAGATGCGGTCGATCGCGCCGGCATTCAGGCGAAAGTCGCGCGGCACCTGCGGGATTACCTTGTAGCTGCGTCCCTCGATGTCGAAGCGGTTGACATAGTCGCCGCCCAGCAGTCCGGCCAGCGAGGTGCCGATCTCGGCCATGCCGATGCCGAGCGCGGCCGCCTTGCTGCGGTCGATGTTCACGACCACCTCGGGCTTGTTGAACTTGAGATCGCCGTCGACGACGATGAAATTGCCGCTGCGGCGCGCCTCGAGGATCAGCTTGTCGAGCGCCTCGGCCACCACGCGAGGCTCGGCGGTCGATATCAGCACGTACTGCACCGGCAATCCGCCGCTGGCGCCCGGCAGGGTGGGCAGCGCGAAGGCGAAGGCCTGCAGGCCCGAGAGCTGGAACAACCCCTTCTGCACGTCCTGCTGCACCTGCTTTTGCGACCGCTTGCGCTCGTCCCACGGCTTCATCAAAAGGCCGCTGATGGCGTTGTTCGGCTTGCCCATGCCGTTGATCAGGAAGTAGTCCTCGCGCTCGGGAATCGCGCCGAAGATGCGGTTGAACTCGCGCGTGAAGGTCGTCAGGAAGTCGTAGTTCGCGGATTCCTGCGCATTGGCGCTGATGAACACGATGCCCTGGTCTTCCTCGGGCGCCAGCTCGGTGAACGACTTGACGTAGAGGAACGGGCAGCTCGCCAGCACGACCGCGGCGACCAGGATCGCCACCGGCCGGTATCTCAGCGTATTCGCCAGGCGTCGCTCGTAGAAGCGCTGCACGTAGCCGAAGCCGCGGTCGAGCAGGCGCACGAAGCCGCCTTCCGACTGCTCCGCGCGCAGAAGCTTCGAGCACATCATCGGCGACAGCGTCAGCGCGACCACGCCCGACACGATGACCGCGCCCGCAAGGCAGAAGGCGAATTCCTTGAACAGCGCCCCGGTCAGACCGGTGGTGAAGCCGATCGGCGCATAGACCGCGGCCAGCGTGATCGTCATCGCCACCACGGGCAGCGCGATCTCGCGCGCGCCCCGCAGCGACGCATCCATCGGCGAGGCGCCCTCTTCGATATGGCGGTGGATGTTCTCGACCACCACGATCGCGTCGTCCACGACCAGGCCGATCGCCAGCACCATCGCCAGCAGGGTCAGCAGATTGAGCGAATAGCCGAGCGCCAGCAGCAAGCCGCAGACGCCGATCAGCGACAGCGGGATCGTCACCAGCGGGATGATCACCGAGCGCACCGAGCCGAGGAACAGGAAGATCACGATCACCACAACCAGCGCCGATTCGGCGATGGTCGTCATCACCTCCTTGATCGAGGCGCGGATGTAGCGCGTGGAATCGTAGGCGACCTTGGCCTTGAGCCCCGCCGGCAAATTGGCCTGGATCTGCGGCAAGGTGCCCAGCACGCCGTCGATCACGGTCAGCGGGTTGGCCTCGGGCGTGCCGAAGATGCCGATCGCCACCGCCTGCTCGCCGTCGAACACCACGCCGGTGTCGACGTTCTCGACGCCGAGCTCGATCTTGGCGATGTCGCCGAGCCGGATCAGCGTGGCGCCGTCGCTGCGCACCACCAGGCGCGTGAAGGATTCGGGGTCGCTGAGGCCGGTCTTGGCATTCAGGTTGACGATGTCGAACTGGCCCTTGGTCTGGCCGGGCGCGGACTGGAAGTTGTTGCGCTGGATGGCTGCGTTCACCTCGGCCGCCGTCACGCGCAGCGCGGCCATGCGGCCCGGATCGAGCCAGACCCGCATGGCGAAGCTCTGCTCGCCGAATATCTGCGCCTGGGCCACGCCGTCGATCGTCGCCAACTTCGGCTGCACCACGCGCGTCATGTAGTCGGTGATCTGCGCCGGCGTCATCGTGTCGCTGTAGAAGCTGATGTAAAGCAGCGCGATCTGCCGGGCCGCCGACTTGGCGGTGACCGGATCCTCGGCCTCGCGCGGCAGCACATTGCGCGTTTGCGCCACCTTCGCCAGCACCTCGGTCATCGCCTTGTCGGGATCGGCGCCGATGCGCAGATGCGCGACGATGGTGCTCAGACCCGTCGTGCTGGTGGACGTCAGGTAGTCGATGCCGGCAGCGCCGGCGATCGCCTGCTGCAGCGGCGTGGTGACGAAGCCCTGCATCAGCTCGGCCGGCGCGCCCGGGTAGGACGTCGTGACGGTGATCTGGCTGTCCTCGATCTTCGGATACTGCCGCACGGCAAGCTTGGTGATCGCCTGCAACCCCACGATCAGGATCAGCAGGCTGACCACGCTCGCCAGCACAGGCCGGCGGATGAACAGCGCGGTGAGGCTGGCGTTCATCGCAGCGGCTCCGCGGCGCCCTGGCGCAGCGCGATGCTGTTGTCGACCAGCACCGGCACGTTGTTCTGCAGCTTCACCTGGCCGGCGGTGACGACCTCCTCGCCCTCGCGCAGACCCTTGACGATCGAGATCAGGCCCGACTTCTGGTCGCCGACCGAGACCGCGCGCCGCTCGACCCGCTTGATCGCGCCGCCCGCCGCATCGGTGCCGTCGACCAGGACATAGACGGAATCGCCGTAGAGCGAGAAGTCGATCGCCGTCTTCGGCACGACCACCAGCCGTTCGATGCGGTCGAGGGAAATGGTCGCGCTGGCGAACATGCCGGGGCGCAGCAGCAGTTCGGCGTTGTCGACCGTCGCCTGGACCAGCACCATGCGATTGGCCTGGTCGAGCTGCGGATCGATCGTCGTGATCTTGCCCGAGAAGTCGCGGTCGCGGAACGTATCCACCTTGATCGCGATGGTCTGCCCGACCTTCACGTCGGCCAGGCGCTTTTCCGGCAGCGTCAGGTTCGCGTACAGGGAATCGAGCGCCTGCAAGCCCACGAGCTTGGTGCCGGGGCCGACATACTGGCCCAGATTGACCACGCGAACGCCAAGCATGCCGCTGAACGGCGCGCGGATCACCTTCTGGTCCATCAGCGCGCGGATGCGGGCCATGTCGGCCTCGGACGTCTCCAGGGTCGCCTTGGCCTGGTCCAGCGTGGCCTGCGAGGAGAACTGCTTCTCATTGAGCTGGCGCGCCCGGTCGAAGGTGAGCTGGCTCATGCGCCGGACCGCTTCGAGGCGCTTCAGGTCGGCGGCCTCGACCGAGACGTCCAGGCGCACGAGGACGTCGCCCTTCTTGACGCGCTGGCCGGCCTCGAACGCGATTTCGCTGACGATGCCGCTGACCTGCGGCGCCACGTCCACGGTCTGGATCGCCTGCAGCGTACCCACCGCCTCGATCTGGCGCGGCCACGATTCGCTCATCGCGCGGGCGCTGGCGACGGTGACCGGCGGCGGGTCCTTGGGCGCGAAGGCCTGGCGGATCATCTGGTCGCGGAACATGTTGAACCACGCCAGCCCGCCGAACACGGCGCCCAGCAGTATGATGGCAATGACGAAACGCTTGATCATCGGCTACTTGTCCCGATCCCGGCTTCGCGCGGAAGTCCCGCCCGAAGCAGCTCCCTCGAATTCAATCCGTGCTCTGCTTGCGGGCGGCATAGGCCCGTAGAAATGTGGCGACGACGCGGTCGGCGGCCTGCTCGCGGTCGGCTTCCGTCAGTTCGCCCAGCGTCCCCAGTACGCAGGGAAGATGGAACCGGCCCTGCATCAGCCCCAGGAACTCCTGGGCCGCGATCACGGTGTCGTCGATGTCGAGCTCTCCGGAATCGCGCCCGGCGGCAAGGATCGCCGACAGGCGCCCGATCACGACCTTGGGCCCCTGCTCGAAGAAGATGCGACCCAGCTCGGGGTTCCGCGGCGCTTCCGCGACCACGATGCGATACATGCACTGCGCCTCGGGGGCCATGATGACCTCCATGAAGCGCCGCGCGAACTGGCGCAGCGCCTGCTCGGCGCCCAGGGTTGCCGCGTCCGTCGCATCGACCGCCTGGTAGACCAGCGAGGAGCGCCCGCGCACGATGGCGGCGAACAGCTCCTGCTTGTTCGTGGCATGGGCGTAGACCGTGGCCTTGGACACCCCGGCCTCGCGGGCAATGGCATCCATGGTCGTGGCCTCGAACCCCTGGCCGAGGAACAGGCGCGCGGCGGCATCGAGGATCTGACGGCGCTTCTGCTCGGAGAAGCGCGTAAGGCCGCCGGCAGCCTGGGCGCCATCGCTGTGCGACTGCAACATTAAACTGTACCGTATAGTTTCGAGAAAACTACGCAATGTTACAAAGGCTTGTCAAGCCAGCATACAATGCGGACGGAGCGCGCTGGTTGCTGCGTTTGCGAAGCAATAAAGTTGCGCAAGCCTACGTTCGCGCTAACTAACCAAGGAGCAGACCGGCCCAAGTGCTTATTTTGGTGCGCGGTTCCCCGGATGCCGGAGCGTTCAGCAGACCGTGGCGTAGCGCTGCTTCACGACGGCGAGGACCTCTTCCGGATCGCGCTTCCACCAGTTGTTGGCCGAGAAGATTTCGGCCTCGACGAAGCCTTCGTACCCGGCGGCCTCGACCCAGCCGCGGATCAAGGGGATGTCGATCACCCCGTCCCCCATCATGCCGCGGTCGAGCAGCATGTCGGCCGTGGGCACCAGCCAGTCGCAGACATGGAAGCCCAGGATGCGTCCGGCCCGCCCCGCCCGCGCGATCTCGGCCTCCAGCGTCGGGTCCCACCAGCAGTGATACACGTCCACCGCGACCCCGATCCCCGCCCCCAGCCGGTCGCAAAGTTCGTTGGCGTGGCGGAGCGTGTTAACGCAGGCGCGGTCGGCCGCGTACATCGGATGCAGCGGCTCGAGCCCCAGCTTCACGCCGCCCGCCCGAGCATGCTCGAGCAGGCGCGCGATCGCGTCCTCGACCTGGGCGTGGGCGCCGGCGACGCCTTTCGATCCGGCCGGAACGCCGCCTACCACAAGGATCAGGCAGTCCGCGCCAATCGCCGCCGCCTCGTCGACGGCGCGGCGGTTATCGTCCATCGCCTTGCGGCGGCCGGCCGCGTCGGGGGAGGTGAACATGCCGCCGCGGCAATAGCCGTTCACGGCGAGCCCCGCCGCGCGGATCGCCTTGGCCGCCGCGTCCAGCCCCATCGCCTGGACCTGGTCGCGCCAGGGCGCGATGGCGCGGATGCCGTGGCGCTGGCAGCCCTCGATGATCTGCTGGAGGTTCCAGCGTTGGCGCACCGTCGCGCAATTGAGCGACAGCAGCTCCGGATGCCGGGCCAGGTCGCGCATCGCTTCAGACCGCCAGCTTCGGCACGTCGATCCAGCGGCGCTCCTGCCAGCTCTTCAGCGCCAGCTCGGCCAATTGCACGCCCTTGGCGCCCTCCATCAGGTCCCACTTGAACGGCGCGCCCTCGCAGACATGGCGGATGAACATCTCCCATTCGACCTTGAAGCCATTGTCGAAGGGCTGGGTTTCGGGCACCTCCTGCCAGCCGCCGTAGAGGTCGAGCGCCTGCTTGACGTCGGGGTTCCACACCGGCCGCGGCGTGGCCACCTTCGACTGGATGCGGCAGGACTGCAGCCCCGCCACCGCCGAGCCGTGCGTGCCGTCGACCTGCAAGGTCAGCAGGTCGTCGCGCCGGGGCCGCGTGGCCCAGGAACAGGTGATCTGCGCAACCATGTCGCCCTCGAGCTCGCAGGTCGCGTAGAAGGCGTCGTCGGCGTCGGCCTTGTAGGGCTTGCCCGCCTCGTCCCAGCGCTGGGGGATGAAATTGCGGCCGAGGCAGCTCACCGCCTTCACGCCGCCGAACAGCCCGTCGAGCACGTAGCGCCAGTGGCACATCATGTCGAGGATCAGGCCGCCGCCGTCGGCCTTGCGGTAGTTCCAGGACGGGCGCTGCGCCGGCTGCAGGTCGCCCTCGAACACCCAGTAGCCGAAGTCGAACCGGACCGACAGCATGCGCCCGAAGAAGCCCCCGTCGCGCAGCATCTTCAGCTTGAGCAGACCAGGCAGGAACAGCTTGTCCTGCACCACGCCGTGCTTGATGCCCGCGGCCTTGGCCTTCTTGGCGATGGCGAGCGCCTTGTGCAGGTTGTCGGCCACCGGCTTCTCGCAATACACATGCTTTCCGGCATCGATCGCGCGGCCCAGCACCTCGGCGCGGAGCTGAGTCGACGCCGCGTCGAAGAACAGCTCGTCGTTCTTGTCGGCCAGTGCCTTGTCGAGATCGGTCGTCCACCGCTTGACGCCATGCTGCTTGGCCAGCGCCTCGACCTTGGCCGCATCGCGGCCCACGAGGATGGGGTCGGGCATCACCCGGTCGCCGTTGGCGAGGCGGACCCCGCCCTGCTCGCGGATCGCCAAGATCGAGCGCGCCAGGTGCTGGTTCGTGCCCATGCGCCCGGTGACGCCGTACATGATCACGCCAAGACGCCGTTCAGCCATCGCTTCGTTCCCCTCGATCTTCGTTCGATGATCAGGCGCGCCAGCGCGCCAGGTTGGCCTGGACGAACGCGTCGTCCGTCAGCTCGGGATAAGTCGCGTAGAGCCGGTCGATCTCGCTTGCCTGGCCGGGGCTCAGCGCCTCCTTCGGGTCGAGGCAGAGATTGGTTTCCATCAGCCCCTGACGGCGCAAGATCTCGTGGCAGCCGGGAATGCAGCCGGCGAAGTCGTGCGCCACGTCGAACACCACGCCGTTGCAGTCCGTGACGAAGGAATCGAGCTTCAACAGGTCAGCCGGCAGCGGGCCGGCGTCGACCGCCGCGTGGAGCCGAGCCAGCAGGTCGACCGCGGCCCTGGTCCACACGCTCCAGTGGCCCAGCAGCCCGCCCTTGAAGCGCAGCGCGACTTCCCGGTTGCCGTGACGCACGCCGATCGGCGCCAGCAAGTCCAGCACGATGTGGTCGTCGTTGCCGGTATAGAGGGTGATGCGGTCCTCGGCCCCGGCCGCCGCCACGCCGAAGGCCACGTCGAGCGTCCTGTAGCGGTTGAACGGCGCCACCTTGATCGCGATCACGTTGTCGATCGCGGCGAAGCGCGTCCAGAAGCGGCGCGACAGCGGGATGCCGCCCACCGCGGTCTGCAGGTAGAAGCCGATCAGCGGCATCTCCTTGGCGACCGCGGCACAGTGCGCGACCAGCTCATCCTCGCTCGCGCCCTTCAGCGCGCCGAGGCCGAGGAGGATGGCGTGGTAGCCCAGCGACCGCGCGGTGCGCGCCTCCTCCACGGCCTGCGCCGTCTTGCCGATGGCGCCCGCGATCATGAACAGATTGCGCCCGGTCCAGGCCCTGGCCGTCTCGGCCGCGAGCTCGAGCACCGGGCGGTAGAGGCCGACGTCGCGGATCTGGAACTGCGTGGCGTGCACGCCTACCGCGAGCCCGCCCGAGCCGGCGTCGATGTAGTAGCGCGAAAGCGCGCGCTGGGACTCGCGGTCGAACTGGCGTTTCGCGTTCAACGCCAACGGATGGGCGGGAAAGGCTGCACCGCGACGCAGCGGTTCCAGCGTCTCCGCCGCCAGCGCGCTCCAGTGCAGGCCGCCGTTCTTGGCCATCGCGTTCCTCAAGTAACCAAACGGTTACAAGCCTGTCGCATCGCCGCCCGGCCTGTCAACCCGCCGTCTCACGCGCGCAGGTAGCCGAGGATCACATCGGTGACGTGCCGCTCGCGCTCGGCCAGCGCGTCTGGCGCCAGCAGGTCGCGGGCGAAGATCGTGGACAGGGTATGCACGTTCGAGAAGTAGAAATAGCAGACCCCGGCCACGGAGATGTATAGCTGGATCGGATCGACGCCCGCGCGAAACACGCCTTCGGCGCGGCCGCGCGCCAGCAGGCGGCGCAGGACCGACACCACCGGGCTGTTGATCTCCTCCACCCGTTCCGAGCGCCTGATGTGCCGGGCCCGGTGCAGGTTCTCGCTGTTCAGCAGCGTCACGAAATGCGGGTTTTCGCTGAAGTAGTTGAAGGTGAACTTGACCAGCTTGCGCATCGCCGCGGCCGGCGCCAGGGCCTCGAGGTTCAGCTCGCCCTCGCGTCGGCGGATGTGCTCGTAGGTCCGTTCCATGACCGCCAGGAACAGGTCCTCCTTGCTGCCGAAGTAGTGGTAGATCATCCGCTTGTTGGCGCCGGCGCGGCGCGCGATGGCGTCGACCCGCGCCCCGCCCAGGCCGCTGGCGGCGAACTCGGCTGTGGCGGCCTCCAGGATGCGCTCGCGCGTCTTCTGGGGCTGGCGCAGGCGCGGCACGGCCGTCTTGCGCGGGGTGGCGCGGCGTAGGCTGGCGGTCATCCCAGCTCCGGCCCGGCAATGGCGAACAGGCGGCCGGTATCGGCCAGGCCGCCCGCCTCGCCCAGCACCATGCGCCAGAACCCGCGCGGCGCGCTCGCGCCCGCCGCTTCCAGCCAGCGGCGCGGCGCATCGTGACGGTCGGGGACATCGATCAGGAACGGCGGCCGCACGGCGTGGGCGGCGCGACGCAGCAAGGCGAGCGCGACCCTCTCGTCGTCGGCGACGATCGGGCCGATCTGGGTGGCGAAACGGCCGTCGCGTCCCAGCACGAAGCCGCGGATGCCGGCGTCCGATTCCGCGACATGGGCAATCGCCGGCATGCGCCGCAGCAGGTGCGCGAGCAGCGCGGGGCGCTGCATGGCGCTGCGTATCGCGTCGAACGCGGCGATCGGCCCGGCATCCGCCACCGAAGCCGGGCGGATCGTCAAACCGGGCGGCGCTTCGACCGGCGCGCCCGGCCCGTCCAGATGCCAGCGCGAAAGGCGATAGAGCTCGCGGAAACCCATCGTCGCGTAGAGCGGCCGTCCCAGTTCCGTCGCGTCGAGCCCGGCCGAACCGCCTTCGGCCATCGCCGCGTCCACGCAGCGCCGCAGCAGGCGCGTGCCGAAGCCGCGGCGGCGCGAATCCTTGGCGGTCAGCACCATGCTGATCCAGCGCAGCCCGGGCCTGACCGGGTAGGTCAACGCGCTCGCGACGTATCGCCCCGATGCCTCGGCGATGCCGAAGCCGCTTCCGGTCTCCAGCATCAGCCGCCAATCGGCCGCGACCTGGTTCCATCCCGCTTCCGCCGACAACGGGACCAGCCCCGCCGCATCGTCGGCACGGAGCGCGCGCTCGATGAGCGCCGTCGCGTCAGTACCGCCCATCGCGCACCTCGTAGTGCGTCGGCTTGCCCAGGCTGGGCATGGCGCGGGAGACCCAATGCGCGGTCCATTCGATCATCCGGGCCAGCGCGACCGTGGGCATACCGAACTCCGCCTGCATGCGACTTGTGTTGGTGATCCAGCCGGCCTTGGCCTCCATGCCCGTGAGGACCGGCTTCTTGCCCAGGAGACGCCCGAACTCGCCGGCGAGCCAACGGATCGCGACAGTCTCGGGTCCGCTGACGTTGATGGGCGATGTGGGCGTCGTGACACGCGCCAGGCAGCGCAGCGCGATGGAATTCGCATCGCCCTGCCAGATCACGTTGACATGGCCCATCGACAGGTCGATTTCCTGCCCGTCGCGCACCTTGCACGCCACGTCGTGCAGCACGCCATAGCGCATGTCGATCGCATAGTTCAGGCGGAACAGCCGGCCGGGCGTGCCGTGCCTGGCCGAGTGGTACTGGAACATGCGCTCGCGCCCGACGCAGGAATTGGCGTAGTCGCCCGCGGGCGGCACCGGGAGGGTGTCCTCGGTCGCGCCGCCGCCCGCCACGTCGACGAACGGGTAGACGCAGCCCGTGGAGAAGGCGACGATCCGCGATCCGGCGAAGATCTCCGCCACCATCGCCGGCACCAGCACGTTCATCGCCCAGGCCAGCGGCTCGTTGCCGCTCGCACCGAACTTGAACCCCGCCATGAACATCACGTTGGGCGCGCTGGGCAGCTTTCCGATCGCATCGCGGTCGAGCAGGTCGCAGGCGATGGTCTCGACCCCCGCTTCCTGCAGCTTCTCGCGCAGCCCCTTCTCGGTGAACCGCGCCACGCCGATCACGCGGCGCTCCGGCGCCGCGCGCTTGGCCAGCCGCGCCAACGTCGGCCCCATCTTGCCGCCGACACCCAGCACGAGGAAGTCGCCCCGCACGGACGCGAGATCGCGCACCAGCGCCTCGCTAGGCCGGGTCATGAAATCCTCGAGCGCCTCGACCGTGTCGAACTGGCGCGGCAGGTCGGCGATGGCGGTCATGTGCCGGTCTTCCGCAAGGGCTCGATGCGCGCCTTGGGCGCCGGCCGCATGGCGCGCAGGGCGGCGAAATCGGTCTCGCCGGACACCGCGAAACCGGAGCACGCAAGCGACCCGAGTTGCAGCTTGCCCTGCTCGATCCGCAATCGCGCCGGCCCGTTCTCCCGGTGGTAGAGGTCGGGATGCTGGGCGGCGAAGGAGCGCTGCTCGGCCTCCGACGCAAAGCCCATCCCGTCGATGAAGTGGTGTCCGTTGCGCTCGACATGGGTCAGGCCGATCAGCGAGACCAGCGCCAGGTCCTGCTGCACCGACACGCCGGCCCAGGTCGTCAGGTCCTCCGCCGACATGAAGTATCGCTTCGACCCGGCCTGGGCGTTCAATCTGGCGACCCGCGCCGCGTTCAGCAGCGACTTGTAGAAGCCCTTGCAGTTCTTGCTCGACACGCCCGCGTAGCCAAGCGCCATGGCGGCCGGGAACGAGCCCAGCTCGCCGTCCGACTCGTCGATTTCCAGCGACTTTCGCTTCGCCAGCGCGTCGACGGGGCGGCTCAGCGCCACGGCGCGCTTGATCGGCTGCTCGATGAACAGGATCGAGGCGACCAGGCGCTTCAGCTCCGGCGTCTCCGCCATGCGTCGCCACAGCTCGGCGATCCCCTCGACGTCGTCGTACTGCTCGTTGCCGTCGAGCGTGGCCTGGTAGTCGCCGATCTCGCGGTCGAGCACCGCGGCGATGCGGCCGAGCCGGTCGAGGTCGGCCTTCACGTCGCCGCCGACCTTCAGCTTGTAGTATGTGCCGCGATAGAAGCGCGCGACCTCCTCCAGCGTCTCCGGCAGCCCGTCGTTCACCCGATGCTCGCGCGGCTGGTCGGATGCGACGATCGGATCGACCAGGCCCACGGTGTGGCGCACGTCGATCGCGGCGCCGGGCCGAAGCCCCCCGAGGAACCGGTCGAGGTCGAAACCGGCGAGGTCGGGCGTGAGTTCGGTCCCAGCGATGCCCGGCAGGTTCGCACGGATCATCGCCGCGAAGGATTTGCCCAGCGCCTTGCCGAGCGCATCGATGATCGCGCGGTCGAGCAGCGCCGGTCCGTAGCTCGCCACCAGCGGGTTGAGGCCCAGCGCTCCGCCGCGGGCGATCTGGTCGCGATAGGCGCCGGCGAAGAGTCCGAAGGCGCTGGCCCAGCCCTGGGCCGAATAGAGATCGATCGCGATGTCCAGCGCCTGGCGAAGCTGGTCGAGATTCTGGTCGTCGCTGAGCGACAGGTTCTTGTCGAACCACTTGGCGGCAAGGGTTTCGGCCGCGACGCCCGTGGCCGTGCGCCCGTCGGGCAGGGCGATGGTCGCGCGGATTACCGCCTGGGTCGCCTCGGTCACGGTGATGACGCCGAAGCGGAATGGCAGGCGCAGCTTGACGTCGCGCTCGAACCGCTCCACCCGTTCGAGCTTCAGCTTCGGCACGGCGCCGCCCGTCATTCCATCGTCTCCAGCAGTCCCTGCACATAGCCGATCGCGCGTGCGGCGCAGGTCGGCCCGTCGGGGATGTAGTCGAACGGCTCCATGGCCACCCAGCCGGCATAGCCCGTGGCCCGCAGCGCCTTCAGCACCGGCGCGAAGCGGTCCGCGCCCTGCCCCGGCCCGCGGCGGTTGCGGTCGTTGAGCTGGACATGGCCGATCAGCCCGGTGGGCACCCAGCGCCGGACGGCGTCTGCGACCGGCTCGGGCTCCATCCTGGCCGCGGCCGAGGTGTCGATCATCGTGCGCAGCCCCGGGCTGTCGATCCGCCTGACGATCGCGGCGGCCTCGGCCAGCGTGTTGACGAAATCCGTTTCGACGG
>JADLEG010000043.1 GCA_020846275.1 Alphaproteobacteria bacterium
CCGCGACGATGTCGCCGGCCGAGGCTTCCTCCACCGCCACGCGCTCCAGCCCGCGGAACGACAGCAGCTTGGTGATGCGGGTCTGCTCGACCGCCTCGTTGTTGCGGCCCATCGCCTTGATCGTCGAATTGGCGCGCACCGTGCCGGAATGGATGCGCCCGATCAGCACGCGGCCGAGGAACGCGTCGCCTTCCAGCAGCGAGACCAGCATCGTGAACGGTTTGTCCTCGACGATCCTGGGCGGCGGCACGTGCGCGACGATCAGGTCGAACAGCGGCGCCAGGCTGTCGCGCGGGCCGTCGGGATCCGTGGCGGCCCAGCCGTTGCGCGAGGAGGCGAACAGCGTGGGGAAGTCGAGCTGCTCGTCGGTCGCGTCGAGCGCGGCGAACAGGTCGAACACCTCGTCATGCACCTGGTGCGGGCGGGCGTCGGAGCGGTCGACCTTGTTGATGACGACGATCGGCTTCAAGCCGGCCTGCAGCGCCTTGCCGACGACGAACTTGGTCTGCGGCATCGGCCCTTCGGCCGCGTCCACCAGCACCACCACGCCGTCGACCATGTCCATGATGCGCTCGACCTCGCCGCCGAAATCGGCGTGGCCCGGCGTGTCGACGATGTTGAGCCGCACGTCCTTCCAGACGACCGAGGTGCATTTCGACAGGATCGTGATCCCGCGCTCGCGCTCCAGGTCGTTGGAATCCATCGCCCGCTCCGCGACCTGCTGGTTGTCGCGGAAGGTGCCGGACTGCTTCAGCAGCTTGTCGACCAGGGTCGTCTTGCCGTGGTCGACATGGGCGATGATGGCGACGTTGCGTAACTGCATGACCGGTTTTTCAATGGGTTGACCCGCGCTCCGCCGGCGGCGGAGAGGGCGCGGGAGGCGGCTTTATATACGGCCGCGCAAATACTTACAAGTTAATTGCTGCGGTGCAGCAGAGGCGGGCCGCGCGGGGGCACCAGGATTATTTTGGGGAACCCCCTGGGCATTGGCGATCTAGAATGTATCATATCCTGCATCGTCGATACATCCGATCGGCGCTCAACCTTGCTGGAGGCACTAACTGTGAGCGATTTCTATGTATCAGGCGCGCCCGAGCGTCAGGAGCCCCGAAGCCTTGCGGAACGAACCGACCAGATCTTGGCCATGATGGCCAACCCATCGGTCCTCGGCGCCGTACCAAGCCCCGCGCAGCACTATGAAGCTGAGATCAGACGGCTTGAACTGGCGGACCCGCCGGCGCAAAGCCTGGGGAATGAAATGGTGATGCTAGCCGCCGGCCCGATTGGGCGCGGACTACCCTTTGCCATTCGCGCGGGCGCCAAGGGCGCCGCGTCTATCCGCGCTCTCAGTGGCCAAGCGGAGCAGGCGGCGAATGCTATCGTGCAGTCGTTCCGGAACCGGCTTGGCCGGCCGCCGACCGCCCGCGAGCTCGTAGAAGCACTGGGCCCGATCCGCCACGTGACGGGGAGATGGAATGGCGACGAAGAGAGCGGCGACAATCCGACTAACGCCGAAGGGTACAATCCAGGCTCGATTCCCGGGAACGTGCGCTGGAATGCTAGGGGATCAGGCGAGGCCGCATTTGATGAGCCTTCACCGTGGCCGCGCCCCAACTACGATGCCGTTGAGCACGGCACACCGTTGTTCGACATCTTGCGCCAAGTGGCGATTGAAGCGCAGGACAAGCTTGGTCAGGCCAACGACCAGATTCGCGGATTGGGCGGGCGAAGTTTCCAGACCTATACTAAACGCAACCTCGATGCGCCTCGTCGATATGTCGGACGGACTAGCGGATTTGAGGAACCAGACGAAAACGTACGCCTCCGATACATGGACGGCTATCCATCAACAAACTACGGGCCCGCACGACTTGATCGTTCGTCCGACTACTACTCGGCAATCCGTGGCCGCGAGCATGGCATGATCGTGCGCGACAAGGAGGCTGGAATTTCGGACAATAAAAATAACGGGATCAGCCCGCTCAACCCGCTCAAGGGATACTATCTGCGTATGGCCGAGGACGAGTTCGGGAGGCTTCCGTCGATCGGACGGAAGTAGCTTGTGTGGCCTATATGGTGAAAAGACCGAGCCAGATGAGTAGCGCGCAGTTTCGGACGTTTCGCGTGGAATTGATTGGAAGCTTCGTGGCAATCCCAATCGACGGGGAGCTTGGATTTGGCCGCGTCATACGAAAGGCCAACTTGGCTTGCTATGACATCAAGGCCGCGACCGTTCTGTCGCTTGAGGAGATTGCACGCGCTCCCGTGCTGTTTGTCGTGGGCGTCCACTACGATGCCTTCACATCTGGTCGATGGCGCAATATTGGGAAAAAGCCGCTGGAACCTGAGTTTGAGCGACCGGTAAAATTCTTCCGGCAAGACGTCGTAACGGGCGACGTCGACATATATCAGGAGGGGAAATTCTTCGCGCATACCGATGAGGACCTGACCCAAATGGAATGCCTTGCATCTTGGGATCTCCATCACGTGGAATCGCGGCTCCGGAACCATTTTGCTGGACTGCCCGACCCAAATACGGAATCGCTGAGATACAAGACGCCAGGAGCGTTTCGCGGGTTAGGATGCTGACGCGGGACTTCACCCCCTGCACCGGTACTCCGCGAACTCGCCGATCTGCACGGTGTGGGTGAGCAGGCCCGTGCCCGGGCGCCAGTGGTGGAGCTGGAAGCCGGGCGGCTCGAAGGAGTAGATCGCGGGGCTCTGGGGCCTGAGGTCCAGGGTGAACTGGTGCGCCGTGGAGGGGCAGACGCTGACCGTCGTGCCGTTCCAGCGCAGCGCGACCGAGCGGTGGGCATGGCCGCAGACGATGCGCTCGACCTGCTTGTGGCGCGCGATCACCCGGCCGAATTCGTCCGCGCCCTGCAGCAGCCAGCGGTCGAGATGGTCGATGCCCATCGCGAAGGGCGGGTGGTGCATCATCACCAGCGTCGGCTTGTCCGGCGCCTCGCCCAGGCGCGCGTCGAGCCATCGGCAGCGCGCGTCGTCCATCGCGCCGCCGACCTTGCCGGGGATCAGCGTGTCGAGGCCGATCAGGCGCACGGGATGGTCGTCAACCGCGTAGTGCAGGAAGCCGCCGCCCCGCGGCAGGTAGCCGTGATCGGCGAAGGTGCGGGCCAGCGCGGCGCGCTCGTCGTGGTTGCCGGGAATGACGTAGAGCTTCTGCTTCAGCGGCGCGAGCGCGTCCCGCAGCCGGTCGTATTCGGCATCGCTGCCCTCGTCCACCAGGTCGCCGGTGAGCAGCACCACGTCGGGCTGGGGATCGAGCCGGCGGAGATGCGCGACGGCGAGTTCGAGCATCGGGTAGGTATCGACGCGCCCGTAGGCGAGCTTGCCCGCGTGCTTGACGTGCAGGTCGGTGATCTGGGCGATCAGCATGGACCGGCCCAGCGCTCCATCAACGCGCCGAGCAACGTCCCCACGTCGCGGGCCAGGCTCCTCGCGCCGGCCAGCGTGTCGTCGTGGCTCGGCGGCGGGCCAAGGCCGGTGCCCATGTTGGTGACGGCGCCGATCCCCAGCACCTTCAGGCCGCAATGCCGGGCGATCACCGTCTCCGGCACCATCGACATGCCCACGAGGTCGCCGCCGAGCAGGCGACAGGCGCGGATCTGCGCCGGCGTCTCGAAGCTGGGGCCCATGTGATGCACCATGACGCCCTCGGCGAGCTTAAGGCCGGCCGCCTCGCCGGCGCGGCGCGCCGTGGCGCGCAGCTGCGGATCATAGGCCTCCGCCATGCCGGGAAAGCGCGGGCCGACCGCGTCGTCGTTGGGACCGATCAGCGGGCTGTAGCCGGTGATGTTGATGTGGTCGGCGACCAGCGCCAGGCGGCCCGGCGCGATCTCGGGGTTGATCGAGCCGACGGTCGAGACCAGGACGGCGGCCTCGCATCCCACGGCGCGCATCGTCCGCAACGGCAGGGCGAGCGCGCCGGGCGCGTGGCCCTCATAGGCATGGGCGCGCCCGCTGAGGCAGGCGACATCCTGGCCCTTCAACCGCCCCAGGAGGACCTGCCCGGCATGGCCCTGCACGCCCGAAACCGGAAACCCGGGGATCTCCGCGGCGGCGAGGCGCGTGCGGACCTCCACCGCCTCCAGCGCGGCGCCAAGCCCCGAGCCGGTAACGATGCAGAGCTTCGGCGCGACCGCGCCGGCGCGCGCGCGAAGGGCCGCGACGGCCGCCTCGACCATCGCAGCGGTCATCGCTCTTTCACGTAGGGTATCCCGATCGCCTTGGGCGCCATCGCCTTTCCCACGAACCCCGCCAGCAACAGCACCGTCAGCACATAGGGCAAGGCCTGGATCGCCTGCACCGGTATGGCGCCGAGGCCCGGCAGCACCGCGCCCTGCAGCCGCGCCTGCAGCGCGTCGGTGAACGCGAACAGCAGGCAGGCGAGCAAGGTCGGCAGCGGTCGCCACTTGCCGAATATCAGCGCCGCCAGTGCAAGATAGCCCTTGCCCGCCGTCATGTCGCGCACGAATCCGGCGCCATGGGCGATCGACAGGTAGGCCCCAGAAAGGCCACAGAGCACCCCGTTGCACAGCAGGGCGCGGTAGCGCAGGCCGGCGACCGAGATGCCCGCCGTGTCCACCGCCTGCGGGTTCTCGCCGACCGCGCGCAGGCGCAGGCCGAAGCGCGTGCGGTAGAGCACGAAGGCGACCAGCGGCACGGACAGCGCCGCGATGTAGACGAGCACGTTGTGCCCGCTGATGCGCCCGTAGATCGCGCCGAGGACAGGCACGGGCGCGAGCGCCTCGGCGAAGGGCAGCACGATCGGCGCGAAGCGCGCGCCGGGCCCCAGCATCGGCGTCTGGCCGCCCTGGCTGAACCACGCGAAGGCCAGCGTCGGCGCCAACCCCGCCATCAGGATGTTGAGCGCCATGCCCGAGACGACCTGGTTGCCGTTGTAGGTGACGCAAGCCACGGCATGCACCATCGACAGCGCCATCGACACCAGGACCGCGGCCACGAGCCCGAGCCAGGGCGAGCCGGTCACGGTCGCGACCGCGGCGGCGGCGAAGGAGGCGCCCAGCATCTTGCCCTCGAGCCCGATATCGACGACGCCCGAGCGCTCGGCGAACAGTCCCGCGAGGGCGGCCAGGACCAGCGGCGTCGCGACGCGCACCGTGGCGTCGATCATCAGCAGCAGCAGAACGCCGTTCTCGCCCATCGCCGTCACGCCTTCGCCGGCGCAGGCGCGGGCGCGCGCCGGAACAGCGCCAGCAGGCGCGGGCGGAACAGCCCCTCGAAGGCCCCGCAGAACAGGATGATCAGGCCCTGGATCACCACCACCACTTCCTTGGTGAGGCGCGGCAGGTCGAAGCTGAGCTCGGCCCCGCCTTGGTAGAGCGCGCCGAACAGCAGCGCCGCCAGGCAGATGCCCACGGGGTGGTTGCGCCCCATCAGCGCGACGGCGATGCCGACAAAGCCGTAGCCGCCGGTGAAGTTGAGGATCAGCCGGTGCTGGTCGCCCATGATCGCGTTGACGCCCACGAGCCCCGCCAGCGCGCCGGACAGGGCCATCGCGCCGATCACCACGCGCACGGGCGCGATGCCGCCATAGACCGCCGCCGTCTCGTTGTGTCCGACCACGCGCAGCGCATAGCCCCAGCGCGTGCGCCACAGGAAGACCCACACGCCGACCGACGCCACCAGCGCCACCACGACCGACATGTTGAGCGGCGACCTGGCGATCGTGATGCCGACCCTTGCCGCCACCTCGTGCACGAAGGGCATCCAGGACGACGGATCGAACTCGCGACTCTCCGGCGACTGCTGCCCCGGCTTGATGAAGACGTTGACCAGCAGATAGGTCATCAGCGCCGCGGCGATGAAGTTGAACATGATCGTCGTGATGACGATGTGACTGCCGCGCTTCGCCTGCAGGTAGCCCGGGATGAAGGCCCAGGCCGCGCCGAACAGCATCGCCGCCAGCACCGCCAGCGGCAGCACGATCGCCGGCGGCCAGCCGCCCAGGGCCAGGCCGACCAGCCCGCAGCCGAGCCCGCCCAGATAGGCCTGGCCCTCGCCGCCGATGTTGAACAGGCCGGCATGGAACGCGACCGCGACGGCAAGGCCGGTGAAGATGAAGTTGGTCGCATAGTAGAGCGTGAAGCCGATCGCCTCGCCGTAGCCCAGCGCGCCGTAGAACAGCACCCACAGCGCCTTGAACGGGTTTTCGCCCAGGATCGCGATCACGACCGCGGCGATGGCGAAGGCGGCCAGCAGGTTCACCAGCGGCAGGAGCGCCAGGTCGACCCAGGCCGGGACGTCGTCGCTGCTGCGGGCCACGTTCCCCCCGTCCGCTCAGGCCGCCCGGGCGACGCCGGCCATCAGGAGGCCGAGCTTCTGCTCGTCGGCCTCCTCGGCCGCGAGCTCGCCGACGATGCGTCCTTCGTTCATCACCAGGATGCGGTCGGCGAGGCCGAGGATCTCGTCGAGTTCGACCGACACCAGCAGGATCGCCTTGCCGGCATCGCGCAGTTCGATCAGCCGACGGTGGATGAACTCGATCGCGCCGATGTCGACGCCGCGCGTGGGCTGGCCGACCAGCAGCAGGTCGGGATCGGTCTCGATCTCGCGCGCCAGCACGATCTTCTGCTGGTTGCCGCCGGAGAAATTCGCGCTCTTCAGGTGCGGGTCGTCCGGGCGCACGTCGTAGCGATCCATCTGGTGCTGACAGGAATCGATGATGCCGCGCTGGTTCAGCAGGGGGCCGATGTTGAACGCGGGCTTGCCCTGCTGGCCGAGGATCGCGCTGTCGTGCGCGGCGAAGGGCACGACCAGCCCCATGCGCTGGCGGTCCTCGGGGATATGCGCCAGCTTGCGGTCGCGCAGCGCGCGCGGCGTCAGGTGCGTCGCGCGGGTCGCGACCTCCTGCCCGTTCAGAACGATGCGGCCGGCGGCGACCGCGCGCATGCCGGCGATCGCCTCGATCAATTCGCTCTGCCCGTTCCCGGCGACGCCGGCGACGCCGACGATTTCGCCGGCCCTGACCGCAAAGCCCACGTCGCGCACCCGCGCGATACCGGCGCCGTCGATCACCTGCAGGCCTTCAACGCGGAGCACCTCGCGTCCGGGCTTGGCCGGCGTGCGCTGGACCGACAGCAGCACCTTGCGCCCGACCATGTGCTCGGCCAGCGCTGCGGGCGAAGTTTCGGCGGTCCTGACGGTGGCGACCACCTGGCCGCGCCGCATGACCGTGACATTGTCGGTCACGGCCATCACCTCGCGCAGCTTGTGCGTGATCAGGATCGCGGTCTTGCCCTCGGCCTTCAGCGCGCGAAGGATGCGGAACAGGTGATCGGCCTCGGCCGGCGTCAGCACGCCGGTCGGCTCGTCGAGGATCAATACCTCGGCGCCGCGATAGAGCGCCTTCAGAATCTCGATGCGCTGGCGCAGGCCGACGGCCAGGTCGCCGACCACCGCATCGATGTCAACCTCCAGCTTGTATTCGCGCTCCAGGCGCTCGAGCTCGGCGCGCGCGCGCTCCATGCCCCGGCGCAGCAGCGGCCCGCCCTCGACGCCCAGCACCACGTTCTCCAGCACGGTGAAGGTATCCACCAGCATGAAATGCTGGTGCACCATGCCGATGCCAGCGGCGATGGCGTCGGCGGTCGAACGGATGTCGCGCCGCCGGCCCTTGATCCAGATCTCCCCGGCATCGGCCTGGTAGTAGCCGTAGAGAATGCTCATCAGGGTCGACTTGCCTGCCCCGTTCTCGCCGACGACGCCGTGGATCGTGCCGGCCGGAACCGACAGGCTGATCGCCCGGTTGGCGTGCACCGGCCCGAAACGCTTGTCGATGCCGCGCAGTTCGATGGCGGGCGGGACGTTGTTTCCGCCCCGGCCCTCCCCCGTCGAGGGGGAGGGAGCCGATCTTGCCGTCACTGCCTCACTTCGCCGGGCAGGAGTTTCCCGCGCGATAGTCGACGACCTTGACCTTGCCCGAGACGATGTCGGCCATGGCGTCGTTGACCTTCTTCTCGTTCTCGGCCGAGACGAGCTTGCGGTTGTTGTCGTCCAGCGCCCAGCCTACGGCCTTCTCGGCCAGGCCCAGGTTCTGGATGCCGCCCTTCCAGGTGCCGGCCTTGGCGTCCTTGAAGGCGTTGTAGACCGCTACGTCCACGCCCTTGACCATCGAGGTCAGCACGCTGCCCGGATGCAGGTGGTTCTGGTTGCTGTCGACGCCGATCGAAAGCTTGCCCAGGTCCTTGGCCGCCTGCAGCACGCCGAGGCCCGTGGCGCCCGCCGCCGCATAGACGATGTCGGCGCCGCGGTCGAACTGGCTGCGCGCCAGTTCGCCGCCCTTGGTCGGGTCGTTCCATGCGGCCGGCGTGGTGCCGGTCATGTTCTCGAACACCTCGGCCTTCGGATTGACGGCGACCACGCCCTGACGGTAGCCGCAGGCGAAGGCGCGGATCAGCGGGATGTCCATGCCCCCGACGAAGCCGACCTTGCCGGTCTTCGACGTCAGCGCGGCCAGCATGCCCACAAGGTACGAGCCTTCCTGCTCCTTGAACAGCACGGACTGCACGTTGGGCAGGTCGACCACGCCGTCGATGATCGTGAACTTGACGTTGGGGAACTCCTTGGCGACGACCTGCAGCGGCGTCGCGTGCGCGAAGCCGATCGCGACCACGACCGTGGCGCCGCGCCGCGCCATGTTGCGCAGCGCCTGCTCGCGCTGGGTCTCGTTGGTGACCTCGAATTCGCGATAGTCGACGCCGCTGTCCTTCTTGAACTTCTGCGCGCCGCTGTAGGCAGCTTCGTTGAACGACTTGTCGAACTTGCCGCCCATGTCGAACACCAGGGCCGGCACGAATTCCTGCGCCTGGGCGCCCGCGCCCAGCACCATCATGCAAGCCGCGGCTACCGCCGCCAGCGCGCCCTGCCGCCGTGTGATCATCGTCTTGGCTCCCCGTTGCCGCGCCGGCTTTGCGCGCCGGCCGCCACAATCATGACAAATTCGCCCTCCTGCGTAAATTCCCTGCCTGCGCGCGGCCGGAACCCTGGCATCGCTGGTCCGTTTCGATCTCCACGCAATCACGGAGGTTACGATGACGAGCATCACCAGAACGCTCGCTATTCTCGCCCTCGCCGGCGGCATTGCCGGCGCCAGCATCGGCCCGTCGCAGGCCCAGGACAGCACGCTGCTGGGCGCGGGCGCCGGTGCGGGTGCCGGCGCGGGCATCGGCTTCGCGCTCGGCGGGCCGGTGGGCGCCGTCGTTGGTGGCCTGGTCGGCGCCGGCGTGGGCGCCGGATCGGGCGACGCGATCGGCGACCACGAGAAGCGCAAGGCGCGCTATCAGGCGCCGCCGCCGCCCCCGCCGCCCCCCGGCTACTATCAGGCGCCCCCGCCGTCGCCCTATCCGCCCCCGCCCCCGCAGTAGCAGCGTTCCCGTCACCAAGGCCGCTCCCCAGGAGGAGCGGCCTTGTCGTTCATTGGCCGTTCATCGATACCGGGTTAGAAGCAAAATCAGGGAGATGGCCTTGTGACACGGGTCACTCCTTAATTTGGCCCCGATTTGGTATATATCGGGGGGACCCAAGGATCGACGGAGGCCAAGATGACCCGCTTCGGCTACATGCTCACCGCCTGCGCGCTCGCGACCGGCTTGGCTATTGCCGACCCGGCGACCGCCCAGGACAGCACTTTGCTGGGAACGGGCGTCGGCGGTGCCGCCGGTGCCGGCATCGGCTACGGGCTGGGCGGCGCCAAGGGCGCAGCAGTCGGCGGCATTCTCGGCCTGGGCGTGGGCGCGCTGAGCGGCCATCTCTACGGCAAGAAGGACGAGCCGCCCGCGCAGACCTATTACGCGCCGCCGCCGCCCCCGCCGCCGGGCTACCAGCCTGCGCCGGCCTATGCGCCACCGCCTCCCCCGCCGCCGCCAGGTGCCTATCAGCCGGCACCGGCGTACCAGGCCGCCCCCGCCTATGCCCCGCCGCCACCCGCTTATGCCCCGCCACCGCCGGCCTACCAGCCGGCGCCGGGTGTCCAGGGCGCGGCCTACGACACCAGCTACTGCCGCCAGTACTCCAAGACGACCAATATCGGCGGCCAGGCCTACACCTCGACGGGCACGGCCTGCCGCCAGCCCGACGGCACCTGGCGCGAAGTGAACTGAACGCCGACGCCTATGCGAACGCGACGCCCCGCCCCTTCGGCGGGGCGTTTCGTTTTCGGGGTCACGCGACGCCCAGCGCCTCCGCCCGTTCGAGCAGGCGCTTGGCGTTGAGGTAGATCGGCAGCTCGACCATCGATCCGTCCAGTTCATCGATCCGTCCAGTTCGACGCCGCCGAGCCCCTGGCCGCGCGCCTGCTCGAAGGCCGCGACAACGCGCCGGGCCCGCGCCACCGTGGCGGCGGCCGGCGTCAGCGCCGCGTTCACCAGCCTGGCGTGCGCGGCCACCACCAGGCTCTTGGCGCGATAGCCAAGCCGGCGCGCGCGCAACGTGTCGGCCACCACGCCTTCGGAATCGCGCCACGTGTAGGGGCAGTCGATCGACAGCACGCCCGCCGCGACGCAGTCGACATGAAAGCGCGCCCGCGCGTGGGCGAGCTCCAGCCCGTCGCGGCCGCGCTCGGCGCCGAGGTCCGCCGCCAGGTCCTCGGACGCCATCAGGCAGGCGACCACGCGCGGGCTGGCCGTCGCGATGGCCACCGTGCCGACCAGACCGCGGGCCGACTCGATATTGGGCACCAGCTCGGTCGAACCCGGCGCGATCCCCTGCGCGCGCTCCAGGCGCTCGACGCAGGCGGCCAGCTCGACCACCTGCGCCGGCCGGTCGACCTTGGGCAGCAGCACCGCGTCCGGCCGCGCCGCCATCGCGGCCTCGAGATCGGCCATGCCGTCTCCGGAGCCGAGCGGGTTGACGCGCACCGCCGCGACCAACCCCGCGCCGCGCCAGCGCGCATACGTGTCGCGGGCCAGCGCGCGGGCCGCGGGGCGGCGGTCGGGGGCGGTGAAGTCCTCCAACTCCTGGATCGCCACATCGGCTTCGCTGTCCGCGGCCTGGGCCAGGGCGGCCTCGTCGGCGCCGGGAACGAACAGTCAGGAGCGGCGCAAGGCAACCGGACGGCGGGGCACGGTCATGATCGAGGCTTCCTGCAAACGGGCTGAGCCGGGCGAGCATAACCAACCCGGCGCGCCTTGACTTGCCCCGGCCCGGCCGGTAGTGCGACAAGCCCCGCATGCCGGCGAAAGGACCGTTCGAGCCGTGACCGCCATCGCAATGCCGCCGACGGTCGGACAGATCTGGCGCGCGCCGGGGTTCTATTCGCTGCTTTGCGGGTTCTACCTCGTCCACGTGCTGCTGCGCCCGTGGCTGACCGCGACGGCGGGATCCGACGACACCGACCAGCTCCTGTTCTCGCAGGCGCTGCTGCCGGGCTACGACGTGTCGCAGCCGCCGCTCTACACCTGGCTGGTCTGGGTCGCGACCCGCCTGCTCGGCCCCACCATCGCGGCGGCCGCCTTCGTCAAGTATTCGCTGCTGCTGCTGATCCATGCGCTGACCTACGGCCTCGCCGGACGCTTCGTCGGCGACGAGCGCGTGCGGTTCATGGCGGGGTTCTCGCCGCTGCTGATCTATCCCCTGGCCTGGCGCATCCACGAGGCCGACACGCACGGGCTGCTGGCGACCGTGCTGGTGCTGCTGTTGTTCTGGCAGGCGCTGCGCATGGCCGAGGCGCGCGGCGCCGCGGGCTATGCGCTGCTGGGCGTCATCGCCGGCCTGGCGCTCTTGACCAGCCTCTACCTCATCATCGCGCTGATCGCGCTCGCCGTCGCGCTGCGGCTGGACCATCGCCACGCGGCCACGATCAGCGACACGCGCCTGGCGCTCAGCATCGGCGTGATGATGCTGGTCTTCCTGCCCTATGGCTACTGGCTGGCCGGGCACTGGTTCGAGGCGCTGGCGTCGCTGGACGTCGAATTGCGCGCCGGGCTGGAGGTCGGCTTCGCGACCCGCATCGTGACCGGACTCGGCGCCTTGATCGCGGCTGTCGCGCTGAGCGTGTTTCCGCTCTGGCTGTTCGTGCCGCTGATCGTCCCGCGGACCGCGACCAGGTTGGGGCATGACGATGACGAGCGGCTGGTCCTGACCTACTGCGCCGCCGCCCTTGCCCTGCTGCTCTTGTTCCTGGTCATGCTGGGCGTGTCGGAATTCTCGCATTTCCGGCTCTATCCGGTGTTCTGGCCCCTGTCGCTCTATCTGTTCCGGCGCATCGACCGCGCCGGCTTCGCGCCGCGCAGGGCGCGGTTCATGGCGGCGCTGCTGGCGGCGGTGTTCGTCATGGTCGTGCAGTTGCGCGTGCAGCAGATCTTCGTCGGCCCTGCCTACTGCAAGACCTGCCGGCTGCAAGCGCCCTATCCCCAGGCGGCGCGGCTGCTGTTCGCCGCCGGCTTCCACGGCCAGGGCACGATCCTGGCCGACGACGAGTACCTGGCCGGCAACATGCGCGTGCAGTTCCCGCAGGCGCGCGTGCTCGCGGCGCGCTATCCGCTGTTCCGCCCCCCGGCCAGGGGCGACGGCAACGGCCAGTGCCTCCTCGTCTGGCACGCCGAAACCGGCGCGCGGCTGCCGCCCCGCCTCGCCGGCCTGGCGCGCCATGCCGCCGGCATGGAGATCGATCCCATCCAGCGGCCGGGTACGGTCGAGGCGGTGGTGCCCTATTCCGACACCGCGCTGGCGCGGCGGCGCACGATCCTCCTCGCCTATCTGCTGCCCGACAAGGCTGTCGGGACGTGCCGATGATCCGCGCGCGCCGCCGGCTGCTGCTCGCCGCCTGCGGCGCTGGGCTGCTGATCATGGTCGCCATCGCCGCCTGGATCGGTTCGATCCGCGGCCCGGCCGGACCGGCCACGGGATTTGGCATCGCCGGCATCGGCGTCGTGCCGGTCGATCCCGGCCCGACCATGGTGTTCGCCAACTACAATATCCGCACCGGGCGGGGGCAGGACGACCAGCGCGACCTGAAGCGAACCGCGGCGTGCCTGACCGGGCTGACCGTGGTCGGGCTCAACGAGGTCCGCGGCAGCGCCTGGTACGGGCGCGCGACCGACCAGGCCGAAACCCTCGGCCGCATGCTCGGCATGGGCTACCTGTTCGCGCCGACCGAGCGGCGCTTCGGGCGCGAGCATTTCGGCAACGCGCTGCTGACCGCGGTGCCGGTGACGCAATGGCTGCGCGTGCCGCTGCCGCGCCTGCACGGCGAAAGCCATCGCAGCACGCTGCTGGCCGAGCTGGCCCTGCCGAGCGGGCCGATGACCGTGTTGGTGACCCATGTCGATGTCGGCCAGGACCGCGAACTCCAGCTTGCCGCCGTGGTCGCGCTGTTCCGCACCCTGAAGGAGCCGGCGATCCTGCTGGGCGACCTGAATGCCGGCCCGGAGCACCCGGACATCGCGCGCATGCTGGCCGAGCCAGGCATCGTCGGCAGCAACGGCGCCATGCCGCCCGGCGAATTGCCGGGCCGCGTGGAATGGATCATCGCCAAGGGACTGAAGCCGGTCGCGGCGTCGCGCTGCGACAACGGCGCGTCCGACCATCCCCGCGTGGCGCTGGAAGTGGCGACGCCGCGATGAACCCGCGCGCCGGCATCCTGGTCGTCGGCCCGGCCTGGGTCGGCGACATGGTGCTGGCGCACAGCCTGTTCCAGGTCCTGAAGCGCGCTTCGCCGGCGACCTGGCTTGGCGTCGCCGCGCCGGCCTGGACCCTGCCCCTGCTGTGCTTCATGCCCGAGGTCGACGAGGCGATCGCGCTGCCGTTCCGCCATGGCGACATCAAGCTGATGCAGCGCCGCCGCCTGGGCCGGGAAATCGGCGCGCGCGGACTTGCCCGCGCGATCATCCTGCCGAACTCGTTCAAGTCGGCGCTGATTCCGTTCTTCGCGGGCATCCCCCAGCGCATCGGCTATGCCGGCGAGGGCCGCTCGATCCTGCTGACCGAGGCGCGCCGGCTGGACAAGGAAGCGCTGCCGCGCACCGTCGATCGCTTCGTGGCACTGGGGCTGCCGCCGGGCGCGATGGCGGGCGACCTTCCTTCGCCGCGCCTGACCGTGCCTGCCGGTGCCGTCGAAGCGGCCCTTGCCGCGGTCGGGCAGAAGCGGCCGGCGGCGAAGCTGCTGGCGCTGTGCCCCGGCGCGGAGTACGGCGAGGCCAAGCGCTGGCCGGCGGCGTTCTTCGCCGCGGTGGCGCGCCGGCATCTGGCGCAGGGCGGCGCGGTGTGGTTGTTCGGGTCGCCCGGCGACCGCGAGATCACCGAGGCGGTGCGCGCGGGCTGCGACGGGCGCGCGGTCAACCTGGCGGGCCGCACCGATTTGGCGCAGGCGGCAGCCCTGCTGTCGATCGCCGATGCCGTCGCGACCAACGATTCCGGGCTGATGCACGTCGCCGCGGCGCTGGGCCGGCGCGTGGTCGCAATCTACGGCTCGTCGAGCCCGGCGATGACGCCGCCGATGTCGGCGGATGCCCGCGCCCTGTGGCTTGCCCTGCCCTGCAGCCCTTGTTACCAGAGGGTCTGCCCGCTCGGTCACCTGGATTGCCTGCGCACGCTGGCGCCCGAGCGGGTGATCGCGGCGCTGGAGGAAGCGTGAGGGTCCTGGTCGTCAAGACCTCGTCGATCGGCGACGTCATCCACACCCTGCCGGCCCTGACCGACGCGCGCCGCGCCACGCCGGACATCGCGTTCGACTGGGTGGTCGAGGACGAGCTCGCCCCGATCCCGCGCTGGCATCCCGCGGTCGACCGCGTCATCACCGTCGCCTACCGGCGCTGGCGCTACCGTCCGCTGCAGGGGATCCTCGGCGGCGCGCTCGCCGGCTTCCGGTCGCGGCTGCGCGAGCGGCGCTACGACGCGGTGATCGACGCCCAGGCGCTCTACAAGAGCGGCGTCATCACCGCGATGGCCGACGGTCCCAAGCACGGCTACGACCTGGCCTCGTGCCGCGAGAAGCTGGCGCCGCTCGCCTACGACCGGCGCTACCGCGTGCCGCGCGAAGGGCACGCGATCGAGCGCACGCGTCGTCTATTCGCGATGGCGCTCGGCTATCCGGTGCCGCAAGGCGTGCCGGACTATGGCCTCGATCCGTCGCGCCTGCCCGCAACAGACCTCCCGCAGCCCTTCGTGCTGCTGCTGCACGGCACGAAATGGCGGACCAAGCTGTGGTCGCCGGAACGCTGGCGCGAGCTGGGGCGCATCGCCGCCGGCGATGGCCATGCGGTGTGCCTGCCCTGGCAGACCCAGGGCGAGCGCCGCCGGGCCGAGGCGGTGGCGGGCGCGGTGCCGGGCGCGCGCGTGCTGCCGCCGGCGGACCTCGACCACGTCGCCGGCGTCCTGGCGCGCGCCGCCGGCGTCATCGCGGTCGATACCGGCCTGGCGCACCTCGCCGCCGCGCTGTCGGTGCCCACGGTGGCGCTCTACGGCCCGACCGGGCCGGGGCGCACCGGCACGCTGGGCGCGCGCCAGGTCCATGCCGTCGCGACCAAGCCCTGCGCGCCCTGCCGCAACAAGATCTGCAACTACACCGGCAACGCACATGCGCCCTCGCCCTGCCTCGACGCGCTGGCGCCGGAGAGCGTGTGGCGACGGCTGCGCGAGGCGATGCGCGGGACCGGATGAAGATCGCCGTCGCCCTGTTCGCGTATTTTCCGCAGGGCGGGATGCAGCGCGACTGCCTGGCGGTCGCGCAGGGCCTGGCGGCGCGCGGCTACCGGGTCGCGATCTACACGCGGAGCTGGCGCGGGCCGCGGCCCGAGTGCATCGGCGTCGAGCTCCTGCCGGCGCGCGGGCTGACCAACCATGCCCGCAACGCCGCCTTTGCGCGATCCTTCGCCAAGGCCATGACGCGGGAACGCGCCGATTTCGTGCTGGGCTTCAGTCGCATGCCCGCGCTCGACGCCTATTTCATGGCCGACCGCTGCTACGCCGGCCGCGTTGCGTCGCGCGCGGCATTGCACCGCCTGACGCCGCGGGCGCGGTCGATGCTGGCGATGGAAGAAGCGGTGTTTGGCGCCGAGTCGCGCGCGGAAATCCTGCTGCTCGTCGAAGGCGAGCAGGCCGTGATCCGGCGCCACTATGCGACGCCGCCGGAACGCTTTCACCGAATCCCGCCGATCGTCGATACGGCTTTTCGCCGACCAGCGGACGCGGCGGCGCAACGGGCGTCCGTGCGCCGGTCGCTGCAGCTCGCGCCGGACGATCTCGCGCTGCTTTTCGTCGCCGCACGCTTCCACACCAAGGGGTTGGACCGCGCGCTCCACGCCATCGCCGCCCTGCCCGAGGCATTGCGCCTTCGTGCGCGGCTGCTCGTCGTGGGCGGCGACGATCCCCAGCGCTACCGGCGCCATGCCGGCGCGCGGCAGGCGCGGTTCCTTGGCGCGCGCGACGACCTGCCGGCGCTGATGCTGGCGGCCGACCTGCTGCTGCATCCCGCGCGCGAGGAGCTGGCCGGCAAGGTCCTGGTCGAGGCACTGGCGGCGGGACTGCCGGTGCTCTGCTCGGGCATCGCCGGCTACGCGCCGCATGTCGCGCACGCCGACGCGGGGCGCGTGCTGGCCGAGCCCTTCGTGCAGGCCGATCTCGACCGCGCGCTGGCGGAAATGCTTCCCCTGCTGACGACCGCACCCTGGTCGGCAAACGGCGCATCCTACGCCGCGCGCGCGCCGGGCTTCGGCCAGGGCATCGCGGTCGCGGTCGACACGATCGACCGGCTGGCGCGAGAGCGGGCCCGGCGATGACGCCCGTCTTCGTGCTCGATCCCGAATTCGCGCGCCTGCTCGATCCGGCCGAGCGCAACTTCGACGCGCTGATGGCAATCGCGGGCCGCGTCCTGCGCGCCAAGGAAGGCCGGCGAACGATCGCCTTCCGGCGCGGCGGGCGCGACTTCTACATCAAGCAGCACCGCGGCGTCGGCTGGCGCGAAATCGCGCGCAACCTGCTGATCGGCAAGCAGCCGGTACTCGGTGCCCGCAACGAGTGGCTGGCGCTGCAGGCGCTGGGGGCGGCCGGCATCGGCGCGCCCCATGCCGTGGCCTTCGGCGAGCGCGGCGGCGATCCGGCCCACCGGCAATCCTTCGTGGTGACGGAAGCGCTGGAGGATGTGGTCACGCTGGAGGACCTGACGCGCAATTGGGCGACCGAACCTCCACCGGTCGCGGCCAAGCGTCGCCTGATCGCCGCGGTCGGCGCGATCGCGCGGGGAATGCACGCAAGCGGCATCAACCATCGCGATTTCTATCTCTGCCACATCCTGAAGGACCGCGATGGCGAAGGGCTTCATCTGCTCGACCTGCACCGCGCGGGGTTGCGGGCGGCCGTGCCCCGGCGCTGGCGGGTCAAGGACCTGGGCGGGCTCTTGATGTCGGCGCTGGACATCGGGCTGACGAAGCGCGACCGGCTGCGGTTCGTCGCGGCCTACACGGCCAAGCCCTGGCGCGCAGCCCTGGCCGAGGACCGCGCCCTGTGGGACGAGGCGGCGCGGCGCGCGGAGCGTCTCAAGCAGCGGCTTGCGGGGCGCGACCCGTCCTAGCGAAGGCGACACCGGCCAGCAGCGCCGCCACGATCAGCGCGAACGTACGCTGGAAATGGAAGTCGTCGATCGTCTGCCCGGCCAGGGCGGGGATCAGCGGCACCAGCGCCACGGCCCGCGCGCGGCGCAGGCACGCGATCAGGCACGCCAATGCCAGCGCCAGTCCGACGAGTCCGAACTCGGCCGCCCAGGTCAGCACGACGTTATGCGCATGTCGATGCGGCTGTCCGGTCAGCAGTATGCCGGTGCCGACCCCGACCCAGGGATGACCGGCGATCTGGCCGATCGTCTGCCGCCAGGCATGCAGGCGCGCGTCGAGCGTGGTGCCGAAGCCCTGCGCCTCGTTGGCGTGGGTCAGCCGCCCGGTGGCAGCCAGGTAGGCGATGCCCGCGCCGATCGCCGCGACCAGCAGCACCGCGAGCCCGCGCATCAGCCACGCGCCGCGTCCGCGCAGTACGAGGGCGGCGAGCGCCAATGCGCCAAGTCCGGCGACGCCATAGGCATTGCGGCTCTCGCTCATCGCCACCTGGAACAGGAACAGCGCCGCCAGCGCGGCCAGGCCTGGCGCGGACAGCCGGCCGGCCTGCCACAGCGCGACCGCCAGGCAGAACCCGGTCGCCATGACGATGCCGTAGACATTGGGATTGTTGAAGATGAGCGACCAGCGTCCGGCGAATTCCTCGTCGGGCCGGAACACCTTCAGGAAATCGCCGTAGAGCGCCGCGGCGGGCACCAGCAGCAGCAGGCTTGCCGCCACGAGAAATCCAAGGATCAGGCGGTGATCCTCGGCGGCCGGGCGGCCCCGCGCGGCCATCGCTCCGGCGGCAAGGAACAGCGCGAACGCGCCGGCATACTGCACCAGGAATTGCAGCGCCAGTCGGTCGCCGCGCCACAGCGACAGGCTGGCGATCCAGGCGAACAGGAGCACCGCGGCCACCACGACGTCGGGCCGCTGCCGTACCGCCTCGGCAAGGCCGCGCCCGTTCCCCGCCAGAAACAGCGCCAGAATGGCGAGGATCGTGCGGTCGTAGCGGATCAGCGACAGCGCGAGGACCGCCGGCAACAGGGGCGGATAGAGCCGCGTCGCCAGATCGGTCATGCCGGCGACCGCCGGGTCATCGCCGCCAGCATCGCCGTCAGAGCGCGCCCGACATAGCGTGGCCGCAAGGCCCGGCGCGGCACCAGGCGAAGCGCCCGACGGTAGTGCCGCAGGGCGTGCGCACCGTCGCCCGCGCGCTGGAACAGGCGGAACAGGGTGAGATGCGTCAGGCCTTCGTAGGTCGGCTTCCAGCCCATCATCTCGGGCGGCAGCAGGGACGGATCGAAGATGCGGTCCACCGTCGCGAGCAGGTCCTGCCAGCGCTCGAGCCCGCGGCGCATCGACTTCGCGCCATCCTCGCCGATCTCGGCCACCGGGTCGGGGAAGCAGGCCGCGTCGAACAGCGCCAGCGCCTGGGCATGCACCACGAGGTCCTCGGCGATGCGCAGCTCCTCGGGCCAGGACAGGCGGTCGAACACGCGGCGCGCGAAGACGGCGCAACCCTGGGCGATGGTAGGCCGCGCGCGGGTAACGTAGTCGGCGAAATCGCGCGCGCGCTGGCCGGTCAGCGGGGGCGGCGACGTCAGGCGCGTGCGGTCGTGCGTGTGCTCGATCCGTCCGCCGAAGACCATGTCGACCGGACGGCGTGCGAGCTCGGCCTTGAACCGGTTCAGCGCACCCGGAAACAGGCGGTCGTCGGCGTCGAGGAAATAGAGATAGGCGCCGGACGCCGCGCGCACGCCGGCATTGCGTGCCGCGCTCGGGCCCCTGTTCTCCTGGTGCACGACGACCAGCGGCAGCGGAAAGGACGACCGCATCGACTGCAGCCGCGCCGCGGTGTCGTCGGTCGAACCGTCGTCGACCACCACCACCTCGACGCCCTGGTCGCCCTGCGACGATACCGATTCCAGCGCCCGCAGCAGCGGGGTCGAATGGTTGTGGGTCGGGATGATCACGCTCACCCAGGGCGCGGCCGCGGCCATGGCGGCCTAGCGCGCGCCCGGGCGCGGCTCGGGCTTCAGGACCAGCGCCGCCAGCGCCCAGGCGATGCCGACCACGACGAAGCCGGCGAAGATCACGTCGCTGAGGAAATGCGCGCCCTGGACCATGCGCATCGCGCCGATGCCCAGCCCCGCCGCCGCCACCGCCGCCAGCGCGGCGCGACGCCGCCGCCCGCGCAGCAGGAAGGCCAGCGGCGCGAAGCCGAAGGCGAGCGCGGCGTGCCCCGAGACGAACGAGCAGTTGGTGGCGCACTGGTCGGCCGGCTGGAACGCGGGCGTGAAGCGCTGCGTGCCGCCGAACTCGACGATCTCGCGTGGCCGGGCGCGGCCCCAGTGGTCCTTGAACCCGATCTCGGCGACCAGTCCCGGCCCCAGGCCGAGTGCCAGCAGCACGTAGATCGCCGCCCGGCGGTCAAGCCCGAGCAAGCGCGTGCCGCGCAGCGCATTGTAGACGCCGACCACCGCCACGCCGGCGGCGGTCGCATAGAACAGTGGCCGGAGCCCGACATAGATCGGCCAGAACCAGCCGGTCGGCGGCTGGAAGCGCCCGCCCTGCGCGTCCCAGAGCCAGCGCGCGACGACCAGGTCGATCTCGGGATGCAGCAGGAACGGCATGGCGCAGATCGCCGCCGCCGCGACGAAGATCAGCGCCGCGCCGCGACCCCCGCCCTGGCCCGGGCTCGACGCATCCGCGGCATCCGCCCGCGCCACCATGCCTCACGCACCGGCCGCGGCCGACGGCTCCGCCTCGGCCTCGCCCTCGCCGGCCTGCTGGGCATAGAGCCGCGCGTAGTAGCCGCGGCGCGCGAGGAGCTGCGCGTGCCGCCCGGTTTCGACAATGCGCCCGGCCACCAGCACGTGGATCTCGTCGGCGTCGCTGACCGTGCTCAGGCGGTGCGACACGATCACCGTGGTGCGCCCGCGCATGGCGCGCTGCAGCGCGCGCTTGACCGCCAGCTCGGATTCGCCGTCGAGCGACGAGGTCGCCTCGTCCAGCAGCAGGATCGGCGCGTCCTTGAGGATCGCGCGCGCGATCGCGATACGCTGGCGCTGGCCCCCCGACAGCTTGACGCCGCGCTCGCCGACGAAGGTGTCGTAGCCCTGGGGCAGCGCCTCGATGAACTGGGCGGCATCGGCCGCCCGCGCGGCGGCCTTGACCGCCTCGTCGTCGGCATCGGGACGGCCATAGGCGATGTTGGCGCGGATCGTGTCGTCGAACAGGATCGTGTCCTGCGTCACCAACCCGATCGCCGCGCGCAGGCTTTCCAGGCTGACGGCGCGCACGTCCTGGCCGTCGATCGTCACGCGGCCCTCGTGGGGATCGTAGAGCCGGGCGATCAGGTTGAGCACGGTCGACTTGCCGGCGCCGGACGGCCCGACCAGCGCCACCGCCTTGCCCGGCGGAACGGTGAGCTCGAACCCGTCGAGCACGCCGCGCTCGGCGCCGTAGGCGAAGCCGACGCGCTCGAACCGGACGCCGCCGCCGGCGACCTTAAGCGCAGGCGCGCCGGGCTCGGCCAGGATGCCCGGCCGGATCGCCAAGGCGTCGCGGATGCGCTCGGCCGCCGCCATGCCTTCCTGGAACGAAGCGTTGAGCTGCGCCAGCCGCTTGAGCGGCCGGTAGCACAGCACCAGCGCGGCCAGGAACGATCCCAGCGCGCCAATGGTCAGCTCGCCCTGCCCCGCCCGCCAGCCGCCGTAGAAGATGGTTAGCGCCAGGGCGACACCGGTCAGCACCTCGGTCATCGGCGAGGTCAGGTAGCGATTGCGCGCCATGCGCATGCACCATTTGCGGCGCGCCTCGGCGATCACCCGCGCGCGCGCAACCTCGCGCGCCTCGGCGTCGTAGACCTTGACCAGCCGGGCGCCGGCAAAGGCCTCGCCGAAGCGGGCGATCATCTTCTCGGTCTCCTCCAGCATGCCGGACGAGGCCTGGCGCGAGCGCCGGCCGATCTTGCGCATGCCGAAGCCCAGCGCCGGCAGGATCAGGATCGTGGCCAGCGTCATCTTCCAGTCGCGCAGCAACATCACCGCGGTCAGGAACACGACCATCAGCAGATCGCGCAGGATGGCCACCAGCAGGTCGGACACCGCAGCCTCGAGCTGCATGGAATCATAGACGCAGCGCGACACCAGCTTGCCGGAGTTGACCTCGCTCAGCCGCTGCAGGTCGGCGCGCACGAAATGCTCGAACAGCTCGACCTGCAGCCCGGCCGTCACCCGCTGGCCGACCGACTGCAGCAGCATGTTCTGGGCATAGAGCGCGCCGCCGTTGACCGAAACCACCGCGAGCACCGCCAGCGGGATCAGCAGCTGCATGGTCGGGTCGTGGTTCTGGAACACCTCGTCGAGCGCCGGCTTGGCCAGCCACGCGAAGCCGGCGGCGGTCACGGCCGTGACCACCATGCAGGCGCCGGCCAGCGCCAGGCGGCCGAACTGGGCGCGCCCGTAGCGACGCACCAGCCAGCCGAGCAGCGCGCGCGTATCCGGCCTCATCAACGACAGCGAGTCGGTCAAACCGCGCCCCTTCGGCTTCGCGAAACGCCCGCACCATAGCTCCCAGCACCTTGACATACCATAGTAAATACAGGTTGGCGTTGGCCCCGGTAGAGCGGATGGTGTATGGTTCGCTTGGAAATGGGGGCAGGTTCCGCCGCGTCGTCGTTTTGACGCCATCCTCGGATTTGGGGATGATGCGGCGATTGCCGCCGGAGGGCCGACAGCGTCGGCGTCCGGGCGGCAGGTAGGGGATTGTTCGTTGATGCAGAAAATCGGCGTCGTCGGCGCCGGGTATTTCGGCAAGCTTCACGCCGCGAAATACGCCGAAATCGGTCGCGGCCGCCTGGTTGCCGTATGCGATATCGATCGCGAACGGGCGATGGGATGCGCCGCCGCGCATGGCGCGACGCCGGTGTTCGACTACCACGACCTGTTCGGCAAGGTCGATGCCGTCAGCATCGTGGTGCCGACCAACGCCCATTTCGACATCGCGCGCGAGTTCCTGCGCCAGGGCATCCATGTGCTGCTGGAAAAGCCGATCAGCAGCACCTTGGCCGAGGCCGACGAGCTGATTCGCATCGCCAAGGACAAGCGCGTCGTGTTCCAGGTCGGCCATCTGGAGCGCTACAACCCGGCGGTGCACAGCCTGACCAAGGTCCTGCGCCGGCCGCGCTTCATCGAATGCCAGCGCATCTCGCCGTTCAAGCTGCGCGGCACCGACATCAACGTCGTGCTGGACCTGATGATCCACGACATCGACCTGGTGCTGAACATCGTCAAGTCGCCGGTGGCGCAGATCGACGCCATCGGCGTGCCGGTCCTGAGCGAGGCCGAGGACATCGCCAACGCGCGCATCCGCTTCGCCGACGGCTGCGTCGCGACGATCACCGCCAGCCGCGTGAGCTGGAAGACCGAGCGCACGATGCGCATCTTCCAGCCCGACGCCTATATCGTGCTCGACCTGCACGCCAGCAAGCTGGCGGTCATGCGCCGGGTGATCGGCGGCGGCGAAGGCACCCTGCCCGAACTGAAGCAGGAGGAGCAGCTCTTCCAGCCGGTCGACAACCTGAAGCGCGAGATCGAGAGCTTCATGGCCTGCATCGCCAGCGGCGACGAGCCGCTGGTGACGGCAACCGACGCGCGGCGCGCGCTGGACGCGGCCCTGCAGATCAGCCAGCAGCTCCAGGCCTGGCGCGACACCCTGTCCGAACCTGCCGTCGCCGCGGCCCGCTGACCCGTGCCAAGCCGTCCGGTTGCGGGCGGCTTGACGTTGACCTACATCAAGGCGGGCAGCGGCCCCGTGCCTAGGCTCTAGCGGCAATCCCGCCAGCGCAGGAGGCCAGGATGACCGAGCTCTCGAAGCAAGAGCCGGCGGGCGACATAGATGCACTGCTGGGGCTTCGCCGCACGCCTGCCAGGGCGTTTGTGGCGCGCTGGAAGCGCACGCTCGTCACCGCCTGCGTCGCGTTGGTGGCTGCCGGGGCCTGGGCGTTCTATGCCACGCGCAGCGTCGAGACCTCGGTCAGGTTCGTCACCCAGCCAGTAACGACCGGCGCCCTGCACGTCGTGGTGACGGCCACCGGCAGCATCCAGCCCACGACCAAGATCGACATCTCGAGCGAATTGTCCGGCATCGTCCGGCGGGTCTTCGTCGACTACAACAGCCCCGTCAAGCGCGGCCAGGCGCTGGCCGAGCTGGATACCGACAAGCTGACGGCCACGGTCGAGAATTCGCGCGCCAAGCTGGCGGCGTACCGCGCCAAGATTGCCGAGATCGAAGAGACGATCGCCGAAACCTCGCGCGAGCTCGATCGCAAGACGGCGCTGGCCGCCAAGGACGTCAGCTCGCAGCGCGACTTCGACGTCGCCCGGTTCGCCCACAACCGCGCGGTCGCGCAGCTTGCCAGCGCGCGCGCCGATGTCGTCGCCGCCGAAGCGGACCTGAAGATCAACGAAACCAACCTGGCCAAGGCGTCGATCTATTCGCCGATCGACGGAATCGTGCTGAAGCGCAGCGTCGATCCCGGCCAGACGGTGGCGTCCTCGCTGCAGGCGCCGGTGCTGTTCACGATCGCCGAAGACCTGACGAAGATGGAGGCGCAGGTCGACATCGACGAGGCCGATGTCGGCAAGGTGCGCGAGGGCCAGACGGCCGTCTTCACGGTCGATGCCTATCCCGACCGGAAATTCCCGGCCAAGCTGCGCGAGCTGCGTTTTGCCTCGGAGACCGTGCAGGGCGTGGTCACCTACAAGGGCATCCTGACGGTAGACAACAGCGAACTGCTGCTGCGCCCGGGCATGACGGCGACGGCCGAGATCGCGGTGCTGGAGGTCGACGGCGCGCTGCTGGTGCCCAATGCCGCGCTGCGCTATGCCCCGCCGGCGGACCAGCCGGCAGCCGACAGCGGCAGCCTGCTGCACAGGCTGATCCCGATGATGCCGCGGTTCCGGCCGACCAGCCAGCGCGAGGATACCGGGGCCGCGCGCAAGGTATGGATCCTGCGCGACGGCATTGCGGTTCCCGTGCCCGTCACGGTCGGCGCCAGCGACGGCAAGCAGACCCAGATCGTCCAGGGCGAGCTGGCGCCGGGGCAGGCCGTGATCGTCGACACGGCAGCGGCGAAGCGCTGAGACGGCGACGGCCATGGAAGCCGCCGACAAACCGCCCGTGATCGCCTTCAAAGGCGTGACCAAGATCTTCGGTGCGGGCGCCGCCGCCGTGCACGCGCTGGACGGCGTGGACTTCGCCGTCGGCCGCGGCGAGTTCGTCGCCATCATGGGTCCCTCGGGCTCGGGCAAGTCGACCGCGATGAACATCATCGGCTGCCTGGACACGCCGACCACGGGCGAGCATTTCTTCATGGGCTTCGAGGTCGGGCGGCTGGACCGCTGGCGCCGCGCGCTGCTGCGCCGCCGCTTCCTCGGCTTCGTGTTCCAGGGCTTCAACCTTTTGCCGCGGACCAGCGCCGTGGAGAACGTCGAGCTTCCGCTGGTCTACCGCGGCACGCCGCCCGCCGAGCGCCGCCAACTGGCACTGGCCGCGCTGGAGCAGGTCGGCCTCAAGGGCCGCGAGCGCCATACCCCGGCGGAGTTGTCGGGCGGCCAACAGCAGCGCGTCGCCATTGCCCGCGCGATCGTCACCGCGCCGGCGGTCTTGCTGGCCGACGAACCGACCGGCAACCTGGACAGCCGCATGAGCCGCGAAATCATGGACCTGCTGACCCGGTTCAATCGCGAGCAGGGCATCACCGTCATCATGATCACGCACGAGCCCGACATGGCCGCCTATGCCGGCCGGACCATTCGCTTTGTGGACGGCCGGATCGTCGACGATGCGGACCAGAGCAGGGCCGCCTGATGCTGGCCGAGGCGATCAAACTGGCGCTGCAGGCGGTGCGACGCAACGCGATGCGGTCGTTCCTGACGGTGCTCGGCATCGTCATCGGCGTCGGCGCGGTGATCGCCATGGTGACGATCGGCAACGGCACCACGGCAAAGGTGACCGCCGACCTCGCCAAGCTGGGCAGCAACCTGTTGTTCGTGGCCCCCGGGCAGTTCGGGCCGGGCCGGGCCAGCGCGGACGCCAAGACGTTCAACGCCCGCGACATCGAAAGCATGCGCACCCAGCTCGGCGGGGTGCGCGCGGTCACGCCGGTCGCGCAGCGCTCGGTCACCGCGGTCTACGGCACCGAGAGCCGCAGCACCGGACTGATCGGAACCGACAACGCCTTCTTCGTGACGCAGGACTGGGCGCTGACCGCGGGGCGCATGTTCCTGGATGGGGAGATCCGCGCCGGCCGGGCCGCCTGCATCCTGGGCCAAACGGTGCGCGACCGGCTGTTCGGCGGCGTCGATCCCCTGGGCCAGGCGATCCGCGTCAACGGCCTGTCCTGCGAGATCGTGGGGCTGCTCGAGGCCAAGGGCCAGTCCAGCTTCGGCACCGACCAGGACGACACCATCCTGATCCCCCTGCGCGCCTATCAGCGCCGGATCGCCGGCAATACCGACATCAACCGGATCTACGTCTCCGCCGAGGACGGCGTCGAGACCACGAAGGTGCAGGCCGACATCGAGCGGCTGCTGCGCGAGCGGCGCAACATCTCGTCCGGCAAGGAAGACGACTTCACCGTGCGCGACATGAAGCAGATCGTCGAGACGACGGCCGGCACGACGACCGTCCTGACCGGGCTGCTCGGCGCCGTCGCCGCTGTCAGCCTGCTGGTAGGCGGCATCGGCATCATGAACATCATGCTAGTGTCGGTGACCGAGCGCACGCGCGAGATCGGCATTCGCCTGGCGATCGGCGCGGTGGAGAGCCAGGTGCTGCTGCAGTTCCTGGTGGAGGCGGTCGTGATCTCGCTGTTCGGCGGCGTGATCGGCATTCTCCTGGGACTGGGACTCGCCGCCATCGCCGCGTCGGTGCTGGGCGTGCCGTTCCTGCTCGACCCGCGCATCATATTCGTCGCGTTCGGCTTCGCGGCCCTGGTCGGCGTGGTGTTCGGCTTCTTTCCCGCCCGCCGCGCCGCGCATCTCGACCCGATCGAGGCGCTTCGGCACGAATAGGGCGGCTACTCGACCCGGCGCAGCGCCAGCACCGCGTTCAAGCCGCCGAAGGCGAAGGAATTGCTGAGCGCCGCCTTGACCCTCGCCTGGCGCGCCTCGTTGGGCACGTAGTCGAGGTCGCAGGCCGGATCGGGCCGCTGGTAGTTGGCGGTCGGCGGGACGACGCCGTCCTTGATCGCCATCGCCGCCGCGACCAGCTCGATCGCGCCGGCGCCGCCCAGCGCATGGCCGTGCATCGACTTGGTCGAGCTGATCATCAGCTTCGCCGCGTGGTCGCCGAAGGCGCGCCTGATCGCCTTGGTCTCGGTCGCGTCGTTGGCGAGCGTGCCGGTGCCATGCGCGTTGATGTAGCCGACCTCCGCCGGATCGATCCCGCCATCGGCCAGCGCCCGCGTCATCGCGCCGGCAGCGCCGACGTCCGAGGGCATGACGATGTCGCCGGCATCGGCGGTCATGCCGAATCCCGCCAGCTCGCAGATGATGGGCGCGCGGCGCGCCTTGGCGTCGTCCAGCCGCTCCAGCACCGCGACCCCCGCCCCCTCGCCCAGCACCATCCCCCGTCGGCCGCCGCTGAACGGCCGGCAGGTGTCCGGCGCCAGCACGCGCAGCGCCTCCCAGGCCTTCAAGGTACCGAACGTGACGCAGGCCTCGCTGCCGCCGCCCAGCGCGGCGCGCGCGCGCCCGCTCTTGACCATCCAGAACGCCTCGCCGATCGCGTGGTTGGCCGAGGAGCACGCGCTGGACACGGCGAAGGACGGGCCGGTGATGCCGAACTCCATCGTCAAGTGGCTCGCCGCGGCGCTAACCATCATGCGGGGGATGGTCAGCGGAATCTGTCGCGACGAGCCGTTGCCGCCATGCAAGCGCGCGTAGGCTTCCTCAAGCGTGTTCATGCCGCCGGCGCCGGTGCCGATGATCACCGCCGTATCCGGGCCAAGCGCGCCGTCGAACTTGATGCCGGACGCCGCCACGGCCTGGCGCGCCGCGACCAGCGTGAACTGGGAGAAGCGGTCGAGAAGTACCAGCCGCTTCTCCTCGAAGTGCTGCGTCGGGTCGAAGTCCCTGACCTCGGCCGCGATCTTGATGTTGAGCTTGTCGTGCGGCACGGCGATCGTGGGTCCGATGCCGCTGCGCCCCTGCTGCAACGCGCCCCAGAACGAGGCTACGTCGTTGCCCGGCGCCGCAATGCAGCCCAGGCCGGTGATGGCGACGCGATGCATCGTGCGTTGTTCCTGCGGATCAGGTCTTGCTTGGCGCTTCGGCCTGCTTCTCGGCGATCAGGCGATTGACGCCCTTGACCACGTCACCCAGCGTGTCCAGCTTGTAGGCCTCGTCGTTGTAGGGGACATAGACGTCGAACTCGTCCTCGATCGCGAACAGGATCTGCACCAGGTCGAGCGATTCGATCTTCAGGTCCTGCAGGCGCGTATCCAAGGTCAACTTGTCGCGTTCGAGCTTCGCCTCCTTGGCGATGATTTCAATGATGCGATCCGCGATATCCGCCATTTTCGGAAAGGCCCCTGTTCGTTTCAACCGCCGCGCGCCGAATCAAGGCGTCGCTCCAATGACGTCAGCCGCTTGCCCATGCCCGCCAAATCCTTCAGCAGGCGGGGCAGCCGCATAAGCCCCATCCGTTCCTGCAGCTTTTCCGCCACCGGGCCCGCCGGATAGCCGAGATAGACGACGCCGGCCGGCACGTCCTGCGCAACCGCGGCGGCGGCGGCCACCATGGCGTCGTCGCCGATCGAGACATGGTCGGCCACGCCCACCTGGCCGCCCAGCACGACCCGGTCGCCTATGCGCGCGCTGCCGGAAATCCCCACTTGGGCCGCGATCAGGCAGTTCTCCCCCACCGCGCAGTTATGCGCGATCTGTACCTGGTTGTCGATCTTGGCCCCGCGGCGAATAACGGTGGCGCCGAAGGTGGCCCGGTCGACGGTGGTGCACGCGCCGATCTCGACATCGTCCTCGATCACGACGGTCCCCAGGGAGTGGATCTTCAGAATCACGTCGTTGCGGCCGATCACTTTTTCGCTGGTGAGGGTCAACTGCATCTCGGCCGGCCCGGGCTCGGGTGTCACGAAGCTGAACCCGTCCGCGCCCAGGCAGGCATTTGCGTGCAGCACGACCCGGTTGCCGACGCGCACCCGCGCGCCGACCCGCACCCCGGAATGCAGCACGCAGTCCTCGCCCAGCTCGGCGTCCGCTTCCACGCTCGCCTGCGCCATGACGACCGTCCGTGCGCCGATCCTCGCCCGCGGCCCGACATAGGCCAGCGGCCCGATCGCCGCGCCCGGCGCCACCGTGGCACTGGGGTCGACCGATGCCTGCGGATGCACGCCGGGGGTTGCCGCCGGCGGCGGTGCGAACAGCCGGGTCAGCGTGGAAAGCGCCACGCGCCCGCGCTTGACCGCGATCCAGCCCGCCAGGCCGGAAAGAGCCTCGGCCGGCGCATCCTCCGCCACCACGGCGGCGCGGGCCCGGGTCCGGGGGAGAAGCTTCAGGGCCGCCGGCTCGACCGCCAGCGCGATCTGCTCCGGCGTCGCCCGCGCAGGATGCTCAAGGCCCCGGACACGCAAACCGGCATCGCCCTGGACCCGTGCGTCCAACACCTGGGCAAGTTCGCCCAGCGTATGCCACGCTGCCCCGGCCTGGTCCTGCATTGCGTCGCATCCCTTTGTCCGGCAACGGGTTCAGCCCCGAATGGCGCCCCTGATGCGGCGGCCCGGAACGGCGGTTCTAGCATGATTGCCGGGGCGGACCAACCCACGTGGCCGTGGTCAGTTCTTAATCATTCAGGTATCCCAGCACCACCTCGGCCGCGCGCCGCGTCGGCGGTTCGCCGGCATCGAGCCGCGCGACCGCTTCGGCATAGGCGCGCGCCTGCGCTGTCCGGCGCTCGGGGTCGACCAGCAGCCGGCGGCAGGCCTCGGCCAGGCGGTCGGGCCGGCATTCGGTCTGCAGGCGCTCGTCCACCACCGCGCGGTCGAGCACCAGGTTCACGATGGTGGCATAGCGCGCCTGCGCCATCAGAAGGACCGCCAGGTAGGACAGCCAATTGCCGCGATAGGTGACCACCATCGGCACCCCGGCCAAGGCAAGTTCGACCGAGACCGTGCCGGATACCGCCAGGGCCGCGTCGCTGGCGGCCATGGCCGCGAACCGCTCGGCGTCGCCTTCGACCACGATGGGGCCGCAGGGCCAGCGCTGGGCGGCCACCCGGACCGCGGCGGCGACCGGCTCGATGGTCGGCACCACGACGCGCAGCCCCGGGATCGCCGCCTGCAGGCGGCCAAGCGTGGCCGCGAAGATCGGCAGGGCCCAGGCGATCTCGCTGCTCCGGCTGCCGGGCAGCACGCACAACAGCAGCGCGTCGGGCGGAACGCCGTGGCGGGCGCGGAACGCCGCCCCGTCCCCCCTGCCGGCATCCGATTCGATCGCCGGATGGCCGATGAACGTGGTGCGCGCGCCGTAGCGGGCAAAAAAAGCCGGCTCGAACGGCAGGATGACCAGCAGCCGGTCGAAATAGCGCGCCATCTTGCGCGCCCGCCACGGCCAATAGGCCCAGACCTGCGGCGCCTTGTACTGCACGACCGCAATCCCCGACCCCTTGAGCCGCCGCGCGACGCCGCGCGCGAACCCGCTGGCGTCGATGAACAGCACCACGCGCGGCGCCAGGGCGCGGATGCGTGCGGCGGTCTCACGCATGCGGCGCAGCAGGCCCGGAATATGCGGGATGACCGAGGTCAGCCCGATCAGCGACAATTCCTCCATCGGGAACAAGGTCTCGAGCCCCTGGGCCTGCATGCGCGGCCCGCCGATGCCGGCAAACGCGATGTCGGCGCGGCGCTCCTTGAGAATCGCCATCAGCCGGCCGCCGATCTGATCGCCCGAAGGCTCGCCCGCGACCACGAAGACAAGCGGCGCCGTCACCGCCGGTCCCGGGTGTAGCGCAGCGCCACGCACAGGAACTTCCAGATGAAGCCCGCCTGGTCGGAATTGTTCCAGCGCACCAGCACCGGCCAGTACTCGATCTGCCACAGGAACGCGATCTGCGCCTCCCAGCGGCCAGTGCTGAGCGTCACGGTCAGGGCCATCGCCGCCTCCTCGGGCCGGCACCTTAGCGGAAATGCCGGCGCCTTGGGAAAGCGCGCGCGGCTTTCGTGGCACGTTTGGGTCTGTTAGGGTCGCGGCCGAATGGAACGCAACGCCATAGCGTCGGAGGGCGCGCCCGCGCGATGGGTCGCGATCGAGCCCGCCCTGGCCGTCTCGCACCCGCTCTACGGCCTCAAGGGCCTGCACCTTGTGCTCCTGGCGGGTTTCGCCTGGTGCGGCCTCAGCAGCCTGGCGCGGCTGGGGCTGCTCGCCTACGGGCTGTCGCTCGGGCGCGGCGCGGGCCTGCGCCTGTCCAACATGGTGCTGACCTACATGCCGGTGGCCGACGCCGCGCTGGTCGTGCTGTTCGCCTGGCTCTTCGTCGCCGGGCTGCGGCCGGGAACGCGCAGCTTCAGCGAGCTGGCGACCATCGGCTGCGGGCTCTACGTCCTATACGTGGTGCCATACGTGTTCGCCTTCCGTCACCTGACCGATACCGCCGCCTTCTCGCTGTCGGCCTGGCAGACCTATGTGCACTACGTCCTGCCCGTGGCGTTCTGCCTGTGGGCGCTGGCCTATGTGAACCTGTCGCGCCGCGTGCGCGTGACATTCTTCTACGAGGTTGCGGCCGACGACCCTCACCGGTCGTTCCTCGGCGGCGCATAGGCGCCGGCCTGGGCCTGCCACCAGCCCTGCCGGACGAAGACATGACGCGTCAGCGCGACCGACACCCAGCCGACGGCCAGTCCGGCAATCACGTCGCTGGCGAAGTGATAGCCGACCAGCAGGCGGCTGACCGCGACGGCCAACGCGAACAGCAGCGCCGCGGCGCGCCAGCGCGGCCAGAACAGCCACACCAGCGCCGCGACCGCCCCGACGGTCGCGGCATGGCCGGACGGGAACGAACGGACCGCGCTGTCGAGCGTGGGACCCAGGAACTCCACGACGCCGCGGTCGAGCAGGCTGCCGGGCCGGGTGCGGCCGAACAGGAACTTGAGCAGGTTGACGAGGATGCCCGAGGCGGCGACCGCGGCGAACGCCAGCACCGACAGGCGCCGCGCGCGGTCATGACGGCCGCGGAGACAGCCGTACGCCGCCACCGCCGCCGATGCGATCAGATAGGCGGTCGGTTCCCCCGCGCGGCTGATCCAGGCGGCCGCGCGCTTGAGGCCCGGATCGACATCGCGCAACGCGCGCGCCAGCGCCTCGTCGCCGCCCCCCAGGATCAGGCCGGCGACGGCAGCAACGACGCCGGCAAGGATGGCCGCCGCGATCGGCTTCCGGACGCTCATGAACCGCTGACGACGCTCCCTCGATGCAGGGGCGCGAGGATGACGGGCGCGGCCCGGCCCGGTCAACTGCCATCGGCGCGGGCAATGCCATGAACGGCGTCGAGCGCTACATCCTTGCCAACCTCGCCAAGGTCATGGCGGCGGTGCTGCTGACGACGGTATCGGTCGTCTGCCTGGTGCGATCGCTCGAATTCATCAACTACATCGTCAACCACGGCCTGTCGGTGACGGTCTATCTCTACCTGATCGTGCTGCTGATGCCGAGCCTGATGCTGCTTGTGCTGCCGGTCGCGCTGTTCATCAGCGTCATGTTCGTCTACGGCAAGCTGTCGCAGGACAGCGAGATCCTGGCGATGCGCGCCTGCGGCATCAGCCTCAAGGCGCTGTCGCGCCCGGCCTGCATCGTGGCCGGCGCGACGGTTGCACTGGGCTTCGCGATGTCGCTCTACTTCATTCCGCTGTCGTTCAAGGAGTTCAAGGACATCGAGTATTTCGTCCGCTTCCGGATGGCGAACATGGTGATCCGCGAAGGGCAGTTCAACCGCATCGGCGACAAGGTGACCGTCTACATGCGCGAGCGCCTGGGCGAAGGCGCGCTGGTCGGCGTCCTGATCCAGGATGACCGCGACCCGAAGAAATCGGTGACCATCCTGGCCGAACACGCGGTACTGACGCGCACGGGCGATATCTATCGGATCGGGCTCGAGCAGGGCAACATCCAGGAATTCGACCGGGCGACGCAGAGGGTCTCGGTGGTCTATTTCGACCGCTATGTGCTGGAGGTGGATTCCAACGAGCTGGAGGGCGGCGGACGGCGCGAGCGCGGCATCGCCGAGCGCCATATCGGCGAATTGCTGAACCCGCCGACCGCGACGCGGCGCGACATGGAGTTGCGCGGCAAGGCGCTGGCCGAGGGACACCAGCGCCTGTCGAGCCCGTTCCTGGCGCTGACCTATACGGCGATCGCGCTGGTCGCGCTGTTCGCCGGCGCGTTCAACCGCCGCGGCTCGCCCCTGCGGCTGGTCGCGGCCGGCGCGAGCGTCGCCACGATCCAGGTGACGCACATGCTGGTCGTCAATGCGGCGTCGCTCGCGACCCCGCTGTTGCCCGCGATCCACCTGGTGGTCGCCGTGCCCGGCCTCGTGTGCGCCTGGCTGCTGTTCGACCAGGATCGCCACGCGCCGCGACCGCCGCGGTTCCTGACCTGGGCAAGGCGGCTGCCGGCGGCGGAGGCGCGATAGGCATGGCGTGGCGGGTGGTCGGCGCCGCCCAGCATCGGCGCATGCCGTGGAAGAACGGCGGCGGCGCCACCGCCGAGATCGCCATCGGGCCGCCGGGCGCCTCGGTGGCCGGTGGCTTCGACTGGCGGCTCAGCATCGCCAGCGTGGCGAGCGACGGGCCGTTCTCGCCCTTTCCCGGCTACGACCGGCTGATCACCCTGCTCAGCGGCGACGGCATGGTGCTGAGCCTCGACGCGCGCGAGGATCACCGGCTCGACCGTCCGTTCGCGCCGTTCGCCTTCGCCGGCGAACGCGCAACGACGTGCCGGCTGCTCGGCGGGGCGTGCGAGGACCTGAACTTGATGGTGGCGCGCGACCGTCTGGCCTATCGCGCGCGGACGCTGGCGCCGGGCACCGACTGGCGGGCCGGCGAAAGCGATGCCACGCACTTGGTGTTCGTGTTCCGCGGCACCATTGCGCTATCCGGTGCGGCAAGCCGCGCTGCCAGGCTTGGTCCTCGCGATACGCTGGTCGCCGGGCCCGAGGACGCAACGCCCGCCCTGCATGTCGAGCCTGGCACGCTGGCGCTCGCCGTCACGCTCTTCCCTGCATCCGACGCAGCGCCGGCGACCGGCGGTCAGGCCGCCGACCGGTAGACGCGTTCGCAGGGCAGGCGGACGGTGACCTTTGTCCCCCTGCCCTTCTCGCTCTCGATGGCGAGATCGCCGCCCATGCGCTGGACCAGCGACAGCGCGAGCGGCAGGCCGAGCCCCGTGCCCTGGTGCGAGCGGGTCAGCGCGCTGTCGACCTGGCCGAAGGGCTCGAGCGCCTTGGGAATATCCTCGGGCGCCATCCCGATGCCGGTGTCGATGACCGCGATGGCGCAATCGCCGTTTGCGGTGACCGCCGCCTCGACCGTGACGCGGCCGCCGGCCGGCGTGAACTTCACGGCATTCGACAGCAGGTTGGTCAGGATCTTTTTCATCGCCATTTCGTCGGCCCTGAGGCGGATCGGCATGCGGGCCTCGTTCAGGACCTCGATCCCCCCGTTCGACGCGCGCTCGCGCACCAGGCGCAGGCATTCCGCGATCACCTGCTCGATGTCGACATCCTCCTCGCGCAGCTCCAGCCGGCCAGCCTCGATCTTCGCCAGGTCGAGCACGTCGTTGATCACATGGAGCAGGTGCCGGCCGGAATCGCGGATGTCGCGCAGATACTCGCCCTGCTTCGGCGTCAGCGGGCCCGCCAGGCGCGTCGACAGCATCTCCGAGAAGCCGATCACGGCATTGAGCGGCGTGCGCAGCTCGTGGCTCATGTTGGCGAGGAACTCGCTCTTGGCTCGGCTGGCGACCTCGGCCGCGGTCTTCGCCTCGATCAGCGCCCGCTGCAGGCGAACCTCGGCCGTGACCAGCTTGCCGGTGCCCCGATAGCCCTGGAAGGCGCCGCTGGCGGCGAATATCGGCTTGCCGCTGACCGAGATGTGCTGGCGCACGCCGTCGAATTCGACCGCGTAGACCAGATCGCGGAACGGGCGGCGCGCCTCCAGGTCGCCCAGATGCGCGCGCCATTTCGGCGCATCGCTCGCCTGGTCGAGCGAGATGTCGAACCGCGAGCGGCCGATGACCCGCTCGGCATCGACGCCCAGAATCCGCACGCCCTCGGACATGTAGGTGAAATGGTGCTGCGCGTCGGTCTCCCACAGCCAGTCAGATGACGTTTCGGCGTAGTCGGCCAGGCGCGCATTGGCCTCGATCATCTTCAGCTCCGCGCGCTTGCGGTCGGTGATGTCGATCGAGATCGTCAAGACCGCGTAGGGCCGGCCATCCTCGCCGCGCAGCGGCAGCTTGCTGCACAGGTAGTGGCATTGGTTGTCGTCGGGAGTCGTGAAGCTCTCCTCGTAGAACGGCCGCGCCATGCCGGCGTCGAACACCTGGCGGTCGTACTCGTCCGAGCGCGCAACCACGGCGGCACGCTCCACCGGGATCAGGCGCGGCGTGGCGAATTCGTCGAGCCGGCGTCCCAGCACTGTTTCCATCGACACGCCCCAGAAGTCGAGCTGCGCCTTGTTGATCAGGATGAAGCGGCGCAGCGCGTCCTTGACCGTGATCGCGGCGGGCACGTTGTCGATCACCGCGCGCAGCATGTCGCGGTTGCGCGCCAGCGCCTGGGCGGCAGCCTCGGCCCGCATCTCGGCGCGCTTCTGCGAGGTGACGTCGATCGACACGTTCAGAATCGAATCGACCTGGCCATTGGCGTTGCGCAGCGGAATCTTGCTGGTCGCCAGATGGACCACCTCGCCGTTCGGTCCGATATTCGAAACGGGTACGTCGAGGATCGGCTGGCCGGTATCCAGGATTTGTTGGTCGCGCGACGCCACGGACCTGGCGTGCGCAAAATGCTCGTCCGGATTTATGGTGGTCGGCGTGAACTCGTCCATGCGATGGCCCAGCACCTGTTCGGCCGGCAGGCCCCACATGCTCAGCCCGTGCCGGTTCACCAGGATGTAGCGGCGGTCGCGCCCCTTGACGCTGATGCGCGCCGGCGCATTGTCGAGGACGGCTTGCAGCAGGTCGCGGTTGCGCTTCAGCTCTTCGGCGGTCGCCTCCGCGCGCTTTTCGGCCTCCTTCAGTCGGGTAATATCGATATAGAAGGATGCAATGCCGCCGTCGGCCGTGCGCTGCTCGCTGAGCATCATCCAGCGTCCGTCGGACTGGACGATCTCGCGCGATCCGCTCGGCGCGCGATGCCGGGTCACGCGCTCGGCGATCCATGCCTCATCGCGCCCGGCGACCGCCGGGATCATGCCGGCGTCGATGCGCCAGCGCAGCACGTCCTCGAAACGCCGGCCGTTCAGCTCGCCCCGCTTTTCGGGCGGCACCAACTCCCGATAGCGATCGTTGCAGACCACCAGGCGGTCATCGGCGTCCCACAGGACGAACGGTTCGGGAAAGCTGGCGACGGCATCGTACAGCCGACGCTCGTAGTGCGCGGCGCGCAGCCCGGCCTCGACCTGCGCGGTGATGTCGCGGCCGACGCCGCGATAGCCGATGAACTTGCCGCCGGCATCGAACAGCGGCTTGCCGCTGGTGACGAGGTGCAGCACGCGCCCGTCGGGCAGGTGCCGGCTGTGATGCAGATCGCGAAACGGGCGCCGCGCCGCCAGGTCGGCGAGGTGCGCGTGCAGCTCGGTCGGCTCGATCTCGATGCCGCATTCCTCGCGCCGCTTGCCCAACACGTCGCGCGGGTCGACGCCGAACTTCTCCATCCTGCCGGGCGTGACGTAGGTGAAGCGCAGGTCGGCGTCCTGCTCCCAGACCCAATCCGAAAGCGACTCGACCAGGTCGCCAAGCCGCACCTCGCTGGCGGCAAGGACGCTCTCCGTTGCCTCGCGCCCCGCAAGCTGGGACAAGGCCGCGGCGGTCAGCGCGGCGATGATCAGGATCACGATGCCCCCCGCCGCGACGTAGCCCACCAGCGATTGCCGCCAGCGCGCGAGCATGCGATCGGCCTCGAAGGAGACCACGACGGTCAGCGGCGCGCCGGCCAGTACGCGGAAAGCGGTATAGGTACTGGCATCGGGCTTTTCCGACCAGCCCGCGCCGGAGCGCATCTGGGTCCAGGGAAGTTCGCCGACAACGGCTTCGGCTGTCCCGATCTCCTCCATGTCGAGCGGATAGTTGACCAGCTTGACGCCGGTGCTGTTGTAGAGGGTGATGCGATAGCCCCGGCCCTTGTCTAGCTCGGCGCAGAACGCCGCGATATCGCTCGGCCGCAGAGTAGCGAATACGACGCCGGCGAACGCGCCGTCCGGGCCGTCGAGCCTGCGGCTGACCGCGATGCGCCAGTCCGGCGCCAGTCGCCCGCGCACCGGACGATCGATGAAGGTGCCGGATACGGTGCGGTCGCGGTGGACGCGGAAATAGTCGCGATCCGCGGCGCTATAGGGACGCGGCGTTTCGGACGCGGAGTCGGCGATCGGCTTGCCGTTGACGTCGAGGATGATCACGGCGCTGATCTGCGGCGCGATTTCGAGCAGGTCGCGCAGCGAGCGGTGCAGCCCCGGCCCATCGTTTGTCCCGGCGCGCAGGTGCTCCTCGAAATCCGATTCGACCAGCCGCAGCGCCAGCCCCAATGACTGGAAGTTCTGCCCGGCGTGCTGTTCCAGCGCGATGGCAAGGTTGTCGGCCCCGACCGTAGCCTCGGCGAGGTCCGACCGGCGCGCATCCCAGGCGACGGCGGCCAGCGCGCCCACGGCCAAGGCCCCGGCGATCGCCGCGATCGACACCAGTGCTGCCCGGACGCGCCGGAAACCGCGCGTCGCCGTGGCGGCGCTGGTTCGACCCTGCGCCCCCGGGGTTGCCATCCACATGCTCCTTCGGTCGAAACCCGGACGAAACTGCGGCACCTCAAGTAATTACCGGCCAAACGGTTAATGGACCCTCAATACTTGCGGCCGCGACCCGGGCTGCACGCGACGAATCGGCGCTTCGCGCGTCGCTCCGAAACGCCCGTGAAATCAGGCGTTCCGCGATGTCCCGTCGGCCGCCCGAAGCGTACAAGTCTTGATTTTCCGGGGGTTTGCGGGTCGGCCATCGCTGAAACCCCCACGATCCCTTGCATTCGGCGATGAATGGGCTATCAAGCCGAGACCCTTCGAAGGGTTGGCACAACATTGCCTGGGGATACGACCGTGAACCAAACCGATCTCATTGCCTCCGTCACGAAGAAAACCGGATTCAGCGCCAAGGATTCGAAGAGCGCCGTTCAAGCCGTGCTCAGCGCCGTCGAAGACGCGCTCACGAAGGGCAAGTCCGTCCGCACCACGCTGGGCAGCTTCAACATCGGCAAGCGCGGCGCGCGCAAGGGCCGCAACCCGAAGACCGGCGAGACCATCAACATCAAGGCCAGCAAGACGGTCCGCTTCAAGGCGTCGAAGACCGTCAAGGACAAGCTGAACAAGCGCTAGACACGCTGTGCCGGCCGGCAGCCCCGGCTGGCCGGCTTCATCGCCCGGGCGCGATCCTTCGTGGAAGCGAAGGCGCGCCCGGAGTCGTTTTGCGACCGCCGCAAACGGTCATGGCGCTCCGCCGCCCGCAAGGCCGCTTTACGAATTCTTCATCGATCCGCAAATAATCTATTAGTTGCTGGCGATTGGAGCATTTGGCGCAGCCCGGCCGGCGGTCCGCCGCCGGTGCGGTTGACGTGCCATCTTGCGCAGGGGATCGGGATAGGCGCGATGTTCGAAGCGATGGCGCAGGGCCTCGTATCCCCCATCGTGGAGTTGCTGGCGCGCTGGGATTCGAAAACCTTCTGGCTCTACTTCGCCTGCTCGGCGCTCATGGCCGCCTACATCATCAGCCGCCGGTCGCCAGCGCCTTCGATTCGCGGCACCTTGTCGTTTCTTTTTCCGCGCGCGATCTACGCGCACCCCTCGGCGATCAACGACTATAAGATATGGATTCTCAACAACCTGCTGAACGCGGCGGTGCTTCTGCCCTATGCGGCGATGCTGACGCAGGCCACCTCGCTGGCGGTCGAGCACGCGCTGGGCGCCCTCGTCGGCCAAGCGAGCCTGAACTGGCACGCGGGCTGGGTCTCCCGCGTGCTGTTCACCGCCGTCGAGTTGCTGGTGATCGACGCCGGGTTCTTCTTCGCGCACTACCTGCAGCATCGCGTGCCCCTGCTGTGGCAGTTCCACAAGACGCATCATTCGGCCGAGGTGCTGATGCCGATCACGGTGTTCCGCATGCACCCCGTCGACCTGATGCTCCACACCTCGCTGGTCTGCGTCCTGGCCGGCGGGATGATCGGCATTTTCTCCTTCCTCTACGCCGGACCGGTGACGGCGTTCGCCGTCAACGGTTTCAACATCTGCCTCTTCGCCTTCTACGTGGCGGGAATCCACCTGCGCCATGCGCATGTCTGGGTGATGTATCCGCGCTGGATCGCCAAGCACATCAGCAGCCCGGCCCTGCACCTGATCCACCATAGTTCCGACCCCAAGCATGCCGACAAGAACATGGCGCAGATCTTCAATTTCTGGGACCGGATGTTCGGCACGCTGTACCTGCCGACGGAGCAGGAAGGGATCCGCTTCGGGCTGTGGAACGACGAGCACCTGCAATTCCGCTCGCTCGGTGCGTTGTACGGCCGACCCTTCCTCGACGCCCTTGCGCTGCTGCGACCGAAGCGCGGTCCGGCCGTCGCGGCTCGCCCGGAAGAAAGCGTGCGCCGCTCCTAGACGCTCCGGTGCCGGACGCCTGCCGCTTGCCCTCGGCCGGCCTCGCCCCCAGTATGCCTCCCCTCATTCACCGGCGCGCGGTTCGCGCGCCGGCTTGCACAAGCGAAGGGGTAGCCGGTAGTGGCGGGGGAGATATTCCGGGTCGGGCTGACCCGCGATTGCCTGGGGCTGGACGGGAAGCCGACCTTCGACCCGGTCGCGCTGGAGCCGCTGAAACACGCGCGGGGCGTGGAGTTCGAATTCATCGACGAATACACGCCGTCGATCACGCAGCAGCAGGCCGCGCGCTACGACGCCATCGTCGTGCAGAAACCGCGCGTGGAGCGCGCCTCGCTGACGGGGAACGACCGTCGCCTCAGCGTCGTCGCGCGCTTCGGCGTCGGGTTCGACGCGGTGGATGTGGGTGCCTGCACCGAGGCGGGCGTGATGCTGACCAACACGCCGGACGGCGTGCGGCGACCGGTCGCGACGATCATCCTGCTGTTCATCCTTGCCCTGTCGCACAAGCTGTTCGTCAAGGACCGCATCACCCGCGACGGCCGCTGGAACGAGCGCACCAACCACATGGGCGAAGGGTTGAGCGGCAAGACCGTGGGCTCGATCGGCGTCGGCAGCATCGGCCGCGAGGCCTTCCGCCTGCTAACCCCGCTCGGCATGACGCATATCGGCCACGACCCCTACGCGAAGCAGGCCGACATGGACGAAATCCGCCTCAAGCTGGTGGACAGGGACATGCTGCTGCGCACATCGGACTTCGTGTGCATCAACACGCCGCTGAGCGAGGAGACGCGCCACCTGGTCGGCGCGCGCGAGCTGGGGCTGATGAAGCCGACCGCCTACCTGATCAACACGGCGCGCGGCCCGATCGTCGACGAGAAGGCGCTCTACCAGGCACTCCGCGCCCGCAAGATCGCCGGCGCGGCGCTGGACGTGTTCGACCAGGAGCCGACGCCGCCGGACAACCCGATCCTCAAGCTCGACAACGTGATCGTCACGCCGCATTCGCTGTGCTGGACCGACGAATGCTTCCGCGGCATCGCGTCGAGCGCGATCGGCTCGATCCTCTCGGTCGCGCGCGGCGAGGCGCCCGTCAACGTGGTCAACAGGGACGTGCTCGCGCACCCGGATGTCCGGGCACTGCTGGCCGCGCGGAGGAAGGCCGCGACCTAGTGTCCCGATTCCGAAGTTCGTCAGTGCTTGCGACGTACGCCGTACGAACTTCGGAATCGAAAATGACACTAGCAACTATTTGAGTCTAGTGCCCCTTTGGAACCCGAAGTTCGCCTCCGGTCTTACGATCAAGCGATGGCGAACTTCGGGTTCGGGGCACTAGCTGGTCGTATCCATCCACTTGCCGGCGACCACCATGCCGGCGGGGAACAGGCGCTGCTTTCCGACGATCATCTCGTCGACCACGTCGACATACTCGAAATCGCCGGCCACGAGGTCGAGCACGGAGGCATCGCCGATGCCGCCGACCTTGAGCGTGCCCAGCTCGTCGCGCAGCATCGCGCGCGCCGGGGCGCTGGTGCAGCAGCGCACGACGTCGTTCAGGCTCATCCCCAGGCACAGCATCTTCGACATGGTGACCAAGAGGTCGAAGGCCGGCCCGTCGACGCTGAGGATATGCGCGTCGCTGCTGATGATGTCGGGCGGGAAGCCGTGCGCCAGCGCCTCGCGCGCCGTGCGGAACGCGAACGAGCCGCCGCCGTGGCCGATGTCGAACAGCACGCCGCGGGCCCTTGCCTCCAGCACCTCGGCGCGCACCCGGCCGTCGCCCTGGACCGGCGCGTTGGGGACCGGCCGGAAGCAGTGCGTCAGCACGTCGCCGCGCCGGAGATGCGGCAGCACCTCGTGCCGGGCCGGCGGCAATTTGTCGAGATGCGCCATCATCGGCAAGCCGGCCGCGTCGGCGGCATCGATCGCCAGGTAGAGCGGCGTGGCGCCGGCCGGGCCGCTGGCGACCCCGCCGACGCGGACCTTCACGCCCACGATCAGGTCCTTGTGCTCGCCGGCAACGCGCACGCATTCGTTCGGCTCGAGTAGCCGCACGTCGGTCGATTCGCCGACCATCACCGGTTTCGAGAAGGCGAATATGCCGGGATAGGAGATGTTGAGATAGGCCAGGATGCGGATCGGGCTCGGCTCGATGATATGGCGGCGGAAGCCGTGGAAATTGCCGGCCCCCGCCGATCCGGCGTCGATCACCGTCGTCACGGCGCTGCGCAACGCCAGCGCCACCGGATCGATGCCCAGCGAGGTTCCGCCCCAGTAGACATGGGTGTGGATGTCGATCAGTCCCGGCGTGACGATGCGGCCCTTCACGTCGCGCACCGTCTTGGCGTCCGTCAACCCCTCGCCGATCGCGGCCACCTTGCCGCCGGCAAAGGCCACATCGGCCAGCTTGTCCATGTTCTGGCTCGGGTCGACCACCCGGCCGCCCTTGAGGATCAGATCGAAGCTCACGCGCACCCCCCGTTTGCGTATCGGCGCCACTATCGTCCAGGTGCACCGCCCGGCGCAACGAGGCTGGCGGGCCGGCGCCGATCCGGGCTAAATGCCGCAATGCGACTGCGCCTCTTTCTGTTCGCGCTCGGCATGCTCGTGACCGCATCGGCCCCGGCCGCCGAGCCCACCGTCCTGCGCGTCATGCCGCAGGGACCGTTGATCGGCCTCGACCCCGTCGCCACGCCCGGCTACCCGACGCTCGACCATGCCTACCTGGTCTACGACACGCTGTTTGCGCTCGATGCCGAGCTGCGCGCGCAGCCCCAGATGGCCGAGCGCGACGAGGTGAGCGCCGACGGCCTTGCGCATCGGATCGCGCTACGCGCCGGGCTGCGCTGGCACGACGGCGCGCCGGTCACGGCGGCGGACTGCATCGCCTCGATCCGCCGCTGGGCCGCGCGCGACGGGCTCGGCCGCGACCTGATGGACCGCGTCGCGGCGATGGAACCCGACGGCGACGGTGTGATCGCGATCAAGCTGAAACGGCCTTTCCCGCTGCTGGCCCAGGCGCTGGCGAAGCCCATGGGCATCGTGCCCTTCATGCTGCCGGCGCGGCTGGCAAGCCTGCCGGCCGACCGGCCCATCGAGGAGGCGACCGGCTCGGGTCCCTTCCGCTTCGCGCCCGAGAAGGCGGAAGGAAACTTCCTCAAGGTCTACGAGCGCAATCCCGCCTATGTGCCGCGCCCCGAGGCGCTCAGCCTGTTCGCCGGCGGCAAGCGCGCGGCGGTCGACCGCCTGGAATGGATGTACATCCCCGCCCTGGCGATCGCCACGTTCGAGCTCTATGCCGGCACGGTGCAGTACTGGCGCAGCCCGCCGGCCGAGGCACTGCCGCGCCTCGCCGGCAACCCTGATGTGACGATCCGCCCCAACGATGCGCTGGGCGAGACGGCGATGCTGCGGCTCAATCATCGCAGTCCGCCGTTCGACGATCGGCGCGTGCGGCAGGCGGCGGCGCTCGCGATCGACCATCAGGCGATGGTGGCGGCGCTCGGCGGGTTGGCGATGGACGCGCGGATCTGCGTGTCGATGCTGCCCTGCGGCCTGCCCGGCGGACCCGCGGCGCTGACCGATCCGCGCCCGACGGAGGAGCGGCGCGCCGCCGCCCGCCGCCTGCTGCGCGAGGCCGGCTATGACGGCAAGCCCCTGGCCCTCCTGACCGCGCACGACCAGCCCGTCGTCGACGCCCTGGCGCGGGCCACAGCCGACCAGCTGCGCCGCGTCGGGTTCATCGTGACCATCAACGACATGCTGTGGCCCGACCTGGCGCGCCGGCGGCAATCGCCGGCATCCGTGGAGGATGGCGGCTGGAGCGCCTTCGTCACCCGCTGGCCCGCGCTCGACCTCGCTTCGCCGGCCTGGAACGAGGCCTTGCGCGCGACGGGCGAGCAGGCCTGGATCGGCTGGCCCAAGGACGATGCACTGGAGAGCCTGCGCCAGGACTGGCTCGATGCGCCCTCCACCGCGGGGGCGGAGCGAATCGAGCAGCGCGCCGCCGAAATCGTGGCCTATGTGCCGCTGGCGCAGTTCCGCCTGCCGGTCGCCTACCGCCACACCGCCATCACCGACCCGCCGCCGTTGCCGGTCATGGCGCTGTGGGGGGTCGCACGGCGCTAGGCAAACAGCACAAGGACATCGACGTGACCGCACCGCGCCATTTCCACAACCCGCAATCCTCGCCCGCGCGACGCTACGGCCCGGCCGAAAGCGCCGTGCTGGACCGCGCCGGCATGGCGGCCGCCCGTCACGACCTCGAGGCCTGGCCGGGCTATGCCCCGACGCCGCTTCTCGACCTGGCGCAGGCGGCGCACCGGCTGGGCGTCGGCCGCATCTGGTACAAGGACGAGGCGCATCGTTTCGGGCTCAACAGCTTCAAGGCGATGGGCGCACCCTATGCCGTGCTGCGCTTCCTGCGCGGGATCATCGCGAAACGCGGCGGCGCCATCGACGCGACGGTCGGCGACATCGCCGCCGGAAAATACCGCGACGCCACGCGCGACGTCGTCGTCACCAGTGCGACCGACGGCAACCATGGCCGCGCCGTCGCCTGGGGCGCCGAGGTGCTGGGCTGCCGCGCCGTGATCTACATCCACGAGCATGTGAGCCCGGGACGCGAGCAGGCGATTGCCCGCTACGGCGCGGAGGTGCGGCGCGTAAAGGGGAACTACGACGAATCCGTCCGGCGTTGCGCCGCCGATGCCAAGGCGAACAACTGGCAGGTGATCTCCGACACCTCCTATGACGGCTACATGGCGATCCCGCGCGACGTGATGCACGGCTACATGGCGCTGGCCGAGGAAGCGGCGAACCAGCTACCGGAAGGCGCCGTGCCGACCCATGCGCTGATCCAGGCCGGCGTCGGCGGGCTCGCCGCCGCGTTCTGCGCCGCGTTTTGGCTGCGCTGGGGCGAGCAGCGGCCGCGCTTCGTGGTGGTCGAGCCGGACAAGGCGGATTGCTGCTACCGTTCGGCCGTCGCCGGCAAGCCAACCACAACGCCCGGCGATCTCGACACGGTGATGGCCGGGCTGGCCGCGGGCGAGATATCGCCGCTCGCCTGGACCGTGCTGAAGGCGGGCGCGGACGATTTCGTCACGCTGGACGACGAATACGCGTCGCGCGCCATGCGCCTGCTGGCGGAAACGAAGCCGGCCGTGGTGGCGGGCGAATCCGGCGCCGCCGGCATCGCCTGCCTGATCGCCGCGCAGGAGCATCCCGCCCTAGCACGCGCGCTCGGCCTGGATGGCTCCAGCCGCGTGATGCTGGTCGGCAGCGAGGGCGCCACGGATCCCGAACTCTATTTCAAGCTGGTGGGAAGGAAGCCGCAGGACGTGGCGCGCTGAAGACCGCGTTCGCGTCCTTCGACAGGCTCAGGACGAGGTGAAACAAGCGTCCTCATCCTGAGCTTCTCGAAGGATGAGGCCCCGCGGCGCTAAGCCGCCTGCTCCTTGGCGTGGCGCTCGCGCATCGCGGCGTGGATTTCGCGCAGCGTCGCCTCGATGTCCATGCGCGGCTGCCAGCCCGGATAGTGCGTCTGGAACTTGCGCAGGTCGGACACGTACCAGATGTGGTCGCCGACGCGGTTCTTGGACTCGTAGCTCCACTGCATCGGCCGGCCGGCGATCGCCTCGCAGAGCCGGATCGCCTCGATCATCGAGCAGTTGGCGTAGACGCCGCCGCCCATGTTGTAGACCTCGCCCGCGCGCGGCGCGTCGACGAAGGCCTGGAAGGCCGCCAGCAGATCGCGGCTATGGATGTTGTCGCGCACCTGCTTGCCCTTGTAGCCGAGCACCGTATAGGGCTGGCCGATCACCGCGCATTTCATCAGGTAGGCCAGGAAGCCGTGCAACGCCGCGCCGGAATGGTTGGGGCCCGTCAGGCACCCCCCGCGGAAGACGCCGGTTTTGAGGCCGAAATACCGGCCGTATTCCTGCACCATCACGTCGGCCGCCACCTTGGACGCGCCGAACACGCTGTGGGTGCACTGGTCGATCGACATGGTCTCGTCGATCCCCTGGGCGCAGCCGTGCGCGGGATCGACCGTCCAGCGCGTCTCGGTCTCGACCAGAGGCAGGTGGTTCGGCCGGTCGCCATAGACCTTGTTGGTCGAGCAGAAGATGAAAACGCTGTCCCCGGCATGGCGGCGCGTCGCCTCGAGCAGGTTCAGCGTGCCGCCGGCGTTGATCGCGAAGTCGGTCGCCGGCTCCTGCGCCGCCCAGTCATGCGACGGCTGTGCCGCGGCGTGCACGACGAGGGCGGTGGCGCCGGCGTAGCGGGCGAACAGCGCGTCGATCGCCGATGCGCTGCGGATATCGATATCCGCATGGCGGTAGCGGCGGCCCAGCTCGGTTTCGAGCTGCCGGCGCTGCCACTGGGTCGACGCCTCCGCGCCAAAGAAATGCCGGCGCATGTCGTTGTCGACGCCGACCACGTCCATGCCCCGCGCCGCGAAATGCCGCGCGGCTTCCGAGCCGACCAGCCCGCCCGAACCGGTGATGATGGCGACCGCCATGAGAACAGACTCCGACGCCCTGCCCTGTCCCCCGCGAAGCTTGCCCGGTCAGGGTTAACGAACAATTAGCCGACGCCGGTCAGACTCCAGCCGACGACGGTCGTTTCCGAGGGACCCGCCAAGGGCAAGGCGGGGGAAAAGGCCGCGGAGGGACGACCTTGGCAGAACCCACCCCGGAATCGATCTTCCTGGCCCAGCGCCGGCCGTTGCTGCGCCTGGCGCAGGCCTGGCTGCGCGGCGCGAACGACCAGACGCTCGGCCTGGTGCGCGACTATCGCCGCTTCTTCGCCGAACTGCTGGTGTCCATGCCCGAGCATGCGCTGCTCGCCGCCATGACGGCACCGGCCGGCGACATCCTGCGCAGCTGGATCGAGGCGGAGCTGCCCGAACTGCCGCCCGACGGCCGCGACCGGCCGATCCTGGATGCGATCGGCGCGCGCCTGCGGGCCAATGCCGGCGATCTGCGCGCCCATCTGGCCGCCGCCGGTTATCTGCACGCCTTCGCCCTCGAACCCGCGCCTGCGATCGCCGCCGCGCCACCACGCGCGCTGCCCATGCTGATGCGCTACTGGCTGCGCACGCCGCGCCTGTTCCGCACACCGAACGACGCGCGGCGCTATCACGCCTATCTGCTGGCGATGCTCGACGCGACCGGCGCCCTTGCCGATGCCGCGCGCGGCGCGGTCGAGACCCACGCCATCCTCGAAGCGGCGCTCGGGCCGCTCGACATCCAGATGGCCTTCCACGACGACGGCAACCTGCGTCCGCTGCTGGAGAAGCGCGGCCGATTGCTGGAGCGCGCCATCGACCTGACCGGCCTCGCCCGCCGCCTCGACCGGCCCGCGCTGCAAGCCGGCGGCCGTCGCCTGCGTGTCGGCTTCCTGGTCCGCAACATGGACCCGCGCACCGAGAGCTTCATCGTGCTCGCCCATGCCGAGGGCCTGGACAAGCGCCGCTTCGAGACGGTGCTCTACACCCAGCGTCCGGCCGAGGGCGCCTTCTCCGCCGCCGTCAACCAGCGCTTCGGAAAGGTGGTCGTGCTGGACAGCGACCCCGCCCGCGCCGTCGACCAACTGCGCGACGAGACCCTCGACATCGCGGTCCTCGGCAACATCGTGTGCTTCGACAATCGCGGCCTCGGCCGCGTCGCCGCCTGCCGCGTGGCGCCGGTGCAGCTCGCGCTGGCGGCGATCCAGCCCTCCACCACCGGCTTCGACAGCGTGGATGCCTTCGTCTCGGCGCGATCGACCGAGCCGGACGACGCCCAGGACCAGTACACCGAACGCCTGGCGCTGATCGACGCGACGTTCAACGTGTTCAGCTACGCCAATGCCGGCCGCGCGCCGGCGCCGGGCGGCACGCGCAAGGCCCAGGGCCTGCCGCCGCGCGGCACGCTGTTCCTCGGCGGCGCCAGCATGCCGAAGCTGCAGCCCGCGCTGACGCGGACCTGGATGCGCATCCTGGCGCGGATCCCCGACGCGGTGCTGGCGCTCTATCCCTTCAACCCCAACTGGTGGCCGTCCTATCCCCACTATGCGCTGCGCCAGCGCCTGGCCGCGGAGGCCGCGGAGGCCGGTGTCGATCCCGCGCGCGTGCGCCTGCTGGCGTCGATGAGCATGGGCGAACTGATCCAGCTCGCCGGCGAGGCCGACGTGTTCCTCGACAGCTTCCCCTATTCCGGCAATGCCTCGCTGATGGAGCCGCTGGCCGCCGGGTGCCCGGTCGTCGCGCTCGAAGGCGCATCGCAGCGCGCGCTGCAGGGAGCGTCGACCTTGCGCGCCATCGGCCTCGACGCCTTCGTGGCGTCCGACATCGAGCAGTATGTCGACCTGGCCGCTCGGCTTGCCGGCAATACCGCGCTGCGCAAGGAAACCTCGGCACGAATCCGGGCCGCGATGCAGAAGGCCCCGTTCTTCGACAGCCGCAGCTTCGGCGCCGCGTTCGGCGCGCTGCTGGAGCGGCTGCATGCCGAAGCCGCCGCGCCGGCCATGCCCGAAAGGGCGATCGCATGATCTCGCTCGTGCTCTACGGCCGCAACGACAACTACGGCTACAACCTGCACAAGCGGGCCGCGATCAGCATGAACTGCATGGCCGAGCTGCTCGACGATCCCGAGGACGAGATCCTGTTCGTCGACTACAACACGCCCGACGACATGCCGACCTTCGTCGAGGCGATCGTCGACACGCTGACCGATCGCGCCCGCAACATGATCCGCGTGCTGCGCGTCCGCCCCTCGGTCCACGAGCGTTGGCGCGGCAAGACGCACCTGAACGCGCTGGAGCCGCAGGCCCGCAATATCGCCATCCGCCGCAGCAATCCGAAGAACCGCTGGATCCTGTCGACCAATACCGACATGGTGTTCGTGATGCGCGACGGGACCAGGTCGCTCTCCGCGGCGGTCAAGGACCTGCCGCGCGGCTACTACGGCATTCCGCGGTTCGAGATGCCCGAATTGCTGTGGGAATCGCTCGACCGCAAGGACCCGCCGGCGGTGATCGACGCCTTCGCGCGCTGGGGGACGGCGCTGCACCTCGACGAGGTGGTGCATTCGCACAAGTCGATCCTCTACGACGCGCCGGGCGATTTCCAGCTCGTGCCGCGCGCCGACCTCGTCAAGATCCACGGCTTCAGCGAGGCGATGCTGCGCGGGTGGCACGTCGACAGCAACCTGGCCAAGCGCTGCCTGCTGCTCTACGGCGAGACCAGAAGCTTGTTCCACAAGGTCGCGGGCTATCATTGCGACCACACCAAGGTGGTCACGCCGATGCATGGCCACGACCGCCAGCAAAACGACATGGTCGAGCATATCAGCGAGGTGCGCCGGCCCGAGATGCCGCAGCAGGCCACGACCTGGGGCGCACCGGACGCCACGATCGAGGAGATCCGGGTGCCGCCCGGCCGCGACATCGGCTTCGCCGCCGCGCTGGCCCCGATCCTCGGCCCTATGCCGAACCCCGTCTACGAGGCTACTTACACCGAGAAAACCTGGAATCAGGTCACCTATCCCGCGCGCCACGTCATCCCCTACCTGGCCGACCAGATTGCGACCTTCCCGCGCGACATCGACCTGGGCTACGCGGGCCTGAACGACACGACCCGCGCGCTCCTGGCCGAGACCTGGCGCGCGCTCGGCTTCACCGGGCGGCTGTTGGTCCATCGCGACACGGCGGGCGTCAAGCCGGGTTGCGAGCCGGCGCCGGACAGCGACGCGCCCTTCGTCGTCGCCGACCTCGACTACATCGTCGAGCATGCGGCGCTGTTCATCCTCGACCTGGGGGTCGAGGACGGGCCGGGCTGGAAGAACAAGATCTTCAGCCTGGAGTACAATCCCAAGACCAAGCCGCTGCTGCCCTTCGTCAAGGCGGTCCAGGCCGCGGGATTCAAGATCGCGGCGGCTGAACGCCGGCGAATGGCCGAGCGCCGGCCGGCACGCCGCATCGTCCTGGTCAATACGATCGCGACGGAACTGCTGGGCCAGGTCGATACGATCATCGGCCAGACGATCACGCCCTACTGCACGCATGTGCGCCACGGCACCGTCAAGCCCGACACGATCGACGTGATGCGCCAGCGCCGGGCCGATGCGGACCGGATGGAGCGATCGGCGGCCACGCACCTGATGACCGAGTCGGAGAAATGGCTGCCCGTCGACATGCTGGACCAGGCCGAGCCGCATCTGCTGTTGAACGAAGCCCAGCGCGCGAAAGTCGCCGAGGAAGCGCCCAAGCGGAAACCGAAGGACGCGTGGCACGACATCGCGATCCTGTCCTTGACCAAGCTGACCGGCGATTTCGATCAGCGGCTCGCGGACTTCCTGGCACTCGACCCCGAGAACCCGCAACCCTTTGTCGCGCACCTTGCGCTGCTGCGCTTCGCAGCCGCCGAAGTGATGTCGCGGCCCTGGCCCGCGCAATCGGCCGAGGCGATCCTTCACGCCTGCAAGGGCTTTCTCGAGCATGCCGGCCGGATGCCGAACGAGGCGGTCGGCCAGGCGGTCAGCACGATGCTCGCGCTCTGCCGGGGCGCAGCAGGCGAGACCCTGGGCGCGCTCGCGGACCTTGTGGTCACCCATGGTGAAGAACGGTTGGCCGGCGGCAACGCCGATCCGTTCGGCGCATGGCTCGCGCTCTGCATCGCGGACTTCGCCATTGCCCGCGCGCCCCGGCGAAGCGACGAGCGGTCGCTAGCCGAGCTGCGGGCGCGCCTCGTGCTGCCGGCGCTGCGACGGATCCTGCAGCCGGCACCGTCGATGCGCGCGCCGGGCGAAGGCATGCGCATCGCCGTCCTTGCGACCGCGCCCTTCGCCTGCTCGATCGACCCGGCCGCCGAGCGGCTCGCCGAGGTGTTGGCGACCATCGCCGCATCCGGCGCCACGCAACCGAAGGTTCGCGTGTTTCCGCTGCACATGCCGGACTCCGCCTTCTTGGCGCAGGCGCGGCGCCTGGGGGTCGACGTCGCCGAAGCGCCCGACCAGGGCGGTCTCACCGCAAGTCTGGTCGCCCGGCGCTTCGAGGTTCTGCGCGAGGCTGTCCTCGCGTGGTCGCCGCGCTTGTCTCTCTGCGTCGGCGAGAGCGCGCTGGCGCTGGCCCCGCTCGCACTCGGCACGGCGCCGGTCCAGGGCGCCTACGGCACCCGGCTGGCGGACGCCGACCTGCCGGGAATCCAGTTCCTGCCCGACCGGGCGGCGCTGGCCGCAATGATCCTCGCCGCCAGCGCCGTCCCGCCCGCCAAGGGCGGCGCGGTCGGCGTCGCCGCGCGCTGACGGAGTCCGGGGCGCTTCCACCGCACCCGGTTTCTTAACGCGGGGTTAAGCCATCACCCCGTATCTTCACCAACATCAGCGACCCGACCCGGAACCGGTCCCTCCATGATCCACCCGCCCGACCGCAAGCGACAGGCAGCGCCGCACGAGCCCCGATTGAACGGACGTGCGGTCAAGGCCGCGCACGACGAACGCCGGCGCCACGGACGCACGGCCGTGGCCTGGCATGGGCGCATCATGATCGCGCAGGCGCCCAGCGTGGCCTGCGTGGTGATGAACGTGTCGGAGCGCGGCGCCAAGCTGCGGCTGCGGCTGCCGATCGACCTGCCGGGCGGGTTCGTGCTGTCGATCGATCGGTTCGGCGACCTGCAGGTCGAGCTGCTGGACCAGGAGCAGGCGGTCGTGCGCGTCGGCTTCCTGGATCCGCCGGCTAAAATCCGGAAATTCTTCCGCAACCAGCTGCCGGCGTTCCGTGACGCGCCCGAGGACGGCGACGCCGGCGGGGCCGAGCCGACGGGGTAGAAAGGCCACGCGGCACTTCGGCCGCCGGCATCCCTAGCTGCCGAAGACCAGCCCGATCATCCCGGCCAACAGCAGGCCGGCGGAAACGATCATAATCAGCGTTCGAGCCACAGGCTCACCTGTTGCATCATCCTCGATCGCGGCGCCGGCAGCGCCCTAGCTGTTCAACGCGCCGCCAGCCTAACCGGTGCCACACTGGACCCCGGTTGTGGCGATCCGATGGCACGCGCAAAAAACCATCGCATGTCGGCATCGGCTTTCCGCACCGGCAGACTATAGTCCCCCCACGAAGAAAAAGGCCCCGCCCTGCGTCGGACGAGGCCCCAAGTCGTTGTAGGTCGATTCCGTTGCGTCGAGGGGCGACACAACGCAATCCATTGCGCCCCAGCGCGCCCCCCGCGTCCAGCAGAATGGCGCCGGCCGGCCGCGTCTCACCGAAAGATCACAGCCGGCGAACCGCCACGCCGCCCGATCGGACGCGCGACTGCGGCCATCCAAGGCGAAACGGACATTGAAATCGGAAATCAAGGGGAGGCGATGGTGATTAACGTTCCCAAGCCTAGTTGGGGGCGAGCCTGTTTGATCGACACGGCCTCAGGCCGAGCTATGGCACTCAAGGCCAGCCGCAGGTTCCTTCGGCGACCGACGCCCAAAGAACCTGGCAAGCCGTTTGACGACCATGTTGCCTCACGCGATCAAAACGACGTCGCCTCGGCCGCGAACCGGGAAAACGCTGGATTCTGCCCGAAAAGCTTGTACAGAACAATACAAGAACTCGGCCTATGCAATGGGCCACAGCCCTGCTCCATTACCCCCTGCCCGGAACACACACCCCGCCCCCACTGGAGAAATTGTAATCTTCGTGCTACATAAATGACGTCTTAGTAGTGTGAAGAAGCCAATGCCGACGCCACACTATCCTCCCGCCGCTGTACGGCGGACCTTGCGCAAGCTAGGCGCGGACATCCACGATGCCCGCCGCCGCCGACGGCTGCCTATGGCCGTAGTGGCTGAGCGCGCCTTCACATCCCGCTCAACCCTCCAAAAGGTCGAAGCGGGCGACGCCAATGTCAGTATTGGCATCTACGCCGCCGTCCTCCAGGCGCTTGGCTTGCTCGATGACCTGGGGGAGATCGCCGACATCAGCCGCGACAGCGTTGGCCAAGCACTGGCCAGCGCCGAACTGCCGAAGCGCGTTCACCTCAAGCGCAAGCCGGTGCCGACCGATCATGGCTGACATCGAAGTCCATATCGACCTCGAAGGACGCACGCGTCCTGTCGGCTTGGCCCGCAGCAACAAGATGCGTAGCAGCGAGACCGTCGTCTTTGAGTATGCGCCCGAATGGCTCGCCGATCCCGATCGCTTCTCGATCGAGCCCGCCCTCGCATTGACGCGCGGCGGCTTTGCGCCGCGTGTGGGACAAGCCACTTTCGGGTCCATCGGCGATTCGGCGCCCGACACCTGGGGGCGCCACCTTATGCAGCGCGCCGAGCGGCGCCTGGCTGAGCGCGAAGGCTGCGCGGTCCGAACCCTCGCCGAAAGCGACTATCTTCTTGGCGTCGCTGATGAGACCCGTCTTGGCGCACTCCGCTTTCGTTGGGTGGGCGAAGATGTGTTCCAAGCGCCGCTTCGCGTAGGCGTGCCCACCCTGATCGAACTCGGGCGTCTCCTTCAGGTGACGGAGCGCATCCTTCGGGATGAGGAGACGGACGAAGATCTCCAGTTCATTTTTGCACCCGGATCATCGCTTGGCGGCGCGCGCCCGAAGGCGTCGGTCATCGATCAGCACGGCCGTCTCTCCATCGCAAAATTCCCCAAGGAAACCGACGGCTACAGCATGGAGACTTGGGAAGAGATCGCCTTGCGGCTCGCCGGGCGCGCCGGCATCGCCACACCCTTCCACGAACTGCTGCAGGTCGCCGGAAAGGCGGTGCTCTTGTCACGGCGTTTCGATAGGGCCGGCGCCATTCGCATCCCGTTCCTCTCCGCAATGGCCATGACAGGATCGAAGGACGGCGAGCGCGGCAGCTATCCTGAAATCGTCGATGCGCTCACCCAGCATGGGGCTCGAGCGAAGACCGACGCCCAGGCGCTATACCGTCGCGTCGCCTTCAACGTGCTGATCTCGAATGTCGATGATCACCTCCGCAACCATGGCTTCTTGCGGCCTGGCAAGACAGGCTGGTCGCTTTCTCCCGTCTGTGATCTCAACCCTATGCCGACTGATCTTAAGGCTCGTGTACTGACGACGAACATCGATTTGGACGAAGGCACCTGCTCGATCGATCTACTTGAGGCGGCTTCCGGATACTTCGGTCTCGGCCTGGTGCCGGCCCGTGCCATCATCAAAGAAGTCGCGGTAGTGACGGCGACCTGGCGGGAGGCTTCGAAGGAGGTCGGCGCCCGGGCCGCCGAAATCAACCGCATGTCCACCGCCTTTGAGCATGACGATCTGAAACGGGCGCTAGCGCTATGACGCGAACTTTCATCCATAGCTTCGATCCTGCATCCGCGAGTATACACGCTCGGATGGGTTGTGCTGCGGCTTCGGGCTCGCCCACGAGATGCTCACAAGCTGAGCGAATAGACTGAACCTCTAGGCGCCTTCCTTTCACACCAATGCACTTGATAGAAAATACTTTTTTCTATCGAGTTGCCCTAGGAGCTACGGTGCGGCGCCTGGCATTGTCGGGAATGAGATAGCCTACAGGCGCTGGGTAGTCTTGGATTCTTACGTTTGCAGCGCCGACGAATACGTGGTCTCGATTGGTAGTCTGGGCCGATAGCCCCCGGCGGATTCAATCATCGTGGTGAGAACACGTCTGGCTCAATAGTCAGTCGAGGGTGCCGTCGTAGAGAGATAACGCCGGATGGGCATCCGGGTCGGTCATCACTTCGATCAGCCAAGGCCGCGCCGCCGAGAGCGCCGTCGACAATGCCGCGGCAAGGTCGCCGGGGTTTTCGATCCGCACGCTCTCCAGACCGCAACTCCGGGCCAGCCCCGCATGGTCAACAGGCGCGAAATGACAGGCCGTCGTGTAACGGCCGAACTTCACCGTCTCGGCATCCTTCTGGTACCCCAACACCCCATTGTTAAGCACGATCGTCGTCAGCGCAATCCGGCCGCGCACGAGCGTCTCCATCTCCGCCCAGGAATGCGCGAAGCCGCCGTCACCGACCAGGGCCACAACCGGGCTTGCTGGCGTGGCGAGCTTGGCACCGATCGCCATCGGCAATCCCCACCCCAAGCCCGCCAACCCGCGCGGGGTCAGGAACCGCATGCCCGGCGCCAAGGACTTGAGCTGTCCGACGATCCACATCGAAGAGTAGCTGGCGTCGGCGCAGACGATCGTCTGCGGCGTGAGCAGCGGCTGCAATTCGGCCATTACCCGCTCGGGCCGGATCGGCGAAGCGTTGCTGCCGGTGAAGAGGCAGCGATCCGTGTCGAAATCTCGCCAAGCGGCGGCAATTTTCGCCTCCAGTGCCGGGCGCCCTCGCTTGCGAATTGAAATTTCGCCGGCGGCGAGCTCCAGGCGAAGCGCCTTCAAGGTTTCGCGCGCATCACCGGCGAGCCGCACCGCCTCGTAGTTGCGGCCGATCTCCATTGGATCAGCGTCGATTTGGATGATCTTCGCGGTCGACGGAAACAGGCGCCAGGAATCAGTGCCGTTCTGGTTGTTCCGCGTGCCCACTAGCAAGATCGCGTCCGCTTGATCGACCAGTTGCCGCGTGTGTCGGCCGAGCGATCTGGGGCCGGTCAACGACGCCAACACCCCAGCGGACAGTTTGTGGGTTTCGGCCACCGCCCCTTTGCCCATGTTGGTCGTGAATACCGGCAGCGACGCCGCTTCCTGCAGCCGCGCCAGTTCCTCGGCCGCGCCCGAGGAAAGGACGCCGCCGCCGGCCACGACGACCGGATTGGCGGCGCGAGCCAAAATCGTCGCCGCCTCGCCGATCGCGTCGTCCGAAGGGCGCGGCCGGTCGATCGGCCAGACGCCGTAGCTGGCGCTTCGCGGCGATTTCGCCTCGATCGCCCGTTCCCGCAAAAGGTCCGCCGGCAGCAGAAGAACCGCCGGGCCGGGGCGCCCGCTGCCCGCCGCGATGAACGCTGCATCGACGTAGTCGTCGACCCGATCGGCTGTCAGCAGCCGTTTGATCCATTTGGCGCAGGCCGAGAAGAGTGCAAAGTGATCGATCTCCTGGAATGCGTTGCGGTCGATTTGATGCCGCTCCACTTCCTGAACCAGGGCGACGATCGGCACGCTCGCCTTGAACGCCTCGGCCAAAGGCGGCACCAGCAGGGTCGCGGCGGGCCCATTCTGGGCGGCGACGATGCCGATCCGGTGCGATTGACGGGCGTAACCATCGGCCATCGCCCCGCCCATATTCTCCTGGCGATAGGCCACCTGGCGAATCCCCAAGGCCTCGCAAGCAAGGATCACCGCGGATGGCAGGCTCTGGCCGAAGATGATCTCGACGCCATGGCGCCGCAGCGCGAGGGCGACGCGCTCTGCTACCGTTCCGGACCGATCACTGCTCATCCACTGCTCTCCATGCTACTGCAATTCGTCGGCGACCTGATCAATGTCGCGCCGCCTGGCCAAGCTGGCCCTCAAGACGCTGGCTGTACTTCGACAGGGAAAAACAGATCACGAAATAGACCAGCGAGATGGAGATGAACATCTCAAGGCCGAAACCCTGCCAGGCGGGGTCCACGATCGTCGCCTTCGCGGCATTGAGAAAGTCGAACAGGCCGATGATCAGCACCAAGGAAGTATTCTTGAGCATCGCGATCGCCGTGTTGACCAGCGCCGGGATCACGCTGCGCAGCGCTTGCGGCAGGACTATCAGCGCATGCGTCCGCCAATACCCCAGGCCCAAGGCGGTGGCGGCTTCGACCTGACCATGCCCCACGCCTTGCAGGCCACCGCGGATCACCTCCGCCATATAGGCCGCCGCGAACATCGTGAAGGCGACCTGCGCCCGTAGCAGCTTGTCGATCGACACGCCGGCCGGCATGAACAGCGGCAACACGAACGAGGCCATGAATAGAAGGCTCACCAGCGGCATGGCGCGGATCAGCTCGATATAGCAAGCACAAACCAGCCGGATCAGTGGCAGCTCATCGGCGCGTCGGCCGAGCGCCAGCAGGATACCGAGCGGCAGGGCCGTGCCGATTCCGACAGTGGCCAACAGCAGCGTCACCGGCAGCCCGCCCCATCGTTCCTGACCGACCAATGGCAGATCGAAGATGCCGCCCCACATCAAAATCGCCACCGCGGCGAATCCCGCGCCCCACAAGGCCGCGAGCCAGCACAGCCTGTGCCGGTAGAGGGCGGTAGCGAGGTACAGAAGAACGATGATGGCGCAGGCAAGTGCGGGCCGCCAATGCTCGTCGTAGGGATAGGTGGCGAACAGCATGAAGCGATACTTCTCGCCGATCAGCGCCCAGCAGGCGCCCACACCTCGCGCCGCACGGCAAGGGCCGGAACTGCCCGGCGGTGCGCTCCAAACTGCGTCGATCACCGCCCAATGCGCCAGTTTGGAGGCGACGGTCGCCACGAGGACCGCTATCGTCACCGTCGCCAACGCATTGACCCAACCGCCGAACAGATTGGCACGCATCCAGCGCCATGGCGCTTGTCCCGGCATGGCAGGCGATCCGACGGTCAGGTTGGGCGCACCGCTCAACGCCACCCCGCCGGCGCGATCCGCGCGTTCCACCAGTTCATCAGCGCGGCAATGCCGAGATTGAGCATCAGGAATGCAGCGATGATCATCGCGACCGCTTCGATCGCCTGGCCGGTGTCGGTAATGATGCTGTTGATGACGGCCACCAAATCCGGATAGCCGATCGCAATCGCCAGCGACGAACTCTTTGCCAGATCGAGATATTGGTTGGTGGTCGGCGGAACGATCAAGCGCAGGGCCTGGGGCAGGACAATCAGCCGCAGCACGCGTCGGCGCTCGAGTCCCAGCGCATATCCTGCCTCCCACTGGCCCGGCGAAATGGCAAGAATACCTCCGCGCACGATCTCGGCGATGAAGGCACCCGCGTAGAGTGACAGGCCCACGACCAGCGTCGTCAGCTCAGGCGAGAGCGTCCACCCGCCGGCGAAATTGAGTCCGTCCAGCCGCGGAATGCCAAATGATATCCGCGTGCCGACGATCGCCAGGGCAAGCGCCACGCCCCCAATCGACAGGACGATTCCCCAAGGCAGGACCGGGGGCCGGCGTCCTGTCCGGACCTGCGCGCGATCGGCATGGTGATGCAGCCCCCAGCTCGTCACGAATGCCACGGCAATAGCCACAACCACCGGCCACCAAGGCCCGTCGACCGCCAAGGCGGGCACCACCAGGCCTCGATTGGAAAGGAACATGACATTGCCGATCGACCAAGCGGCCCGCAGCGACGGCAGCCCTTGCATGAGGATATAGAGTAGAAACAAATGCGCGAGCAGGGGTACGTTGCGCACATATTCCACATAGCCCGACGCCAACCGGGCCAAGAGCCAGTTGCGTGACAGGCGCGCGATCCCGATGGCAACGCCGAGCGGAGTGGCCAGCGCGATTCCGAGGGCCGACACCAACAGTGTGTTGAGCAGACCGACGACGATGGCCCGCAGATTGCTATCACCCGGGCGATAGGCAATCACGCTTTCGCCGATCGGCATCGCGGCCGGCCGTTGCAGAAAGTCGAAACCGGAATTGATCCGCCGCGCCTCTAGATTCGCGAGCGCGTTCGATGCCAGCCACCAGACGGCCGCGGCGAGGCAGGCCAAGGCGAGAGCCTGCCAAGCCCACGCGCGCAAGCCGGTCGTACCGCGCATTCTCACCCGCATTCCGCGCTCGATCTATCCCAGGCGGGCGGCGGTTCTTGCCGCCGCCCCTGCCCGCGCTCAGTTAAAGGGTGCCGCGTACATCAGACCGCCCTTGGTCGAAAGCGCGTTCGGACCACGCGCCATTTTGACGACAGACTTCTCGCCGAAGTGCCGGTCGAAAATCTCGCCGTAGTTGCCCACGGCCTCGATCGCCTTGACCAGCCAGTCCTTGTTCACCCCCAGCAGCTTGCCGAGATCGTCTTGGCCACCCAGCATGCGCTTGATCGCAACATCCTCGGATCCGCCGGCGAGCCGACGGACGTTGTCCTGCGTAATGCCGCGCTTCTCCGCCTCAACGAGGCCGTAGTGAACCCAGCGCAACAGCGTGAACCATTCCCAGTCGCCGCGCGCAACGAAAAGCGAGTACGGGTCCGAGGACATCAGTTCCTCCAGCACCAGGTACTCGGCCGGGTTCGGCGCCATCATCACCTGGGCCCCCGCCAAGTCCGCCGCGCCGGCGATTGCGGCGTCGCAGCGTCCCGCGAGGAAGGCTTGGAACGTGTCCTGAAACTTCTCAAGCTGCACCAGCTTGTATTGGAAATTCTTGAGCTTCATCAGGTCGGCGAGGCTGCCGATGGCAGCATTGCCCTGGCTGATACAGAACGTGGCATTGTTCATCTGGTTGGTGGTCGTGATCTTGGCGTCGCGTCGCACGATGAAGCCCGACCCCGTATAGAAGTTCGTGGCCACCGAGATCACGCCCAGCGAGGCATCGCGGGTCAGGTTCGTCAGGCTGTCCCTCGCCAGCATGTCGACCTCGCCGCTCTGCAGCGCCGTAAATCGCTGCTGCAACGACAGCGGAACGAAGGTCACCTTTTTCGCGTCACCCAGGGCGGCGGCGGCCACGGCGCGACAATAGTCGACGTCGAGTCCCACCCATTCGCCCTTGCTGTCGACCCGCGAAAAGGTCGGGATCGACCCGCCGACGCCGCAACGCAGATTGCCCTGTGCCTTGACCTTGTCGAACACGGCCCCGGCCCAGGCCGAGGACGAAAGCGTCGCCAGAACGGCGGCTCCAACGATGAAGCGAACGATTCCCCTCTGCATGACTCCCCTCCTTCACTTCCACGGCGTTTCCCGATGGACTTCTTCAACCGACTCCGCGATGGCCGCCGCCAGATCGTGGATGTCGTCGTCCGTCATCGGCGTCGACAGCGCACCCGAGCAGTTCGGCGTCAGCAGGAATCCGCGCTCGAGCGCAGCGAGATGAATCGCGGCAAGCGCCCTCTTCTCGGCTGCGGATGGCAGGCTCGTGCGATAGCTCGTGATCGCCGACGTCCTGAGGTGCAGGCGAAACAAGGATCCCATGCCGGTCGCCTGGGCGGGCAGTTCGCGGCGCATGAACTGTTCGCCGAGCATGGCGCGCAAGCTTTCGCCAAGCCGATTCAGCCGCGCGGCCGCTGCTTGGTCGTAGGCGGCAAGGCAGGCCAGCCCGGCGACCATGGTCAGGGGGTTGGCGCTGAACGTGCCGCCGTGCGACACGGGCGGCTTGCCCTTGGTGTGGTCGAACACCGCCATGTGCCGCGCGGGTCCGGCGACCGCCCCGCCCGGCAAGCCGCCGCCGATGATCTTCGCCAGCGCGACCAGGTCCGGCTTCAAGCCGAAGACCTGGTAGGCACCGCCAACGCCGAGCCGGTAGGAGACGACCTCGTCGAGCACAAGCAGGATTCCGTGCTGGCGACAGGTCTCTTGTAGAACCGCGCACAGCTCGGCCGTCGCCGGCACCATGGCGATTCGCGAGGAAAGCGGATCGAAGAGAACGGCCGCCAATCGGGTCGCGTGCGCCGCGATCAGTCGCTGGCAGTCCGCCGGCTTGTCGAACGGAAGGACAAGGACATCGGTCGCCACCGAGGCCGGTGTTCCTTTCGCGTAAAGCGTGCTGACCGGATCGTCGCCCCAGTTCTCCGGCGACGAATCGAGGCTGACCTCGGCATAGTCATAGGCGCCGTGATAGGCGCCCTCGAACTTGGCGATCATCGGGCGGCCGGTGATGGCGCGCGCCGCCTTGATCGCGAACATCACCGCCTCCGTGCCCGTCCCCACGAAGCGGATCTGCTCCAGTTCGGGTGAGCGCTGCCGGATTGCTTCGGCAAGCTGCGTCTCCGACTCCGTCGGCAGACCGAAGGCCGTGCCGCGATCGATCGCCTCGTGCAGCGCCTGAACGACCGGGGGAAAAGCGTGCCCGTGCACCAGGGAGAAAAAGTTGTTCGCGCAGTCGAAGACGCGGCGGCCGTCGACGTCGGTCATCCAGCACCCTTCGCCACGCATCGCATAGGGCGGCTGCGGTGCGAAAAACGGGGCGGAGCGCATGCTGCCACCCGGCGTAATCGCATTGGCCCGCGCAAAAGCCGCTCTAGACATAGGCCCGACAGCCTCGCCCTGATTGTGCCAGCGCGGGTGCGGCAATGACTGCATCGTCCCCCCTTTGGATCGCCAAAATTCGCCGCGAAGTGGATCATATGATCCTAATATAGTCAATCGGGATCGTTTGATCCCCCCGAGGAAATGTGCCATCAAGGTCCGCCACGACGAGCAAGACACATGGAACACACACCCGCAGATATCGACGCCGCGCTGCGACAGCAGATTCCCAAGGCGCACGGCCCGCTCGCCGAGGCGATCGGCTTCATCCTCGCCAACAAGGACGAAGTGCCCGTCCGGTCGATGCGCGACCTGGCAAAGCGCGCCGGGGTCGCGCCCGTGACGCTGGTCCGTCTTGCCCAACGGCTTGGATTCAATGGCTTCGATGATTTTCGCGAGGTTTATGTCGCGGCGCTGATCGGCAACCGAGGTCGAAACTTGGGCCAGGCCGCGCAGCTTGTCTCCCTAGGCCAGCGCGAAGGAGATCTTGGCTTTGCGGCGAAATTCGCCGAGCGCGAACTGGAGGTACAGCGTCACGCCATCGCCGACCTGAAGGAAAACGATCTCAGCGCCGCGGTGCAGACTCTGGTCCGTGCGGCAAGGGTCTATGTCATCGGGCGACGGCCGTTCTTTGCCGCCGCCTATGGATTTGCCTATGCGCTCCGGAAGGCCAAGCCGGATACCCAACTGCTCGACGTTGGCGGCGGCCTGGCCCTGGAATTCGATTCGCTCACCAGCAAGGATGTCTTCGTCGGCTTCACCGCCTACCCATATAGTCGCATCACGCTGGGCCTCGGCAAGACGGCGCGCTCGCAGGGCGCCGCGGTGATCGCCATCACGGATAGCGAAAATGCTCCGCTCGCCCAGATTGCCGGCCACACCTTCTTGACGCAAATCCGCAGTTACGCCTTCCCCGATTCCGTCGCGGGCGCGCAGTTGATCGGAAACATCCTGGTAGGCTTGACGGTGTCGAAGCTTGGCCCCGCGGCCTTGGAGCGCGTGCGACGGAACGAAACGGAGATCGAAGCGTCCGGCGAGTATGTCGTCAAACCGCCAAAGCGCGCGCGCCGATCGCCCGCGGCTACGTCGAGCGGGCCGAAGAGCCGGCGCTGATCTCCGCATAGGGTGCGATGGCGACCCCGGCAGGACTTGAAGCCGCCACGAGGCGGCGCAAACAAGCGCAATAGGTTGCAGAAAAAGCTGAACGGGCCTGCCGATCGAGGCTGTCCTGCACGTGCGCAGGCGAGATCGTTCGACGCCTCAGGTCAAGTCGCGCCGGCAAGGCAAAGGCGCCGATCGCCCGTTCGCCCGCATCCTCGACACCGTCATGCGATGGCGTCACCCTAGCGGACAGGGCGGATACCCAGCGAGTGCTCGCGCGAAATCTGAATATGGGCCGAAAGGCGCGCTACGGCCGTCTCGACATCTCCGTGACGGCACGCAGCGAGAATCCCCAGGTGCTCCTTTGCCGCCAGGTCCAGGCGCTGTAGAGGCTCGCCGATATTGACGCGGAAGAGCCTGAGCCGCGCGGCGTTCAGGCTGTAGTGCTTGCTGATGATCTCGTTGCCTTGGAAGTCGATCAGGTCCTTGTGGAACTGGTAGTCGGCGTCGAGCACCCGCACGCGCACCGCCTGATCGGCCGGTGACTTCTTTAACGCGGCCAGCGCCTTTTCCACGTTCTGGATCATCTTCTGCACCTGCTCCGGTCGCGCCGTGGCAACGAAATGACGGATCGCGTTGGTCTCGAGCAGCAGCCGGTAGTCGTAGGCGTCATTGATCGCCTTGGGCTTCGCCTCGACAATCTGGATGCCGCGCTGGGCGTAGACGTTGATCAGCCCTTCGGCCTCGAGCTTGCGCAGCGCCTCGCGCACCGGGTTCAGCGTCGCGCCGAGCAGCGCCGTCAGTTCGCGCTGGGACACGAACTGGCCCGAGCGTAGCTCGCCCGCGAACAGCCGATCCTTGAGCTGATCGTAGACGTCGGCGCGCAGCATCTTGGTCGCGCTCGGCACGGCTCTTCCTCCATCGCGTCGACGACCCGGAGCGGCCCCGGATCACTACGGAGCAGAATCCTACTTGACGGCACACCTAGATTCAACTGAAATGTCAGTCAGATTGCATGATGTCCTGCCAAGCCCTTGCGGGTTTGCCGCGGACACAGTGCCGGGGAGGAAAGGCATGATCGTTCGCGCGCGTAACGGCCTCGTCTGCCTTTTGGTTGGCGCAACCCTTGGCCTTCTCGGATCGATCGGCGGCGCCGGTGCGGTCGATCTGCGCTTCGGCATCGACAATCCCGACCTGGGCAAACTCGACCCGCATGCCACCGTCGTCTCGGGCGACCGCTACATCATCCAGTCGGTGTTCAATGGCTTGGTGCGGTTCAAGCCGGGCTCGGGCGATGTGCGACAGATCGAGCCCGACCTGGCCGAGCGCTGGGAGTCCTCGGCGGACGGCAAGCAGTGGACCTTCCACCTACGCCCAGGCGTCAAATGGCACCATGGCTACGGCGAGGTGACGGCGGAGGACGTGGTGTTCTCGCTGCAGCGCGCCGCGAACAAAGACACGTCGTCCTTCGCCTCGGACTATAGCGAGTTCGACAAGGTCGAAGCGATCGATCCCCTGACCGTTCGGATCACGCTGAAGGAGGTCGTCCCCAGCCTGCTGGGCCTGGTCGTGAATTCGCTGGGCGGCAACATCGTGTCGAAGAAGGCCGTGCAGGCGTTGGGGCCGAACTATGCACAGAAGCCGATCGGCACCGGCCCCTTCATGTTCCAGGAATACAAGCCGCAGCATTCGGTGACGCTGGTCGCCAATCCCGAGTACTTCCGCGGCAAGCCCCAGATCGATCGCGTGATCTTTCGCTATATTCAGTCGCAAGGCTCGCGCGACCTGGCATTGCAGTCGGGCGAGCTCGACATCACCGGCGGGGCGCTCGGCCAGGACTGGATCGAGCGTACGCGCAAGATGCCGGGGATCAAGGTCGAGACGCCCGGCCTTCCCGAGATCTGGTGGCTGTTTCTGGACCAGACCACCAAGCCGCTCGACGATCTGCGCGTTCGCCAGGCGGTCGCGCACGCCGTCAACCGCGCCGCGCTGATCGCCTTCCGCGGCGAGGCCTCGCACCGCGCCGCCCGGTCGGTGATCCCGGCCTCGCACGCGGGATTCACCGCCGATGTGCCGCTCTTGGGACACGACATCGCCAAGGCCAAGGCGCTGCTGACCGCGGCGGGGTACCCGAACGGCGTGACGCTGAAGGTCATCAACACAAACCGCCCGTCCCTGCGCGAGGTCATCGAGGTCCTGCAAAGCCAGCTCCGCCAAGCCGGCATCACGCTGGACATCGAGCTGGTCGACCACGCGACCTACCACGCGCGCATCCGCAAGAACCAGAGCCAAGCCGTGCTCTATGGCGCCAACCGCTTTCCGGTCGCGGACTCGACCCTGACCCAGTTCTTCCATTCGCGCAGCATTCCGGGCACGCCGACGGCGGTCACCAATTTCGGCCACTGCAAGGTCGCCGATACCGAGATCGACGCCGCCAGGGTCGCGACCGATCCCAAGCGGCAGGACGACCTGTGGAAGGTCGCGCAGCAGAAGGTCGTCGCGGACGTCTGCGCAGTCCCGCTGATGGAGGTGCTCTATACCTGGGCGCGGCGCGAAAAGGTCGACTACGGCTACGAGTTCAAGGACACGCCGTCGGGCGGGCCGTTGATCACCGAAGCCACCCGGATTGCGCCGTAGCGGAACCAAAGGACCGGAACGACGCGCCATGTGGCGGCATCTGGCCCAGCGACTGCTGTTCTCCGTGGTCACGCTGACCTTGGTCACGTCCTTCGTGTTCGTGATCGTCCGCGTCATTCCTGGCGACCCGGCGCAGACCATGCTGGGCGACCAGGCGAGCCAGGAAGCGCTCGTGGCCCTGCGCAGCAAGCTCGGCCTCGACCGGCCGATCCTGGTTCAGTATCTCGTCTTCCTCGCCGACGTCGCGCGCGGACAGTGGGGCCTGTCGATGACCAATGGCCGCTCGGTGCTGGGCGAGCTGTTGTCGGTCCTGCCGAGCACGCTGGAGCTGACCTTCGCCGCGCTGCTCATCGGCACGGCTCTCGGCATGCCGCTCGGCGTCCTCGCTGCGCTGCGCCGCAACCGAATGCCCGACTACGCCGTGCGCATCGGATCCCTGGCGGGCATCTCCTTTCCCGCCTTTGTCTCCGGCCTGTTCCTGCTCCTCGCCTTCGCGATCTACCTGCCGCTGTTCCCCGTCATCAACGCCGGCGGCGACACGCTGGGCGAGCGCCTGCATCAGCTCGTCCTGCCCGCGGTCAATCTGGGCCTGATCGTCGCCGCCTACGTCACCCGGGTCATGCGCTCGGCGATGCTGGAGGTGGCCCAGCAGGACTATGTGCGCACCGCCCGCGCCAAGGGCGTGCCCGAGCCGGTCGTCGTCTGGATCCACTGCCTGCGCAACGCTCTGCTGCCCGTCGTGACCTTCCTCGGCCTCTACACCGGCATCCTGATCGGCAGCGCCGTCCTGACCGAAATCGTGTTCAGCCGGCCGGGCCTCGGCAAGCTGATCGTCGCCGCCTTGAACCAGCGCGACTACACGACGCTGCAAGGCCTGGTGCTGGCCTACACGATCATCCTGATCGTCATCAACATGATCACGGACGCGATCCTAGGGTTGATCGACCCGCGCATCCGCCACTACCGGGTCTAGGCGCGCATGTCGGCCATCCCGCTTCACCGCCGCGCCCGGCGTCGCCGCATTGTTCTGGGTCGTGCGCTCGCCGCGACCCGCCAAGCCTTTCTCGGCAACAAGACCGCCCTGCTCGGCCTCGTCCTGACCCTGGCGATCGTGATGGCGGCGATCGGCGCGCCGTGGCTGAGCTGGATCGACCCGATCGACCAGGACATCATGAGTCGGCTGAAACCGCCCAGCGCCGCGCACCTCCTGGGCACCGACCAGTTCGGCCGCGACATCTTCGCCCGCCTGCTCCATGGCGCACGCATCACGCTATTGATCGCGCTTTCTGCCAACCTGATCGCCATGGCGATCGGGTCGCTGATCGGCCTGATTGCGGGCTACTACGGCGGCCGCCTCGATATCGTCCTGATGCAGTTCATGGATGCCCTGCTGGCCCTGCCCTCGTTGATTTTGGGCCTGCTGCTGGTCGCCGTTCTCGGGCCCAATGCCGCCAACATCTCGGCGGCGATCGCGCTGACCCTGGTCCCCGCCTATGCCCGCGTCGCCCGCACCCCGACGATCGCGATCAAGGAGCGCGAGTTCGTCGCCAGCGGCCGCGCGCTCGGCTATTCCGACCTGCGCTTGATGTTCCGCCACATCCTGCCGAACATCGTGCCCGAGATCCTGGTCGTCGCCTCGCTGTGGATGGCCTCGGCCGTGCGCGTCGAGGCCTCGCTTGCCTTCATCGGCCTGGGCGTACGGCCGCCGGCTGCGACCTGGGGCGGGATGATCCGCGACGGTTTCGAGAATATCCTCGACGGTCCCTATCTCGTGATCTTCCCGGGCTTCGCGATCCTGGTGCTGGTTCTGGCGCTCAACCTCCTGGGCGACGGGCTTCGCGACGCGATCGACCCGCGCCTGCGGGAGGAACGCTGATGGGCGCGGTGCCGCTCCGCACGCTGCGCAAGGTGCCCGAGCCCGATCGCACGTGCCTGTCGGTCCGGGGCCTGGCGATCGGCTTCCGCTCCGGCGGCGCCTGGCGCGACGTCGTGCAGGGGCTCGGCTTCGACTTGGCGTCCAGGGAGACCCTGGCGCTGGTCGGCGAGTCCGGCTCGGGCAAGAGCGTCACCGCGCTCGCCATCATGGGTCTGCTGCCGCCGGTCTATGCGCGCTGCGCCGGCGAAGTCCGATTCGACGGTCGCGACCTGCTGTCGGCGACGCCGGAGGCGATGCGTGCGGTGCGTGGCGACCGGATCGCGATGATCTTCCAGGAGCCGATGACCAGCCTCAACCCGGTGCTGACCGTCGGCTACCAGATCGCCGAAGCGCTGCGATTCCATCGTGGCGTCGCGGGCACGAAGGCTCGGCGTCGCGCGATCGAGCTGCTTGACCGCGTGCGCATCCCGCGCGCGGCCGCGCGCTTCGACGAATACCCGCACAGCCTTTCGGGCGGCATGCGCCAGCGCGCCATGATCGCCATGGCGCTGGCCTGCGAGCCTGCTTTGCTGATCGCCGACGAGCCCACCACCGCGCTCGACGTGACCGTGCAGCGCCAGATCCTGGACCTGCTTCAGGCGCTGCAGGCCGAGCTGGGCATGTCGATGCTGTTCATCACCCATGACATGGGCGTGGTCAGCGACGTCGCCGACCGCGTGCTGGTGATGCGCCATGGCGTGAAGCAGGAGGAAGGCGCCGTCGCCGAGGTCTTCCAGCACCCGCGCACGCCCTATGCCCGCGAACTTCTCGATGCCGTGCCGCGGCTGGGCTCCCTGCGCGGCGCGGCGCAGCCACTGAAATCGGCCGAGCTTACGACCGGCATACCTGCGATCGTCGCGGCCCCCTCCCCGGTACCGCTGTTATCCGTCAGCGGCCTGACCACGCGATTCGGCGGCGCGCGCAGCCTGTTCGGCGGTGGACGCGCCGCGGTGCATGCCGTGGAGGACGTATCGTTCACCTTGGGCCGCGGGGAAACCCTGGCGCTGGTCGGCGAGAGCGGCTGCGGCAAATCGACGACGGGACGCAGCATCCTGCGCCTGGTAGAGCCCGGCGCCGGTACGGTGCGGTTCGACGGCGAAGACGTGCTGGCGGCGCGCGGCGCCGATTTGCGGCGTCTCCGCCGCGACATCCAGATGGTGTTCCAAGATCCTTACGCCTCGCTGAATCCACGCCAACTCGTCGGCGACGCCATCGCCGAGCCGCTTCTGGTCCATGGCGTCTGCGACCGCGACACGGCGGACGGACGGGTGGCCGAGCTGCTAGGGCGCGTCGGGCTGGAACCCTCGGCCGCCGACCGCTTCCCGCACGAATTTTCCGGCGGCCAGCGCCAACGCCTCTGCATCGCGCGCGCGCTCGGCCTATCGCCCAAGCTCGTGATCGCCGACGAGGCGGTCTCCGCCCTCGATGTGTCGATCAAAGCGCAGGTGATCGACCTGATGATCGACCTGCAGCGCGCGCTCGGCCTGTCCTATCTGTTCATCTCGCACGACATCGCCGTGGTCGAGCGGGTCAGCCACCGTGTCGCGGTCATGTTCCGCGGCCGGATCGTCGAGATCGGGCCGCGCGACGCCGTGATCAATGCGCCGCAGCACCCCTATACGCGGCGGCTGATGGCCGCGGTGCCGCTGATCGATCCGCAAGCGCGCCGCCCCGCGGCCGCCGCGGCGCCCGCGATGAACGAGCAGGACATGGAAACGGGGTCGGTTGCCACCAGACTGGTGGAAGTCGGGCCCGAGCATTTCAGCCGCATGCCGGTCTAGGGGGAGAGATGCCGAAGCCCGTCTACGATTTCCGCAGCGACACGGTGACGCTGCCGACGCCGGCGATGATGGAGGCGGTCGCCCGCGCACCCCTCGGCGATTCCGGGCGCGGCGACGACCCGACGGTCAACGAGCTGGAGCGGATCGCGCGCGAGCTGACCGGCAAGGAGGATGCGCTGTTCCTGCCTTCAGGCGCGATGGCGAACCTGGCCTCGGTCCTGGCCCATGACTGTCGCGGCGGCGAGGCGATCGTCGAAGAGGTGGCGCATATCTACAACTCCGAGGGTGGCGGGCTCAGCGTGGTGGGCGGTGCCGTGCCGCGGCCGGTCAAGGGGCGCTACGGCACCCTGGAGCCCGCCGACGTGAAGAGCGCCATCCGCGGCGCCGGCGATCTGGCCTTGGCGCCGACCAGGCTGATCTGCCTAGAGAATACCCACAACGCGTCGGGCGGCACGGTCATGCCCGTGGCGACGATGGCGGCGATCCACGACATCGCCCGCGAGGCCGGCATTCCGGTCCATCTAGACGGGGCGCGCCTGCTCAATGCCGGCGCCTATCTCGACGTGCCGATCGCCGAGATCTGCCGCCATGTCGAATCGGTCTGGTTCGCGCTCTGCAAAGGGCTGGGCGGCCCGGTGGGCGCGGTCCTGGCGGGCGACGGCGCCTTCATGACGAAGGCGCGGCGCGCGGCCAAGATGCTGGGTGGCGGCATGCGCCAGGCCGGCCTGATCGCCGCGCCCGCCATCGTCGCGCTGAAGGACCCCTACCCCGTGCTTCGGCGCGACCATGCGCTGGCCCAGGCGCTGGCGCGCGGGCTGGCCGCGATCGATTCGTCGCTGGTCGACCTCGCCCATGTCCAGACCAACATCGTCAATTGCTTCGTCGACCGTTTCGCGCCGGACGCCGGCGCCATCAACGCGGCGCTGCGCGAGCGCGGCGTGCTCGCCAACCACCGGCGCAGCAAGATCCGCTTCGTCACCCACTACCACATCGACGAGGCGGCCGTAGCGGCGGCCGTCCGGCACTTCGCCGAAGTCCTCGAACCCTTTCGGAAGGCAGCCTGAGCCATGAAGACCGACACCCAACCCGCGCTCAACTTCGAGAAGCAGCCGCCGATCTTCTACGCCGGCGAAGAACTTCACCGCATCAAGCAGCAGCGGCTGCAGGAGGCGCTGACGCGCTCCGGCCTCGACGCGCTGATCTTCTTCAAGGCCGAGGCGGTTCGGTACATCACCGACTTCTACGTCAAGGGATTCCGGCCTTTCATGGAGCCTGAATACGTGGTGCTGGTGGTCAAGGGCAAGCCGCCGGTCGTCGGCTACATCTCGGGCAGCGACGATATCCGCATCCGGGTGAAATCCGACATCGCCGACGCGCGCAAGCTGCCGCCGGTCGCGGAATGGGCCAAGACCATCGGCGAGATGATCGCAGATTACGGCCTGGGACAGGGCAAGATCGGCACCGACCTGATGCCGTTCATGGTGCACGAGGGGCTGAAGCGCCAGTTTCCGAGGATCGAGTTCACCAATGCCGGCACGATCTGGTCGACCTTGACCGCGATCAAGCATCCGGCCGAGATCGCACTGATCCGCGAGGCGGTGCGCGTCGCCGATCTTGGCGCCAAGGCGGCGATGGAAGCGGTCAGGCCTGGCGTGACCGAGCATTCGGTCGCGGCCGAAGCAATCTACGCCATGCGTAAGAACGGCTCCGAGTTCGAGCCGTTCATCCCCCTGGTCGCCTCGGGCTACAACACCTCGATGTTCGAGCGCGTCGCGACCGAGAAGACGATCCGCTCGGGCGAAATGGTGATCCTCGACATCGGCGCGGTGGTGAAAGGCTATACCGGTGATCTCGGTCGCACGGTGATTTGCGGTGACCCGACGCCGGAACAGAAGGCGGTCTACAAGGCGACGCACCTGGCGCTGCAGGAAGCCAAGAAGATGGTGAAGCCCGGCGTCACCTGCCACCAGATCGATCAGTGCGCCCGCGAGGTGATCCAAGACCAGGGCTGGGGCAAATATCTCTATAGCAGCAACACCGGGCACCAGCTTGGCTACGGCCTGCATGGGGATCCGCTGGTGCACAAGAACGTCGATTTCGAGGCGGTCGAGAACATGGTGATGTGCCTGGAACCGCGCATCGTGCTGCCCGACCGGCCGGATATCGGCGGCGCGCATCTGGAGGACGTGGTGGTCGTGACCAAGACCGGGTTCGAGCAGATCAACACGACCCCGCACGACGAACGTCTGCTGGCCTGACCCGGCGCGATGGTCGCGGAACTCGATACGGTGCAAGACCGGCCGCAAGCGGCGCCAAACCTCGTCGGCGCCGGCACGCCGCGGTCGGTCGCGGTATCGCCCCTGCTCCGAGTCGACGACCTGCGCACGCATTTCCTCTCGCGTGACCGCTACAACCGCCCGCGCGTCGCGGCGGCGCTGAACGGCGTCAGCTTCAGCCTCGACCGGGGCGAGATCCTGGGACTGGTCGGTGAGACCGGCGCCGGAAAGTCACTGACCGCTTATTCGATCCTGGGCTTGCTAAAGCCCTCGGCGCGGATCGTCGGTGGCCAGGTGCTGTTCGACGGGCAGCGCCTCGACACGATGGCGCCCGCGGCGCTCAACGCGCTGCGCGGCCGGCGCCTGGCCCTGGTCGTACAGAACCCCAAGACCTCGCTCGACCCGTTGACGCGCGTCGGACCGCAGCTCTTGCGCATTTACCGCCATCATCGCGGCGGCGAGGCGGCCCGGAAGCGCGTGCTGGCAATGCTGGCGTCGGTCGGCATTCCCGATCCCGAGCGGCGCTACGGCGCCTATCCGCACGAGCTGTCGGGCGGCATGGCCCAGCGCGTGGTAATCGCCGCGGCCCTTATCAACGGCCCGGACCTGCTGATTGCCGACGAGCCGACCACCGGCCTTGACGTCACGGTGCAGGCACAGGTCCTTGATCTGCTGGCCGCGCGTGTCCAAGCAGCGCGCATGGCGGTGTTGCTGATCACCCATGACCTCGGCATCGTGGCGCAATACTGCTCGCGGGTCGCGGTCATGTATGCCGGTCGGATCGTCGAGATCGGCGCGGTCGAACAGGTTCTGCGCGATCCCGCGCATCCCTACACGCGCGCGCTGATCGCCGCTACGCCGGAACGCCTGCAGCAGACTGGCGCTGCACCACCGGTCAACCTGCCGCCGCCCGACCTGTTTGCCCTGCCCTCGGGCTGCGCCTACCGCGACCGCTGCCCGCTGCAGATCGAGCGCTGCGCTTCGACGCCGCCCGAAATACAGGCGCCGGCGGGGCAAACCGCCTATTGCCACCGCGTGATGCCAGCCTCATGAGCGCCGCACCCGCCCTCGACGTATCGGCGCTGCGCGTCCATTTCCGCGGCGCGGATGGACGGCGCATCCACGCGGTCAACGAAGTTGACCTGACCGTCGCGCCCGGCGAAGCCGTCGGCCTGGTCGGCGAGAGCGGCTCGGGCAAGTCGACCATTGCCCGCGCCGTGCTGCGCCTGATCGAGCCGACGGCCGGACGGATCGCCGTGCTGGGCCAGGACGTCGCGAAGCTCGACGCCCGAGCGCTGCAAGCCCTGCGCGCCCGGATGCAGATCGTGTTTCAGGATCCCTGGTCGTCGCTCAACCCGCGCATGACCGTCGGCACCCTGGTCGCGGAGCCGCTGCGGCTCCTGGGCGCCGCCAACCGCGCGGATCGCCAGGCTCGGGTCGTGCGACTGCTGGCCCGCATGGGCCTGTCCGCGGGCGTCGTCGACCGCTATCCGGCGCAGCTCTCCGGCGGCCAACTCCAGCGCATCGGCATCGCCCGCGCGCTGGTGACCGAGCCGGCGTTGCTGGTGCTCGACGAGCCGACCAGCTCGCTCGACCTGTCGGTGCGCGCCGGTATCCTGACGCTGCTGGCCGAGCTTCGCTGCGAGATGGGCCTGGCCATGTTGTTCATCACCCACGACCTTGGCACGCTGCGCCTGATCGCCGACCGGATCATGGTGCTCTATCTGGGCCAGGTGATGGAAACCGCACCGACCGAGCGGCTCTTCGCCGCCCCGGCCCATCCCTACACCCAGGCATTGCTGTCGGCGACCCTGTCGGCCGATCCCATGATCCGCCGCCGACGCGATGGCCTTGCCGGCGAGATTCCGTCGCCGGTCGACCTGCCGCCAGGCTGCCCCTTTGCCGGGCGCTGCCCGCTTGCCGTCGCGGCCTGCGAAACCGCGCGCCCGGCTCTGGCGCCGATCGGCGGCGATAGCCATCGGGCGGCCTGTATCCGCGCCGCGGAGGTGCAGCGGCGTCTGCCGAACCACGCCCGATGCCTTTCTGGGGAGAAAAGACGATGACAAACATCCTAGACAAGTTGACGACGGCGATCGCACTGATCCTGATCGCCATGCCGGTATCGGCGGAGACCCTGGTCGTTGCGGCCGAGCGCACGCCCGAGGGGCTGGACACCGATATCCGCCTCGCCGGCACCCAGGAGGTGATCGTCCAGACCTACGAAGGCCTGCTGCGCTATGCCCGCGGCAAGGACGCGGACGGAAGGGAGGCGCTCGACACCGCCAAGTTCGAGCCGCATCTGGCCCAGAGTTGGGCCGTCTCGACCGACGGTAAGACCGTCACCTTCAAGCTGCGCGAGGGCGTCAAAAGCCCGTTCGGCAACGAGCTGACCGCCGTCGACGTGGTCTGGGGTTACAAGAAGGCCGTGGCGCAGAAGCGCACCGGTGACTTCCTGATGAACGTCGCCCAGGTCAACGACGTGGTCGAACTCGGCAAATACGAGGTCGCCTACAAGCTCAACGGGCCGAACGCCTTCCTTCTGCCGATCCTCGCCAGCTTCGTGCCGGGCATCTACGATTCGACCGAGGCCAAGAAGCACGCGACGGCTGACGACCCCTGGGCCGCGAAGTACATCCAGTTCAACACCATGGGCTATGGCGCCTACACGCTGCAGGGCCTGAAGCCCGGCGAGGAGGCGATCTATGTCGCCAACCCGAACTATTTCCGCGGCAAGCCCTTCTACGACCGCGTGGTCTACCGCGCCGTGCCCTCGGCCGCCAACCGGGCCCTGCTGCTGAAATCCGGGCAGGTGCATTCGGCGCTCAACCTCGGCCTGCAGAACCTGCAGCAATTCGCCAACGACCCGAACTTCACCGTGCTGCCGCGGCCGAGCCGCGGTGCCTCTGCCCTGGCGATGAACGCGAAATACCCGCCCTTCGACGATTTGCGCGTGCGCGAGGCCGTGGGCTACGCGGTCGACCGCCAGTCCCTGAACGGCGCCGTGTTTCAGGGCAAGGGGGTGGTCGCCAATACGGTCGTGCCGCCCTATATCCCGGGCGCGGCGCAGGATCTCTATCCCGCCGGCAAGCGCGATCTGGCCAAGGCCAAGAGCCTCCTGGCCGAGGCGGGGCACAAGCAGGGCATCGATGTCGAGCTGATCTACGCCGATTCCGGCGGCTGGGAGGAGACTTACGCGGTGCAGGCCGCGGCCCAGCTCAAGGAGGCAGACATCCGCGCCAAGCTGTCGAAGATCACGCCCACCGAGCTGCGCGCCCGCCAGACCGTCGGCCGCCGCGACATTCCGTTCCAGGTCGTGGCCGACGGGCCCTTCGTCATGGACGCGCTCTACACCATGTCGATCATCGCCAAGACCGACGGCAGCGCCAACCAGTCGAACTACTCCAACCCGGCGCTCGACAAGCGGATCGACGAGGCCTCGACCATCACCGACGACACCAAGCGCCTGGCGATGACGCGCGAGATCCAAAAGGACTGGCTGGCGACGATGATGTACACACTCGGCGTCTTCCGGCCGATCTTCAAGGTGGTGCCCAAACGCGTCGACGGCTTCGTCTGGTACCCGGACGAGCACGAGCGCTGGGCCGACCTCAAGGCCGCGAAATGACGCGGCGGCTCGGATGCCGGCGGTGACCTTTACGCGGTTCCTGGCGCGGCGCCTGACGACGGCGCTGATTGCCGTTGCTGCCGTACTGGTCGCGACCTTCCTGCTGGTGCGCCTGACACCCGATCCGGTCGCGGTGCTGGCCGGGCCCGAGGCGACTCCGGCGCAGATCCAGGCGATGCGCCAGCAGCTCGGCCTCGACCGGTCGGTGGCGCAGCAGTTCCTGATCTATGCCGAGCGGGCGCTGGCGGGCGATTTCGGCCGGTCCTGGATCAGCGGCCGGCCGGTCCTGACCGAAATCGCCGAGCGCGCGCCCTTCACGGTCGAACTGCTCATCTGGGGCATCGCGCTAGGTACGGTCGTCGGCGTCGCCATCGGGCTCCAGGCTGCCTATCGTCGCGACGGCTGGTTCGACCAGGTGACGCGGGTCCTCTCGCTCGCCGGATTCTCTATCCCGACCTATTTCCTGGGCCTTCTGATGCTGCTGGTGTTCTTCTACCTGCTGCAATGGGCGCCGCCTGGCATGGGCCGCCTGTCGCCGCTCTACTCGGCCCCGCCCTTCGTCACCGGCAGCTACGTCTTCGACGGGCTGCTCGCCGGCAAGCTCAACGTGGCCTGGTCGGCAGCGGCGCAGCTCGTCCTGCCGGTGTGCTGCATCGCCATCATCTGCGCCGCGCCGACGATCAAGCAGGTCCGGGCACTCGCTCTCGACGCGCTCGAAAGCGACTACATCCGCTACGGCCGCGCCCAGGGCATGCCGGCCGGCATGCTGCGGCGGATGGTCTTGCGCAACTGCCTGGCGCCGATCGTGACCTTCGTCGGGCTGGAGCTGGTCAGCCTGATGGGCACGACGGCGATCATCGAATACGTCTTCTCCTGGGGCGGCCTCGGCCATTACGGCCTGTCGGCGATCATCGCCGGCGATTTCAACGCGGTGCAGGGCTATGTGCTGACGCTCGCATGCTTCTGCGTCGCCATCTTCCTGGCGGTGGACCTGATCGTGCTCGCGATCGAACCGCGGAGCCGATGATGGCGGTTACCGACAGCCTCGTCCTATCGCATGGTGCCAGCGGGTCCCTGGTCGGGCGCGTCGCTGCATTGGCCAATTGCAGCCGCATCGCCACGGTCGGCGGTGCGATTCTGGCGCTGATAGCAGCAACCAGCCTGATTTTGCCGCATCTCTCGCCCTATGACGCCTTCGCGCCGGCGCCCACCGAGGTGTTCCAGCCCCCCAGCGCCGCGCACTGGTTCGGGACGGACATCAACGGCATGGACGTCTTCACCCGGGTGTTCTACGGCGCGCGCTATTCCTTCCTCGTCGCCATCCCCACCGTGCTCCTGGCGATGCTGCTGGGCGCGCCGGCGGGGCTCTACGCCGGCTATCGCGGCGGCCTGGTCGACGAGGTGCTGATGCGCCTGACCGACACGCTGCGCATCTTTCCCGGGATCATCCTGGCGCTCGCCATCGTCGCTGCCCTGGGGCCATCGCTGCTCAACATCATCCTGACCCTCGGCATCCTGGACGCGGCGATCTTCGCCCGGCTGGTCCGCGCCGAAACCATCGCGCTGCGCAAGGGCGGCATCGTCGAATCCGCCATCGCCGCCGGCAACCCGGCCTGGCGGGTGATGTGGGTGCATGTCTTTCCGAACGTGCAACAGGGCCTGATCGCACAGACCTCCGTGCGCGCGGCCTGGGCGGTCCGGGTCAGCGCCACCCTCGCCTTCTTCGGCATCGGCGTGCAGCCGCCCACGCCGGAATGGGGCCTGATGATCCGCCAGGGCGGCGAGTACATGCTGTCGGGCCAGTGGTGGGCGGGACTGTTTCCGGGCCTGGCCCTGCTCCTGATGGTCCTGGGCCTGAACTTCCTCGGAGACGGCCTGCAGGACATCCTCGACCCTCGCCGTCGCAGCCGCGAAGGCTAACGGCGCTAGATGGCTCGCAAATTGAGTCCACACCCTAGAACCGGCTTCTTCTTTTCCGTCGCATTTGTAACTGACATTGCGCCACCCGAACCGAGCCGAGCTTTCGTTACCCACGCTGTTACACTTTGCCGATTTGTTCCGACTGAATAGTCGGCTATCTACTTGAAAAATATGGTGCCCAGGGCCGGAATCGAACCAGCGACACCGTGATTTTCAGTCACGTGCTCTACCAACTGAGCTACCTGGGCATCCGGGCCTCGTATAGCCGGAGGCCGGGGCAGGCTTATAGGGGCAAAATTCCGGCCTGTCCACTCGCCGCGGGGACTGGCCTACAGCCCCGCCGCGATCGCGGCGTCGACCGCGAGCGCGCGCGCCTCGCGCTCGAGGCCGAGCGCCTTCAGCGATCCCACCACATAGGCGACCACCACCGGGCTCTGCTTGCCGAGGTCGGTTTCGCCCAACGCCACCAGTGCGTGCAGCACCGTCTCGCCCACCCGCCCCTCGCCCGAGGCTTCGCGCAGGCCGAACCACAGCAGCGGCGACGGCACCGGCGCGGTGGCGCTCATCGGCGCCTTGTAGAGCGCAGCCCAGTCGACCCCGATCACCGGCTCGCCGAACGCGTCGAACAGCATCAGCGCCATGGCCAGCCGCGGCGCCACCGTCTCGGGCTTGCCGGCCTCGACCGCCGCGCGCCACTGGCGGAAGCGCTCGCCCGACCACGGCGCGCCGGCGTCGCCGTCGGCGAGCCGCGCCAGCGGCCACAGGGCGAGCAGCGACTGGCCGGCGTCGCGGTCGGACGCCGGCGCGGCGCCCGCGGCGTCGTACCACGCCTTCGCCTCGGCCAGGCGGCGGGTCGAATAGAGCGCGCGCCCGGCGTCGCCGGCGAACCACGCCTGCTCGCGCGCCGGGCGCATCTCCAGCAGCAGCGGCAGGCTGACGCGCGCGAGCAGCGCGAAATCGCCCTCCTGGCGGCCGAGGGCGTAGAGCGCCTTCAGCGCCTCGGCGCGGCCCTGCGGCTGGGTCTGCGTCTGCGCGGCGCGATAGAGCAGCGCGCGGGCGCGCACCCCGCCCTGTTTGGCCGCCTCGCTGAACGCGTTGGCGAACTGCGCCGGCGGGATCTCGACCGCCGCGTAGGCTTTCGCCAGTTCCTCCGGCGACAGCGCGCCATAGAGCGCGGCGCGGTGCGCGGCCTCCAGCCGCATCGCCGCCGGCGCGACGGGCGACAGCGCGATGCCGCGCAGCAGGGCGGGCTGGTCGAGCGGCCCGGTGTCGGCCGGCAGCGGCTGGTTGGCCGCGCGCGCCATCGCCAGGGTCAGCGGCGTCGCCTCCTTGAAGTTGCGCAGCGCCGCCTTGGCGTTGCCGCTCAGCGCATCGACCAGCGTGAAGAAGGCGGCGTCCCTGTCGCCCTGGTCGCGCACCAGCGCCAGGTCGAACTGCGCGCGCTCCTTGTCCTTGTCGATCAGGTCGCAGAACACCGCCAGCTTGTCCCAGAACGGGCCGGCCGGCGCGCCGGCGGGCGGGACGGCCCCGGCGCTGGCGGATTGCTGGCCGCCGGTCAGGCGCCTGCGGCCTTCCTGGCAGGCGCCGGCGACGTCGTCGGTCAGCAGCAGCGCATTGGCGCGGACCATCGCGATGCGCGGGTCGATGTCGCGCGCGGGCAAGGCGTTGATCAGCTCCAGCGCCGCCGTGAACTCGCCGCGCGCGTAGAGCCGCTCGACGCGCAGGGGCATCATCCCGTGGCCGACGCGCTCGCCCTCCGGGGGGCTCGCGATCGACAGCAGCAGGCGGCGCGCCAGGCTCTGCTGCGTCGGCCCGGCGGTCGCCGCGGGAATGCGCGCCAGCAGCAGCTCGACGATGTCGCGCCGCGTGTTGCCCCACAAGGTGACGCCGAACCCGCCGGCCGCCTCCGACAGCAGGCCCAGGGATTCCGAATCGATCGCGCGCAGCGGGTCGCTTGCCACGGGCTGCACGCTGGCCTCGCCCGGCTTGGCGGTTTCCGTCGAGACGGGCTGGCCTAAGACGGGCTGGCCAGTGCCGGGCAGCGGCGCCAACGGCGCTACCGTCGGGGTCTGGCCGGGGCGGGCCGAGGGGGTCAGCGGGACCGGACGCCCCTGGCCCCAGGCCGGGCCGCACCCGGCCACGGCGGCGAGAAGCAGCGCCACGAAGCCCAGTGCCGGGCGATCCAGGGCCGGGCGTTCAGCGCGGCAGCTTATCATCCGGAATCGTCCGCTCGATGACATGGCTGGGCGGCTTCGGCTCCCACAGGGCCAGGAACGCGGCGCCGGCCGCCAGGGCGACGATAAGAAAGATCGCGAGGGAGGAGAAAATGCCTAGTCGCATTTTGCCTTTACGGGAGAAGGGCGGCGCGGTCGGCCGGCAATGCTCGCGATGGCGACCGGGCGGACCGCTATGCTAGGGTCGACCTGTGGCGACATTGCGGCAGGCCCGCCGCCAAGGTCAATCGCCGGTCGATCGAGCCCGAACCTCAACGCGATCGCGCCGACCGGAAGACATGGCGCGGGCGGTCCTCGTCGTCGGCGATTCGTTTTTCACGGCAACCACACCGAACCGGCACCCGCGCCATGACCGCCTCTCCCGCCGCCACGGCGACCGACCTGCCCGCCGGGCTCGCCCAGGTTCCGCGCACGATCGTGCTGGTCGGGCTGATGGGCGCCGGCAAGTCCGCCATCGGCCGGCGGGTCGCCCAGCGCCTGCACCTGCCCTTCGTCGACGCCGATGCCGAGATCGAGCAGGCGGCGGGCAA
>JADLEG010000044.1 GCA_020846275.1 Alphaproteobacteria bacterium
AGCGGCGTGCTGCGCACGGTGGTGCCGGCGGCGCCGGCGGCCTGGATCGCCGCGCTCGACCGCTTCGGCACGATGAGCTTCGGCGAGGTCGCCGCCGGCGCGATCTATTTCGCGCGCGAGGGCTTCGTGATGCATCCCCTGATGGCAGAGGTGGTGCGCGACAGCCAGGCCGACTACGCGCGCTACAAGTCCAGCGCGGCGATCTACCTGCCGGGCGGGCGACCGCCGCGGCCGGGCGATCTGTTCGTGCAGGCCGACCTCGCGCGAACGCTGCAATTCATGGCCGACGAGGAGAAGAAGGCGGCCGGAAGCGGACGCTCCGCCGGGCTGAAGGCGGCGCGCGATGCCTTCTATGTCGGCGACATCGCGCGCGCGATCGTGGAATTCCACCGAAAGGAAGGGGGCTGGCTGTCGGCCGAGGACATGGCCGGCTTCGACGCGCCGATCGAGAAGCCGGTCGCCATCCGCTACAAGGGCTACGACATCTATACCTGCCCGCCCTGGTGCCAGGGGCCGGCGCTGGGACAGGCGCTGAAGCTGGTCGAGGGCATGGACCTGAAGGCGTTCGGCCACAACTCGCCCGCCTATGTCCACGCGCTGACCGAGGCGCTGAAGCTGGTGTTCGCCGACCGCGAGCGCTACTACGGCGACCCGCGCTTCGTCGACGTGCCGCTGGCGCGGCTGCTGTCCGACGACTACGCGCGCCAGCGCCGCGGCGAGATCAAGCCGGATCGAGCATCGCCCGGCCTGCCGCCGGCGGGCGATCTGGGGGGCGGTGCGGGCGCCGCCATTGCCGCGAGCGCCGCAGCGCCGGCGCGTCCCGCGCTCGACACCTCCTATGTCTGCGTCGTCGACAAGCACGGCAACGTCTTCTCGGCCACGCCCAGCGACACCTCGGCCGAGGCCCCGGTGGTGCCGGGCACCGGCTTGGTGCCGTCCACGCGCGGCTCGCAATCCTGGACCGATCCCGCCCATGCCTCGGTGGTCGCGCCCGGCAAGCGCCCGCGCCTGACCCCCAGCCCGGCGCTCGCGCTCGGCCGGCGCGGCGCCAAGGGGCGCGAGGTGCTGCCCTTCGGCACGCCGGGCGGCGACGTGCAAATCCAGGCGATGCTGCAGGCCTTCGTCAACCGCGTCGAGTTCGGCATGGACCCGCAGCAGGCGGTCGAGGCGCCGCGCTTCGCCACCTACAGCTTCCCTGATTCGTTCGAGCCGCATGCCTATCAGCCCGGCCTGCTGAAGCTGGAGGGGCGCCTGCCGCGCGCGACGGGCGACGACCTGGCCGGGCGCGGGCCCAAGGTGGACTGGTGGCCCGAGTTCGTGTGGCGCGCCGGCGCAATGTGCCTGATCCACGCCGATCCGGACACCGGATTGAAGACGGCCGGCGCCGATCCGCGCCGGCCGGCCTATGCCCTGGCCTGGTAGAGAGGACCGATGACCGACCGCCTGACGATCGCCGACCTGGCAGAGCTCTACGAAAAGGCGGCGGGCGCGGCGGACGCGCGCGCCCTCTATCGCGCGGTCGACGAGATGGTCCAGCGCCGCATCGGCCATCGCCTGTTCACGATCATGCGCATCTACGAAGGCGGGCAGGAGGTCGAGCGCGTCTACAGCAGCAACGAGAAGGCCTATTCCGTCGGCGGGCGCAAGGTGAAGCAGGGCACGCACTGGGGCGACAAGGTGCTGGGGCGCGGCGAGGTGCATATCGCGCGCGACAAGGACGAGGTGAAGCGCGCCTTCGCCGACTACGAGCTGATCTGGAGCCTGGGCGTCGAGTCGATCATGAACATGCCGGTCAGCTTTCGCGGCCGCCAGCTCGGCACGATGAACGTCTCGGGCACCGCGCACCAGTTTGGCGAGGCCGATGTGCGCGCGGCGCGCGCGATCGCCGCCTACCTGGTGCCGGTGCTGCTCGCCGACTACTAGGCGACCGGGCACGGGGGGAGTCGGATGGCGCTGCTCGAGGTCAGGGGCCTCAAGCGCAGCTTCTACGGCGTGCATGCGTTGAACGGCGTCGACCTGACAGTCGAGGCGGGGCGCATCACCGGGCTCATCGGTCCGAACGGCGCCGGCAAGACCACGCTGTTCAACTGCGTCTCGGGCGTCGTGCCGCCCGATTCCGGCACCGTCACCTTCGACAGGACGAACATCACCGGCTGGCGGCCGGACCGCATCGCGTCGGTGGGCCTGGTGCGCACCTTCCAGATCGCGCGCGGTTTCCCGCGTCTCAGCGTGTTCGAGAACCTGCTGCTCTACGGCGACCACCAGCCGGGCGAAAGCGTGCGTACGGCGCTGCTGCGCCCGGCCGCGGCGCTGAAGCGCGAGGACGAGCTGGTGGCGCGCGCGGCCGGCATTGCCCGGCGGCTCAACCTGACGCGGGTGCTGAACGACCCGGCCGCCGCCTTGTCCGGCGGGCAGAAGAAGCTGATGGAGATCGGCCGCGTGCTGATGGCCGAGCCCAAGCTGATCCTGCTGGACGAGCCGGTCGCCGGCGTGAATCCGTCGCTGACCCGCGAAATCGCCGAGCACCTGCGCGGGCTGACGTCAGAGGGGCTGACGATCCTGTTGATCGAGCACCACATGGACACGATCGCCCAGCTCTGCGACCACGTGGTGGTGATGGCCGAGGGGCGCAACCTGGCCGAGGGCAGCTTCGCCGCGATGGCGGCGAACGAGGCGGTGCAGGAAGCCTATATGGGGCGGCGCCAATGGGCCTCCTGAACGTCGAGGGGCTGGTCGCGGGCTACAGCGCCAACGACGAGATCCTGAAGGGCATCAACTTCGCGGTCGAACCGGGCGAGATCGTCGGCATCATCGGCCCAAACGGGGCCGGCAAGTCGACCCTGCTGAAGGCGATCGCCGGCCTGCTGAAGCCGGGCAAGGGCAGCATCCGGCTCAAGGACGCGCCGATCGGCGGGCGCCTGCCGCGCGACATCTGCCGGCTGGGCCTGGCCTATGTGCCGCAGGAGCAGAACGTGTTTCCCACCATGTCGGTGCGCGAGAACCTGGAGATGGGCGGCTATGTCGACCCCAAGGGGGCGCGGACCAAGATCGATCGCGTGTTCGCGCGATTCCCCGTGCTGGCGCGCAAGCGCCGCCTGGCGGCGCGCGGCCTGTCGGGCGGCGAGCGGCAGATCCTGGCCATGGCCATGGCGCTGATGGTCGAGCCGGCGGTCATGCTGCTGGACGAGCCCTCGGCCGGCCTGTCGCCGATCGCCGCCGAGCGGCTGTTCGAGAGCGTGACCGCCATCAACCGCGAGGGCGTCGCGATCGCGATGGTCGAGCAGAACGCGCGCGAGGCCTTGTCGATCGCCAGCCGCGCGTACATCCTCGTGGACGGGCGCAACCATCGCAGCGGACCCGCGGCTGCCCTGGCGGCCGATCCGGATATCCGGCGGATTTTTCTGGGTGGTTGACGAAACAAAGGGTAACGGGAGAGGCACCATGACCAACAGGCACACATCGGTTTCCCGCCGCGCCGTCCTGACGGGCGCCGCCGCGCTCGGCTTCACGGGCGCCATGCCCGCGATCGTGCGCGCGCAAGGCGCGCCGATGCAGCTCGGCGTGTTGACGCCGCTGACCGGCGCGGGCGGCTTCGACGGGCCGCGCATGCTGAAGGCGATGCAGGCGGTGTTCGACGAAGTCAATGCCATGGGCGGGCTGCTCGGCCGCAAGGTCGCCCTCGTGGTCGAGGACGACCAGACCAATCCCGAGGCGGCGGTGCGCGCGGCGCGCAAGCTGATCGACGTTTCCAAGGTGCCGGTGATCATGGGCACCTGGGCCTCGGCGGTCACCTCGGCCGTGGCGCCGCTGTGCTGGGAGAGCAAGACCTTCCTGACCACGGTGTCCGGCGCCGACCCGATCACCCTGCTGCCGCACCAGGGCTACCTGATCCGCACCCAGCCCAACAGCCAGATGCAAGGCGGCAAGCATGCCGAGTTCATCGCCGCCAGCGGCGCCAAGCGGGTCTACGTGATGTCGATCCAGGCGCCGTTCGCGCAGCCCACGCAGGACCGCATCAAGTCGGTGCTGCCGACCAAGGGCTCGGAGATGGTGGGCGCGCTGATCTACGACAAGGACAAGACCACCTACCGCTC
>JADLEG010000045.1 GCA_020846275.1 Alphaproteobacteria bacterium
CGCTCGCGCACCAGCCCGGCGTCGGGGCCGTAGAGCAGCACCGCGCGCACCGCGGCGTCGGGCTTGGCGAGGAACGTTTCGACCTTGCCGGGCTGGATTTTCATCGGGCGGCCCCGCGCCCCTAGCTGCCCTGCTGCTTGCGCGCGTTCAGGAACACCGCGATCTTGGTCGTGATGTCGTCGGCCAGCTCGCGCAGCGTGCGCTCGCGGGCGTCCTTCTCGGCGCTCAGGGTCGCGAAATCCGACTGCACGATGTTGTACGAGGTGAAGGACCGGCTGCGCCCGGACTGCAGCGCCACGCGCTTCTTCAGGTCGTAGAGCGTGTAGCTGGCGGTCGAGCCGAGCTGGGCCAGGGTGGCCGAGCTGTCCTTGATGATGCCGATATTCGCCTTCTGCTCGGTCAACTGGATGTCCAGCGAGTAGAGCGGCGTGGCCGGCCGCCCCTTCGGGTTGATGCGGTCGAGCAGCAGGTTGTGCAGCATCTGCCCGTTGCGGTCGCCGATCGTGTTGATCTTGACGGCGGCCAGCTCCTCCTCCGCCCCGCCATTGTCGCGCTCGGCGTAGAGCGGCGCGAAGCCGCAGCCGCCGAGCGCCGACAGCGCGCCGAGCAGTAGCGATCGACGCGACCACCCCGCGCGCGTTTGCGCGCACGGCCATGGGGCGCGCGTCAGCGCGCTACGCCACGACATTGATCACCTGGTTCGGGCGATAGATCACCTTGCGCACGCCTTTGCCCTCCATCGCGCGCTGCACCGCGGGCTGCGACAGCGCCACGGTCTGCGCCTCGTCCTGCGGCGCGTCGCGGCGCAGCGTGACGGTCGCGCGCAACTTGCCGTTGACCTGCACCGCGATCTCCACCGTGTCGGCCACCAGGAACTTCGGGTCGGCCGCCGGCCAGGGCTGTTCGCACAAAAGGCCCTTGCCGCCGATCGACGCCCACAGCTCCTCGCCCAGGTGCGGCATCATGGGACCGAGCAGCTTGATCAGCGCCTCGACGGCCTCGCGCACGATGGCCGCGTCGGCGCCCTTGCCGGCCTCTTCCTCGATCGTGTTGGCCAATTCGCGGATGCGGGCGACGGCGCTGTTGAACTTGAAGCGGTCGAGGAGCTGGGTGATGTCGTTGATCGCGCCGTGGGTGGCGCGGCGCAGTTCCGTGGCGTCGCCCCGCGCGTCGCTCTTGCCCGTGCATTCCTCCACAAGGCGCCAGACTCGGTTGATGAAGCGCCACGCGCCCTCCACCCCGGCCGCGCTCCATTCCAGGTCGCGCTCGGGCGGGCTGTCGGACAACATGAACCAGCGCGCGGTGTCGGCGCCGTAGGTGTCGATGATCGCGGCCGGCGCCACCACGTTCTTCTTCGACTTCGACATGACCTCGCGCCGCCCGACCGTGACCGGCTTGCCGGTCGCGGATTCGACCACGCCGCCGTCGGGCTTGCGGTCGATCTCCTCGGGATAGAGCCAGCGCCCGTCGGCCGCGCGGTAGGATTCGTGGCAGACCATGCCCTGCGTGAACAGCCCGGCGAAGGGCTCGTCCAGCCGGGCGTGGCCGGTCTTGTGCATGCCGCGCGTGAAGAAGCGCGAGTAGAGCAGGTGCAGGATCGCGTGCTCGACCCCGCCGATATACTGGTCCACCGGCAGCCAGTAGTCGACCGCGGCGCGCGTCACCGGCTCGTCCGCGCGCGGGCTGCAGAACCGGGCGAAATACCAGGACGAGTCGACGAACGTGTCGAGCGTGTCGGTGTCGCGCCGCGCTTGTCCGCCGCATTGCGGGCAGTCGACATGCCTCCAGGTGGGATGGTGGTCGAGCGGATTGCCCGGCTTGTCGAAGGTCACGTCCTCCGGCAATTGCACCGGCAGGTCCTTGTCCGGCACCGGCACCACGCCGCAGCTCTCGCAATGCACGAAGGGGATCGGGCAGCCCCAGTAGCGCTGGCGCGACACCAGCCAGTCGCGCAAGCGGTACTGCACCGTGCCGCGGCCCGTGCCGTCCTTCTCCAGCCGCGCGATGGCCGCGCGCTTGGCCGCCGCCGTGTCCATGCCGTCGAGGAAGTCGGAATTGATCATCACCCCGTCGTCGGTGAAGGCGGTGTCGCCGATCGCGAAGCTCCTGGCGTCGGCGTCGCGCGGCATCACCACGGGGATCACCGGCAGGCGGTACTTGCGCACGAAGTCCAGGTCGCGCTGGTCGCCCGACGGGCAGCCGAAGATGGCGCCGGTGCCGTATTCCATCAGCACGAAATTGGCGACCCAGATCGGCACGGTCTTGCCCGGGACGAAGGGATGCTCGGCCTTCAGGCCCGTGTCGTAGCCGATCTTCTCGGCCGCCTCGATCGCGGCTTCCGACGTGCCCAGCCGGTCGCATTCCGCGACGAAGGCCTTCAGCTTCGGGTCGGCCTTGGCCAGCCCGTCGGTGAAGGGATGGTGCGGCGACAGCGCCAGGAACGTGCCGCCGTAGAGCGTGTCGGGCCTGGTGGTGAAGACCTCGAGCTTGTCGGATTGCCCCTTGGGGCGTCCCTGGACCTTCCAGGTGACGTAGGCGCCCTCGGACCGGCCGATCCAGTTCTCCTGCATCAGCCGCACCTTGTCCGGCCAGCGCTCCAGCCCGCCCAGCGCCTGCAGCAGCTCGTCCGAATAGGCGGTGATCTTGAAGAACCACTGCGCCAGCCGGCGCTTCTCCACCGGCGCGCCCGACCGCCAGCCCTTGCCGTCGATCACCTGCTCGTTGGCCAGCACGGTATGGTCGACCGGGTCCCAGTTCACGAACGCTTCGCCGCGATAGACGAGACCGGCGCGGTAAAAGTCGAGGAACAGCTTCTGCTGGTGCCGGTAGTAGCCGGGATGGCAGGTCGCCAGCTCGCGGCTCCAGTCCAAGGACAGGCCCATGCGCTTGAGTTCCGCGCGCATCGTGGCGATGTTGTCGTATGTCCACTTCGCGGGGTGGATCTTCTGGTCGCGCGCGGCGTTCTCCGCCGGCAGGCCGAACGCGTCCCACCCCATCGGGTGCAGCACGTTGTAGCCACGCGCGCGCTTGTAGCGCGCTACCACGTCGCCCAGCGTGTAGTTGCGCACGTGGCCCATGTGGATACGGCCCGAGGGATAGGGGAACATCTCCAGCACGTAGTATTTCGGCCGCGCCAGGTCCTCGCTGGCCGCGAACACGCGCCGCTTCTCCCATTCCGCCTGCCACTTCGACTCGGCGTCCTTGAAATTGTACCGCGAACTCACGCCCAGGCCTTCTCTCGCATGGATTTCACGCGCAAGGGTTACACTGCCGGGTCGGCCAGATCAATCAAACCCGGGCGCTGTCCGGCGCGGTGCCGCGACCACATCCGGCGGTAGGCGTCCTCGAGCCCGCGCGCGAAGCGGGCCGTGTCGAACAGCGGCGTGGTCAGGCGGTTCGCCGCCAGCCGCGCGCGCAAGGCGGCCAGCGCCGCCGGCTCGCGCGCCAGGCGGAGCGCCGTGGCCGCGTAGGCCGCGAGGTCCGGCGCGACCAGCTCGGGCAGGCCGATCGCCGTCAGCAGGCTGGCGCCGACCCGCGCGGCGAAGGCGTCGCCCCGCCTTGTCACGACCGGCACGCCGGCCCACAGCGCGTCGCTCGCCGTGGTGTGCGCGCCATAGGTCAGCGTGTCGAGGAACAGATCGGCCAGCCTCAGCCGGGCCAGGTGATCGGCCTTGGGCCGCCGCGTGGCGAAGACGAGCCGAGCCGCGGCGATCCCCGCCTTCGCCGCGTGGCCGCGCAGATTCCGCTCGGCTTCCGGCGTCTCGGCGTAGAGCCACAGCACGCTGTCGGGCACCTGCCGCAAAAGCTGCATCCAGGCGGCGAAGACCGCGGGCTCGATCTTGAAGCTGGCGCAGAAGCAGCAGAACACGAAGCCCTGTTCGGGCAAGGCTTCCGCGCTTCGCGTCGTGGCGGGGCCGATCGCCTGGTCGCGGTCGTTGACCTGGTAGCTGTGCGCCAGGCGCACCAGCGCTTCGCTGTAGGTCGCCTCGCTGCCGGGCGGCGTCACGATGGCGTCGGCCAGGGCGTAGTCGAAGAAGCCGGCGCCGGTCGTGCCCGGAAAAGCCAGATAGGTCGCCTGCACCGGCGCCGGCCGCATCGCCGCGATCTCCGGCCGCGAATGGGTGATGTAGCCGTTGACGTCCACGAGCACCTGGATGCCGTCGGCCGCGATGCGCTTGGCCGCCTCGACATGGTCCATCGCGGCCAGGTCGACGAACGCATCGCAGCCCTCGCGCACGCGCCGGCGCAGGGCGCTGCCGTCATCGGGCCCGTAGGAATAGGCCGTCACGTGGACCGCGGCGCGATCGTGCAGCGCGAACAGCCCCGCCATCAGGTGCGATGTCGGATGCTCGCGGAAGTCCGAGCACAGGTAGCCGACGCGCAGCGGGCCGGTTTCGCCGGCGCGCGGCCATTGCGCCGAGAGTCGCGCCGTCTCGCGGTCGGCGCGCACGCGCGCCTCGATCTCCTGCGCCTTCGCCCGCGCGACGGCCAGTCGCTCGGCCTCGGTCAGGGGCAGGGACAGCGAGAAGAACGGCGACACCAGGCAGGGCTTGCCGGCGGCGGCCCGGGCCACTTCCTCGCGCAGCAGCGGCATCAGCCGCTCCAGCGTGTCCCAGTCGCACACGCTCTGCGCGGTCTGCGCGAGTTGCACGGACGCCTTGCGGAACCGGGGGTTTGCGCCGAGCGCGCGGCCCAGGGCCGCGATCGCCGGTCCCGGCTTGCGCGCGTGGTGGTAGGTGACGCCGAGATTGTAGTGCAGCTCGGCCAGATCGGGCCGGCGCTTGATCGCGGCCTCCAGCATCGCGACGGCGCCGGCGGCATCGCCGTCGGCGCGCCTGTCCAGCGCAAGGGCGAGCTCGGCTTCGACCTGGCCGGGTTGCAGCGCCAAGGCCCGCCGCCAGCACTCGACCGCCTCGCGGCGCCGGCCGCGCTGGCCCAGGAGATTGCCGAGATTGCTCCACAGCGCCGCGTCGCGCGGATGATGGACAAGCGCCTGTCGCAGCACGGCCTCGGCCTGGTCGGGCGCGCGCGGGGCCAGCAATGCGCCGAGCTCGATCCAGCCGTCCGGCGCGCCCGGCGCCAGCTCGACGGCGCGGCGCAGATGCGCCTCGGCCGCGCCGTCGCCGATCATGCCCAGCGCCTTGCCAAGCGCCTGGTGGGCGCCGGCGTGGTCGGGCTGGGCTTTCAGCAGATGGCGCATGGCGCCGATCCCTTCGGGCAGCGCGCCCTCTTCGAGCAGGCATAGTCCATAGGCGAAGCGGGCCTGCGCATGCTCGGGGTGCCGGTTCAGGGCCCGTTCGTACAGAACCCGCGCTTCGCGGCGGCGGCCGGCGCGATGAAGGGCCAGCGCTTGCGCCAGGCTCACCGGAAGCGCTTTGCCGGCCGCGCCGCCGGCCTATTTCTGCGCGGTGCTGACGCGCAGCTGCCGGGCGCGGCTCAGGATCGAGTTCTCGAGATCGGTCGCGGTCTGCGCCTCCACGGGCGCGTCCAGCCAGTTGCCGCCGGGATCGCGGGTCTGCTTGAACACCGCCGCGCGCACCCCGTCCGCCCGCAGGTCGCGCCCCAGGATGAAGACGTTGACCTTGAACCGCTCCGCCGGCGTCTCGGGCGGGCTGAACCACTCGGTGATAATCACGCCGCCGAACGGATCGGCCGAGGCCAGCGGCATGAACGAGATGGTGTCGAGCGAGGCGCGCCACAGGTAGCTGTTGACGCCGACCCCGCCGCCCCCGCCGCCGCTATTGTCCGCCTTGTCGCCGCCGCCGCCGAACAGGGTGATGCCGTCATTGCCGAAAATTCCTGATTCATCTTTCTTAACAAGGGTTTGACCCTTGCCGCGGGCGCGGCTGGATGAATAGGTGTTGCGATCCTCGACGGTTTCGAGGCCGCCCCCGCCGCAAGCGCCCAGGACCATGGCGGCGGCGGACAGGAACAGGGCTGTCAAATGCCTGCGTGCGACGTGATTCATCAAACCGTGGGTTCCTTGCAGGACTACCTGCCGCCCGTACCCGGGACCGTTCCGCATGATACCGGGCAGCATCCCGCGGAACAACATTCAACCCACACAGAGAACTAGGTTTTTGGCAAAAGTGCGGCTCTCGTGTCGGGCCGATAGAATAGCCGTTGCCAAGATATCACAATGGTTAGAATTGGACACAGGTTAATGGAGAAGTTGTTGCGATGTTTTTGAGGGAGATGGCAGTGTTGGGTCCGCAGTGACCAGCCTGCCGGTGCGGACGAGCAATATC
>JADLEG010000046.1 GCA_020846275.1 Alphaproteobacteria bacterium
ACATGCGGAACGCGAACAAGCAGAGCGACAACAACCGCTATCGCGACCGCGTGCCCGACAACGCCAAGGTCCAATCGCTCGAACAGGCCAAGCGCGAGGCGCAGCAGCGCCAGCAACAGCAGGAACAACAGAAACAGGCCCAACAACGCGCGCAACAGGAACAACAGCGCCAGGCCGCGCTGAAACAACAGCAGCAACAGCAACAACAGCGCCAGCAACAGGAACAGCAGCGCCAAGCCGCGCTGAAACAACAGCAGCAACAGCAACAACAGCGCGCGCAACAGGAACAGCAGCGCCAAGCCGCGCTGAAACAGCAGCAGCAGCAGCAACAGCAACAACAGCGCCAGCAGCAGGAGCAGCAGCGCCAGGCCCAGCTGCGTCAGCAGCAGCAACAGCAACAACAGCGCCAGCAGCAAGAACAGCAGCGCCAGGCCCAGCTGCGTCAGCAGCAGCAACAGCAACAACAGCGCCAGCAGCAAGAACAGCAGCGCCAGGCCCAGCTGCGTCAGCAGCAACAACAGCAACAACAGCGCCAGCAGCAAGAACAGCAGCGCCAGGTCCAGCTCCGCCAGCAGCAACAACAGCAACAGCAGCGCCAACAGCAGGAGCAGCAGCGCCAGGCCCAGATGCGTCAGCAGCAGCAACAGCAGCAACAGCGCGCGCAACAAGAACAGCAGCGCCAAGTCCAGATGCGCCAGCAGCAGCAACAGCGCGAACAGCAGGCGCGCCAGCAGCAGCAGCGCCAGCAGGAAGAGGCCGCGCGGCGCGCGCAGCAGCAGCGGGCGCAGGAAGAGGCGTCGCGGCGCGCGCAGCAGCAGCGCAAGGTTGGCGACACCGAGAACGTGCCCGACCTGTCGATGGCCAAGGCGCCATCGGCGGCGCCGTCGAACTAGCGGCGGCTATCAAGCCCGGAAGGACGGCGGCGCGCCCACCGGCAGCAGCGTGAAGCCGGTGTTCGGCGGGCGCGCCCATCCCGGCGGGATCGCCTCGTCCTTGCCATAGGCGGGTTGATCGGGCTACGTCCGGGCTCGAGATCGTCGCCCGCGGTTTCAGTTCAGGGGTTCTGTCCCTGGAGACGCAGGCCCTCCCCATCGACCATCGAGAGCACCGTGCGGGCGAGATCGGCCGGGGAATCCACCAGCCGATTTGCGCCGGCCGTTTCAAGTTCGTCGCGGGTGCCATAGCCCCAGAGCACGCCAAGATCGCGCCGATCGGCGCCGCGGGCCGGTTGGGAATTCCGCAACGGCGCTGCTATAGTCGAGCAAATCGGGGGCACGCGCAGTGGGGAGAAACTGACCATTTTTTAGGCGCATGAAGACGCCGGGATCGCCTTGCCCTGCTGCAAGGACAGCGAGCCCTGCCGGGGCCGCGCGACCGGTACCCGGTCCGAACGCAATCACAATCAACATGAAGGCGGAGGAAACACCATGACCAACCGTATTCCGAGCATCGATCGCCGCGGCTTCCTCGGCGGGCTGGGCGCCGCAGGGCTGGGCGCCGGGGCGCTGGGCGCCGCGGGGCTGTCGGCCTTTCCCGGCGCCGCGCTGGCGCAGGGCCGGCGCAACGCGCTTTTGATCGGGCTCGACATCGGCGACAGCATCACTTTCGACCCGGCGCGCCTGGCCCAGTATTCGTCGCCGATGACGCTGAAGGCGGTCTACGACACGCTGATCACCATGGCGCCCGGCGACTACATCAACCTGAAGCCGAACCTGGCGACGAGCTGGGAGTACCGCGCCGACGGCAAGGCGGTGCGATTCAAGCTGCGCCAGGGCCTGAAGTTCGCCAGCGGCAACCCGGTGCGCGCCGAGGACGTGAAGTGGTCGATCGAGCGGGTCATCAACCTGAAGGACCAGCCCGCCCAGTACATCGCCCATGTGCAGGGCGTCGATATCGTCGGCGCCGACACGGTGGATGTCGTGCTGAAGGACCCGACCCAGCCGATCCTGACCATCCTGGCGGCGCCCAGCTTCGCGATCATGGATTCGAAGCTGCTGGCGACCCAGGGCGCGACCGCGGCGGCCGACGCCAAGGACGCCGACAAGGCGACCACCTGGCTGAACGGCAATTCCGCCGGATCGGGCCCGTACAGCCTGACCGCGTGGGAGCGCAACCAGCAGATCCAGATGGTGCGCAACGCCAACTACTGGGGCGAGAAGCCGGGCTTCGAGCGCGTGGTCATCCGCCACATGAGCGAGAGCGCGGCGCAGTTGCTGGCGCTGAAGCGCGGCGACATCGACGTCGCCTTCAACCTGATCCCCGAGCAGATCGCGACCATCAAGGGCGATCCGCAGATCGACCTCATCGGCACCGCCAGCCTGGACTACATCTACATGGCGGTGTCGGAGAACGCCGAGGCCAACCCGGCGCTGAACAAGAAGCAGAACCGCCACGCCATCGGCTGCGCGATGGACTATGACGGCATCATCAACTCGCTGATCGGCGGATCGGCGGTGCGGCCGGCGAATTTCCTGCCCGTCGGCGTCAACGGCGCGACGGCGGAGACCACCAAGGAGATCGGCTTCAAGCAGGACCTGGACCGCGCCAAGAAGCTCTTGGCCGAGGCCGGCAACCCCGACGGCTTCGCGTTCGAGCTGACGTATTCGAACAACGCGATCGCCGGCGTGTCCTACCAGAACCTGGCGCAGAAGCTGCAGGCCGACCTGGCGCGCGTCGGCATCAAGGCGAACCTGAACCCGATCGACCAGGTGAACCTGCGCACGCTCTACAACCAGGGCAAGCTGCAGGCGGTGCTGACCTTCTGGAATCCGCCGGCGGTGGAGAACCAGCTCTGGGCATCGGCCACCGTCAACCGCGTGGCCAAGCGCGTGCACTGGACGCCGCCGGCCGACATGATGAAGCTGGTGGACGACGCGTCGGCCGAGCGCGACCTCGGCAAGGCCGCGGCGCTGTGGCGTACCTACCAGCAGCGCATGGTGGACGCGGCGCATCTGTTCGTGCTGATCCAGCCGGTCTACCAGATCGCCGTGCGCAAGACGGTCACCGGCTTCAAGCCCACGGCGGCGGGGTGGATGGCCGAGCTCGGCGGCGCCAAGCCGGCCTGATGCTCCGCGCCCTGTCCATCGCGCCGGCAGGCTAGGGAGGCACCCGGCGCGATGCTCCGCTACCTGATCTCCAGGGTTGCGACGGCGTTTGCCATGGTGCTGCTCGCGACCCTGGTCATCTTCCTGATCGCCAACACGGTTCCCGGCGATCCGGCGCTGGCTCAGCTCGGCGACCTTGCCGCCTCGAACCCCGAGTTCGTGAAGGCGTTCCGCGCGAAGTGGGGCCTGGACCTGCCGATCTGGCATCGCTACCTGATCTTCCTCGAGGGCCTGGCGCACGGCGACTTCGGCATATCGATCGCCTCGCAGCGCCCGGTGCTGGACGACATCCGCGACTTCGCGCCGGCGACGATCGAGCTGGCGACGATCTCGTTCATCCTGTCGATCCTGATCGGCATACCGCTGGGCATCCTGGCGGCGGTGCGCCGCGACAGCTGGATCGACCATGTCGCGCGCTTCGTGTCGCTGATCGGCGTGTCGGCGCCGACCTTCTGGCTGGCCTTCATCATGCTGGCGCTGTTCTACGGCATGATGGAGATCGCGCCGGGGCCGGGCCGCGTCGACCCGATCGCCTTCCTGCCGCCGCGGGTGACGGGCCTGCTGTTGATCGACTGCGTGCTGGCGAAGGACTGGGAGACGCTGAACGACGCCCTGGCACACCTGGTGCTGCCGGCGACCGTGCTGGCGGCCGCCACCTTGGGCCTGATCACGCGCACGACGCGCGCGGCGATGCTGGAGTCGCTGTCGCAGGACTATGTGCGCGTGGCGCGCGCCAAGGGGCTGGTCGAGCCGCATATCGTGCTGGGCCATGCCCTGCCGAACGCGCTGATCCCGGTGGTGACGCTGGGCGGCCTTGCCTACGCCAATCTTCTGACCGGCGCGGTGATGACCGAGACGGTGTTCTCGTGGCCGGGCTTGGGCCGCTACACGTTCCGCAGCGCGGTGTCGGTCGATTTCCCGGCGATCATGGCGATCACCTTCATCGTCGCGGCGGTCTATATCGCGATCAATTTCCTGGTCGACCTGTCCTACGCGGTGCTGGACCCGCGGGCGGTGAAGCGGTGAGCGCCGCGGCGATTGAGACCGCGGCCGCCGAGCAGGCGAGCCCGCGCCGGCGCTGGCTTAGGCGCTACGGGTTGCCGCTCGCGGGCGGCTGCGTGATCCTGTTCTGGTTCGCCGCCGCGCTGCTGGCGCCGGTGATGTCGTCCTATAATCCCGATTTCGTCGACGTCGCCAACCGCCTGCAGCCGCCGACGGCCCGGCACCTCTTGGGCACGGACGCGCTGGGCCGCGACGTGCTGTCGCGCGTGCTCTACGGCTCGCGCATCTCGCTGATCGCCGGGTTCTCGGTCGTGCTGGTGGGCGCGGTGTTCGGGACCGTGCTGGGCGGCATCGCGGCCTATGCGCGCGGGCGGGCGGAAGAGCTGTTGATGCGGCTGACCGACCTGGTGCTGTGCTTCCCGCCGATCATCCTGGCGATGGCGATCGCCGCGGCGCTCGGCATCGGCACCACCAACACCATCATCGCCATGCTGGTGGTGTGGTGGCCGAAATACGCGCGTCTCGCGCGCAGCCTGGTGCTGGTGCAGCGCAGCCAGGAATATGTCGAGGCCGCCCACGTGCTGGGCTTCGGCCACGCGCATATCCTGTTCCGCCAGGTCATCCCGAACGCGATCGGGCCGCTGATCGTGATGGTCACGCTCGACCTCGGCAACGCGATCCTGGTGTTCGCGGGCCTGAGCTTCCTCGGCCTCGGCGTGGTGCCGCCGACGCCGGAATGGGGCGCGATGGTCGCGGAGGGGCGCGAGCTGGTGCAGCAATGGTGGGTCGCGACTTTCCCGGGCCTGGCCATCCTCAGCGTCGTGATGGGGTTCAACTTTGTCGGCGACGGCATCCGCGACTGGCTCGACCCGCACGCGAGGCGCCGGTGACCGCATGACCGACGCCCAGCCGATCCTCGAAGTCGAGGATCTCCGCACGTATTTCTTCAGCGACAGCGGCGTGGTCCGCGCGGTCGACGGCGTCAGCTTCCACGTCAACGCCGGCGAGACGCTGGGCATCGTCGGCGAATCCGGCTCGGGCAAGAGCATCACCGCCAAGTCGGTGATCCGGCTGATCGACGAGCCGGGCCGCATCGTGTCGGGCCGGATCGCGTTCCGCGGCCGCAACGTCGTGACGATGGACGCCGCCCGGCTGCGCAAGTTCCGCGGCGGCGAGGTCGCGATGGTCTTCCAGGACCCGATGACCTCGCTCAACCCGGTGCTGCGCATCGCGCGCCAGCTCGTCGAGACCATGGTGGCGCATGGCCGCTTCACGAAGAAGGCGGCGCTGCGGCGCGCGGTCGACCTGCTGGGCCGCATGGGCATCAACGCGCCCAAGCGCGCGGTCGATTCCTATCCGCACGAGTTCTCGGGCGGCATGCGCCAGCGCGTCATGCTGGCGATGGGGTTCAGCAACGAGCCGACGCTGCTGATCGCCGACGAGCCGACCACCGCGCTCGACGTCACGATCCAGGCGCAGATCCTGGACCTGCTGCGCGAGTTGAACGCGGACTTCGGCACGGCGATCATCCTGATCAGCCACGACCTGGGCGTGATCGCCAACATCTGCTCGCGCATCGTGGTGATGTACGCGGGCGAGGTGGTCGAGGAAGGGCCGGCGGAAAGCCTGCTGGCCGATCCCAGGCATCCCTACACCTGGGCGCTGTTGAACGCGGTGCCGCGGCTGGACCGCCACACGCCGGGCGAGAAGAAGCTGATCACGATCGAGGGCACGCCGCCCGATCCCGCGGACTGGCCGGCGGGATGCCGCTTCCGCGCGCGCTGCCCCTTCGCCATCGAGGCCTGCGCCGAGCATCCCGCGCTGACCGCGATCGCCCCCGGGCGCGCCGCGCGCTGCTGGGTGACGCAGCGGGGCGGCGCCTTGCCGAAGGTGGGCGGCGGGGCAACGGCGGCGCCGGCCCAACCGGCCGCCGCCGCGCGCGCCGGGGTGTCCTATGCGGCGGCGACCGCCGCCAGCGCCACGCGCGGCGAAGTGCTGCTTGACGTGCGCGACGTCAAGAAGCATTTCCCGCTGCCGAAGACGACGTTCTTCGGCGAGCGGCGCGTGCTGCACGCGGTCGACGGGGTCGACCTGGCGGTGTTCAAGGGCGAGACGGTCGGCCTGGTCGGCGAATCGGGCTGCGGCAAGTCCACGCTCGGCCGGCTGATCGTGCGGCTGCACGAGCCGACCGCGGGACAGATCGCCTATGGCGGGGTCGACATCACCCACGCCGACCCGGCGACGATCCGGCCGTTGCGGCGGCGCCTGCAGATGATCTTCCAGGATCCCTACGCCTCGCTGAACCCGCGCATGACGGTGGACGAGATCCTGGGCTGGCCGCTGAAGCTGCATGGCATGACGCAGGACGGCGCCGAGACCAGCGCGCGCGTGCGCGAGCTTCTGGACGTGGTCGGCCTGTCGGCGCAGGCGGCCGGGCGCTTCCCGCACGAATTCTCCGGCGGCCAGCGCCAGCGCATCTCGATCGCGCGCGCGCTGGCGGTCAGCCCCGAGTTCATCGTCGCCGACGAGCCGATCTCGGCGCTCGACGTCAACATCCAGGCCCAAATCATCAACCTTTTGATCGACCTGCAGCGCCGCTTCGCGCTGACCTACCTGTTCATCGCCCACGACCTGGCGGTGGTGCGCCACGTGTCGGACCGCATCGTCGTGCTGTATCTGGGCAAGGTGATGGAGGTGGCGCCGGCGGCGGCGCTGTTCGACATGCCGCTGCACCCCTACACCAAGTCGCTGATCTCCGCCGCGCCCATTCCCGATGCCGCGATCGAGCGCCGCCGGGAGCGGGTGCGCCTGACCGGCGAGCCGCCCAGCGCCATCGACGTGCCGAGCGGCTGCCGGTTCCGCACGCGCTGCCCGATCGCCGCCGAGCGCTGCGCGGCGGAGATGCCGCCGCTGGCGGAGAACCGCCCGGGCCACTGGGTCGCCTGCCATTTTCCGGGCAAGCTGTAGGCCGTCGCAATTCACGATGCGTACGGCGAACGATTCCCGGCGCGCTCCGTTCCAGTTAGGGTCGGGCGCGCGTGAGTATCCACTATGTTGAAATATCTCGCTTCGGCTCTCGTCTTTTTCTTCTCGATCTCAACCCCGGTGCTGGCCCAGGACGCGTGCAAGGCGCTGTCCGACGACCTGGCCGTGCAGGAGAAGGCCCTGGCGGCGACCTATGCCGACGCCATCGCGATGAAGGGCGAGGCCGGCGTCCTGCTGCAGCTTCGCGTCAACGGCGTGCTGACCATCATCCAGACCCTGGTCACGCAGATGGTGTACTTCAAGTGCGACGTGCCGGCCCGCGCCATCACCGCCGTGCCCTATCTGGAGCCCGCGGTCGAATGCAGCATCGAGCTGGCCAAGCAGCGCAAGGAGATGGCCGCGCGCCGCCTTCCGCCGAGCCAATTGAAGGAGCCGGATGTCTGCGACCGCAAGACCTGGATCGCCAAGTAGCCGCGCGGCGGCTCAGGAATGGCTGGCCGCCTCGTCGCCCCAGAGCTCCTGCAGCCGGCGGGCCCGGCCGCAACTGGTGCTGTAGAACGCGTAGCGGATCGGGTTCTTGAGGTAATAGTCCTGGTGGTAGTCCTCGGCCGGGTAGAACGCGGTGGCGGCCACGATCTCGGTGACGATCGGCTGCTTGAAGCGGCCCGACGTCTCGAGCGCCGCCTTCGATTCTTCCGCCAGGCGCTTCTCCTCCTCGCTCGCGTAGTAGATGCCCGGCCGGTACTGCGTGCCGTGGTCGCAGAACTGCCCGCCCGCGTTCAGCGGGTCGTGGTTGCGCCAGAACACGTGGAGCAGCTTCTCGTAGGTGATCTTGGCCGGATCGTAGACGATCTTCAGCGCCTCGGTATGCCCGGTGCCGCCGGCCGAGACTTCCTTGTAGGTCGGGTTGACCCGCATGCCGCCGGTGTAGCCCGAGGTCGTGGAAATCACCCCGTCGAGCTTGTCGAAGGGCGGCTCCATGCACCAGAAGCAGCCGCCGGCGAAGATCGCCGTCGCCGTCTTGATCCCGCCGGAACCGGATGTCGGCGCGGTCTGCTGCGCCATGCCCGGACCGGCCAGAACAATGGCCGCGACCGCGACCAGGGCCGCCCGAAGACGTCCGATCATGACGATTGGCCGGGTACGCCGGCCGGCACGAACTTCAGCGCGACGCCGTTCATGCAATAGCGCAGCCCGGTCGGCTTTGGCCCGTCGTCGAAGACATGGCCCAGATGCCCGCCGCAGCGCCGGCAATGCACCTCGGTGCGCTTGACGAACAGGCTGAAGTCGTCGGAGGTGGCGACCGCGTTGTCCAGCGGCGCCCAGAAGCTGGGCCAGCCCGTGCCGCTGTCGAATTTCCGGTCGGACGCGAACAGCGGCAGGTCGCAGCCCGCGCAGGCGAAGGTGCCCGCGCGCTTCTCGCGGTCGAGCGGGCTGCTGCCGGCGCGCTCGGTGCCGTGGCCGCGCAGCACGCGATACTGCTCGGGCGTCAGCAGGCGGCGCCATTCGTCGTCGCTGTGCACGACCTCGAAGGCGGCGCCCGCCCGCGACGGCGAGGCATCGCCGAACGGCCCGCGGAAGCCGAGCGCAACCGCGCCCGCGACGGCGGTGGACGCGAACAGGAACAGCCGGCGCGATACGGGCATGGGCGAACTCCCAGTTTCGGGCCGGATTGTAGTGACCACAGCGGCCGGCAACGCTTCACGATTGCGTTGCATTCCTTAACGAATGCCGAAGGACCGGGCCTGGCGCCTGCGGTTCGCCGATCACATCCAGGCGATGCGGGCGAAAGCCCCCGCGCTCAGTTCGTGCGCGTGCCCTGGACCACCGTGCGGTGGGTGATGCGGATTTCCTTCGCCGTGTCGTAGGGCGTGGCGGCGTGGAAGGTGCAGCGGTTGTCCCACATCACCAGGTCGTGCCGGCGCCATTTGTGGCGGTAGACGAAGCGGTCCTGCGTGGCGAACGCCATCAGCTCGTCGAGCAGCCTGCGCCCGTCCGCCTCGGGCATGCCGTCGATCTTCCAGGCGTGGCACCCCGCGAAGATCGCGCGCTTGCCGGTGACCGGGTGCTTGCGGGCGAGCGGATGGGGCGTCGGCGGCGCGATGCGCAGCTCGTACTCGGTCGCGGGCGGTCCGCCCGTGCCGGTGCGCCGCGAGTATTCGACCGAGTGGATCACCTTCATCGGATCGATGCGGCGCTTCGTCTCGTCGGGCAGGTTGTCGTAGGCGAGGCTGGTATTGCAGAACAGCGTGTCGCCGCCTTCGCCCGGCACCTCGACGCCGTAGAGCAGGGTCATCAGCGCCGGATCGGGCCGCCAGGACCGGTCGGTATGCCAGCGCATCGCGGTCACGTCGGGATGCTTGCCGTTCGGCTTGCCGTCCGGCCCCACGTTGCTCGCGACCTGCACCTCCTCGCGCGTGCCGGTGCGCTTGTGGCTCGCCATCGTATGCTCGAGCGGCGTGCCCCAATACTTGGTGAAGGCGATCTGCCGGTCGATCGACAGGTCCTGGTCGCGGAAGCACAGGACCTTGTATTCGATCAGCAGGTCCTGCAGCCGCTGGATATCCGCGGCCGACAGCGGCTTCGAGAGGTCGAGGCCGACGATCTCCGCGCCCATCACCGGGCCGAGCGACGTGGCGGCGAAGGTCGATCGCTTGGCGTCCGCGCGCGCTTCCATCGTGCTCGTCATGGCGTGTTCCCGTCGCTGGTGGCGCAATGTCCCGGGCGAACTAGCCACCCAATCCGCCGCGGCTTCAAGCAACTTAAAGTCACAAGCGGGGTGACAAAAAGATCGTGTCGTCCCCCATGTCCAGAATATATTGTTCTTCAATGGCTTGCCAATGGGAGAAGCCGCGATGCCATCGCCAGTCCTGATTGTAACGGGTGCCAGCAAAGGGATCGGGGCGGCGACCGCGCGCCTGGGCGCACAGCGCGGCTATCGCGTCGTCGTCAACTACCTGAACGACGGGGCGGCGGCCGAGAGCGTGGCAGCGGACATCGCGCGGGCGGGCGGACAAGCCGCCGCCGTCGCGGCCGACGTCGCCGACGAAGCGGCGGTGCGCGGCCTGTTCGACGCCGCGGAGCGCCGGTTCGGGCCGGTGACGGCGCTGGTCAACAACAGCGGCATCAACGGCGGCTCGACCAAGCTGGTCGATCTGGACCTCGCCGTGCTGCGCCGGGTCGTCGACATCAACATCATCGGGCCGATCCTGTGCTCGCGCGAGGCGCTGCGCCGCATGGCGACGGATCGCGGCGGCGCCGGCGGGGCGATCGTCAACGTCTCGTCGGTCGGCGCGCGGATCGGCAGCCCCGGCGAACGCGTGCACTACGCCGCGTCGAAGGGCGCGGTGAACAGCTTCACCGTCGGCCTTGCCAAGGAGGCCATCCGCAGCGGCGTGCGCGTGAACGCGGTGAGCCCCGGCCTGACGCGGACGCAGATGAACCCGCAGGACCGCATCGACCGCGTGGCGCCGACGATTCCGATCGCCCGCGCAGCCGAGCCGGAGGAAGTCGCGCGCGCGATCCTGTTCCTGCTGTCGGACGAGGCGTCCTACATCGTCGGCGACAACCTGATGGTGACCGGCGGGCGGTACTAGGCGCAGCGCGCCCGCGCGACACGCCTATTCGAGGGTGATGTTCTCGGCCTTGCCGATGTCCTTCCATTCCTTCAGTTCGGACACGGCCGACTTCTCGAACGCGTCGCCCATCATCGGCGACATCTGCAGCCCGGCCTTTTCGAGCTTCTCCTTCAGCTCCGGGCTTTCGGCGATGGCGGCGAGGTCCTTGCGCAGCCGATCGGTCACCTTGGCCGGCAGCTTGGCCGGGCCGAACAGCGCGTACCAGACCGTGCTGGTCGCCTGAGGCAATCCGGCTTCCTTGACCGTGGGCGCGTCCGGCAGCATCGGGTGGCGCGCCGGCGCCGAGATGCCGATGATCCGGATCTTGTCGGAGCCGAGATAGGGCGCGATCGTGATCGGCGTCACCAGCGCGAACTCGATATGGCCGCCCAGAAGATCGGCCAGCGACGGCGCCACGCCCTTGTAGGGAATATGCGTCATCTTGATGCCGGCATATTTCTCGAACATTAGCGTCGCCAGATGCGGTGAGCCGCCGACGCCGGTCGAGCCGTAGCGGATCTTGCCGGGGTTGGCCTTGCCATAGGCGACCAGCTCGCTGATCGACTTGACCGGCAGCTTGGCGCTGACGGCAAACGACATGCCGGTCTCGGCGATCTTGCCGACGAAGGTGAAGTCGTCCGGCACCTTGTAGGCCATGTTCGGGCGCAGCGCCGGCACGATGGTGATCGAGTCCGTCGACGTCCACAGCAGCGTGTAGCCGTCCGCCGGCGACTTGGCGACATAGTCCGAGCCGATCGTGCCGGTGGCGCCGGGCCGGTTCTCGACCACCACCTGCTGGCCAAGCTTGGCGGAAAGCGAATCCGCGACCAGCCGGGCCGACAGGTCGACGCCGCCGCCCGGCGGGTAGGGCGCGATCAGGCGGATGGGCTTGGTGGGATAGTCGGCGGCCCGCGCGGGACATGGCGCGGCGGCCATGGCGAGCGCGAGCGTGGCAATCGCGGCCAGCAAGAGTCTCATTTGTTCCCTCCCGGGGTTGTTCTCGTTGTCCTGGCGACTTGCGGTCTTGTGCCGTCTGTCGATCGATGCAGCGAACCTCGTTATGGTTGATGGGTCCGGCCCGGCTCCTTTTACCATGGCCTTTGCGCGACTATCGGCCCTGTGCATCCGAATTCAAGTTAGATATAGTCACACTGGGGGTGATAAAATTGATCGGGCAAGTCATCGGTAAAGATGACAGCCTGGGGAGGGTATGGATGGGCGGACGGTTACCCCCGTTGAATTCGCTGCGCGCATTCGAAGCGGCGGCCCGTCACCGGAGCATCTCGGGGGCGGCGCAGGAATTGCGGGTGACGCACGGCGCCGTCAGCCGGCATGTCGCCAAGCTCGAGGAGTATCTCGGCGCGAAGCTGTTCGCGCGCGAGCACCAGCGCCTGGCCCTGACGGCGCGCGGCAAGGCCTATGCGGCGCGCCTGTCGGCGTCCTTCGACCAGATCCGCGAGGCGACGACGGAAACCTTCGAGACGGCGGCGAGCGACGCGCCGCTGCGCATCGGCATCTATCCGACCCTCGCCAACAACGTGCTGATCCCGCGCCTGGCGCAGTTCAAGGAACTGTTTCCCGACATCGGCTTCGAGATCATCACCTCGCACGCGGACCTGGATCCGGAGGACTCCGAGATCGACATCGCCGTGCGTCTGGGCTTGGGCGAATGGCCCGGGCTGGTCTCCGAATTGCTGTTCCACGAGGAGCTGCTGCCGGTGGCCAGTCCAAAGTTGCTGTGCGGGCGGACCCTGAAAGACCCGCGCGAGCTGGCCGAGTTCACGCTGCTGCACGCGGCGCCGCGGCTGCACGACTGGAGCCACTGGCTGAACTTCGTCGGCATCGACGACATCGATGCCCAGCGCGGCATGCGCTTCGAGCATTCCGGGCTGGTCTACCAGGCGGCGCTCAACGCGCTGGGCGTGGCGATGGCGCAGACCATCCATATCCAGGAAGACATCCTGCAGCAGCGTCTGGTGCCGCTGTTCAACCTTCCGGCGCGCACGCATCGCTCGTACTTCCTCGTCTACCCGGCCTCGAAATCGCGGGATCGCCGGATCGTCGCCTTCACCACCTGGATGAAGAGCCGGACGGATTCGGCGCACCCCCTTCCCTAAAGCCGCGCCGGACCCGGTTCCGCCCGGTGCGGCGAATGAAAGCAGGCGAGCCGGGCGATGCTGCGCATCCGTAATATGAACGACCTGGTGGTCGGCGGCCTTCTGATCGCCGTCGCGCTGCTGGCGCTGGCGCTGGCCGCCCGGCTGGCCGGCGGCAGCGCCACCAGCATGGGGCCGGGCTATGTGCCGCGGCTGATCTGCTTCCTGCAGATCGCGATCGGCATCGCCATCGTGCTGCGCGGCCTGGCCGTCGACGGCGCGCGGTCCGTGGCCTGGTCGTTCCGGCCGCTGCTGTGGATCCTGGTCAGCGTGGCGTTCTTCGCGCTTACCATCGAGCGGCTGGGGCTGGTGCTTTCGATCTTCGGGCTGGTGATGCTGTCGACCCTGGGGCATCCGCGGCCCCGGCTGGTTTCGGCGATCCTGCTCGGCCTCTTCATGGCCGCGTTCTCGGTCGCGGTCTTCGTCCTGGCGCTCGGCCTGCCGATGCTGGTATGGCCGGCCGCGCTGATGCGGTGACCGGCATGCTGGAGGGATTCGCAAGCGGCCTTTTGATCGCGGCGCAGCCGGACAACCTGCTCTACTGCCTGATCGGCGCGCTGGTGGGGACGCTGGTGGGCGTGCTGCCGGGGATCGGCTCGATCGCCGCGGTGGCCATGCTGCTGCCGATCACCTTCTACCTGCAGCCGACCTCGGCTTTGATCATGCTGGCGGGCATCTACTACGGCGCGCAGTACGGCAGCTCGACCACGGCGATCCTGGTCAACATCCCCGGCGAGAACTCGTCGATCGTCACCTGCCTGGACGGCTACCAGCTGGCGCGGCAGGGACGGGCGGGACCGGCGCTGGCGATCGCGGCGCTGGCGTCGCTGTTCGCCGGGTTCTTCGCCACCGGCTTCATCGCGGTCTTCGCGCCGCCGCTGGCGGAGTTCGCGCTGCTGTTCGGGCCGGCCGAGTATTTCTCGCTGATGGTCCTGGGCCTTCTGGCCGCGATCGTGCTGGCGCAGGGATCGATCTTGAAGGCGCTGGGCGTGATCATGCTGGGCCTGCTGCTGGCCTCGGTGGGCACCGACGTCGAATCCGGCGCGGCGCGGCTGACCCTCGGCATTCCCGAGCTCGCCGACGGCATCGGCATCGTGCCGATGGCGATGGGGATATTCGGCGTGGGCGAGATCATCAAGAACCTGGAGAATCCCAGCGACCGCCAGATCCTGTCGCAGCGCTTCGGCAAGCTGTGGCCGACGCGCGACGATTTCCGGCGCTGCTGGCTGGTGGTGGTGCGCAGCACGGCGCTGGGATCGGCGCTCGGCCTTCTGCCGGGCGGCGGATCGGTGCTGAGCGCCTTCGCCGCCTATTCGCTGGAAAAGCGCCTGGCGCGCGATCCCCAGCGCTTCGGGCGCGGCGCGGTGGAAGGCGTCGCGGCGCCGGAGTCGGCCAACAACGCCGGCGCGCAGACCTCGTTCATCCCGCTGCTGACGCTCGGCATTCCGTCCAACGGCGTGATCGCGCTGATGGCGGGCGCGATGATGGTCCATGGCGTGCAGCCCGGGCCGCAGATGATGAGCAAGAACCCCGACATCTTCTGGGGCCTGATCGCCTCGATGCTGATCGGCAACATCATGCTGGTGATCATCAACCTGCCGCTGATCCGCATCTGGGTCCTGCTGCTGAAGGTTCCCTATCACCTGTTCTACCCGATGATCCTGGTGTTCTGCTGCATCGGCGTCTACACGCTGAACAACAGCACCTTCGAGGTGATGCTGCTGCTGGTGTTCGGGCTGGTCGGCTATGCCTTCATCAAGTGGGAATGCGAGCCCGCGCCGCTGCTGCTGGCGTTCGTGCTGGGCCCGATGATCGAGGAGAACCTGCGCCGCGCGATGCAGCTCTCCTTCGGCGATCCGCTGACCTTCATCAAGCGGCCGATCAGCGCCAGCCTGCTGGCGCTGGCGACCGGGCTTCTGGTCATGCTGCTGCTGCCGGCCTTCCAGCGCACCCGCGAGGTGGCGCTGAAGGAAGACGACTGACCGCGGCGGCTCAGGCCGGCAGGGGGTAGCGCTTGTCCATCAGCGGCGCCAGCTGGCGCAGCAGGTGGTCGACATAGTCGAGCGCGGCCTGGTCCAGCTTGCGGCCGCCGGTCTGGCGCACCGCCACGCCGCGGATGATGCCCCGGCGCTTCAGCACCGCCTTCCAGAAATGCGGGCCGTAGCCCAGTTCCATGATCAAGAGCGGCAGCAGCGCGCGGTGCAGCTCCTCCGCCCCCGTCTCGTCGCCGCCGTCAAGCTTGTCCCACAGCCTGACCTGGATGTCCGGCACCTCGCAGGCCGGCATGGTGCCGCGCCCGCCGCGCCGGTATTCCTCGAACAGCGGCCGGCCGGTCTTGCCGCCCATCATCACCTTGCACGCGCCGCCGGCGGCATCGAGGATCTCGCTCATCACCTGGCTTGCGTACTCGGTCTCCTCCTTCACGCAGCAGCAGGTCGGGTTGTCGCGGATCAGCTCGGCGACGAACCTGGCGGCCATCGGCGTGCCGCCCGGCCCGCCCCAGTTCTGGATGAAGACCGGCAGCGGCGTCGCCGCGCCCAGCGCCTTGTAGAACGAGCGGATCTCCGCCTCGCCGGGACGCTGCTGGGTGGGCGGCATCGACATCAGCCCGTCGGCCCCGGCGCCGGCGGCGAATTTGGCGTATTCCACCGTGACGGCGGCGCAGGGACTCGACACGCCGATCACCACCGGCGCCTTTCCCTTGCACTCCTTGATCACCAGCTCGACCGTCCGCCGCCGCTCGGTTTCGGACAGGAACGGGGATTCGCTGGCGTTGGCGTTGGCGACAATGCCGTGCGCGCCGCAATCCAGCGCGAACCGCAGCACGTTGCGCAGGCCGTCGTAGTCGACCTGGAGATCGTCGTGGAAGGGCGTCGGCGGGATGACGAAGATGCCCTTCCAGTCGAGGTTGCCGATGCTTGTCATGCCCGCTGCCCTGTTCCCGGTTGCGTCACTTCGCCAAAGCCTTGTCGACATACTCGTTGGAGTACAGCATCTCGATCGGGACCTTGATGTCGCGTCCCTCGCTCGCCTTGACGAACATGTAGTTCACCTCGAGGCCCCGCCGCGCGATGTGCAGCGTCTTGGGATAGCTGGGCAGCGCCTGCTCGAAGGCGGCGTCGAAGATCTTCATGTCGACCTTGGGAAAGTATTTCAGGCCGGCCTGCTTGGCCTCTTCCGGCCTGGCGTGGATGAGGTCGAGCCCCTTGCTGACGGCGCGGATCACGCGCACCGCCTTGTCGCCGTTCTTCGCCAGCCATTCCGGCGTGGCCGACAGCACGTTGTAGAGGAAGTCCCGCAGCGGCTCGAACTCGCCCTTGGCCAGGTTGATGAGGGTGAATCCCTTCATCTCGAGAATCGCGCGCTCGGAGGTGGGCGACGAGAAGAAGAACGCGTCGATGCGCTTCTGCTGGAAGGCGGCGAGGATCGGCGCCGATTCGCCCAAGGGGATGATCGTCACGTCGCGGTCCGGGTCGTAGCCGCCCGACTGGACCAGGAAGCGCGTGAAGCGGTCGGTCGAGCTGCCGGCGCCGGTGATGCCGATCTTCAGGCCCTTCAGCGCCTTCAGCCGCTCGGCCGGCGGCGACGCCTCGGTCACGCCGGTGCGCTTGGACACCTCCTCCTGCGCGACGATGCGATGGGTCAGCTGCGTCACCAGCGCCGCGATGGCGGTGATCTTGCGGCCCTTCTCGTGCGTCGCGATGTTGAGCTCGACGCCCGAGCCCAGGATGTCCGCGTCGCCGGCGAGCGTCGCGGTCATCGCCAGCGGCCCGCCCTTCATCACCACCAGCTCGGGCGCGATGCCCTGTTCCTTGAAGTAGCCCTTGGCCTCGGCCACGTACCAGGGCAGGAAGATCAGCGATTCGCTGCCGAAGGCGAAGACGACCTTGTCCTTCGCGCGCACCGGCCCGGCGAGCACCAGCAGGGCCAGAGCGGCGAGCGCCACCGTTCGCTTCATGGGTGTTTCCTCCATATCCGTTTGCTTTTCATATCGGAACCTCGCGGCCTTCCTCGGCCGCGCGCCAGGGCATCAGCCGCCCCTCGGCGAAGGTGATCGCGCGGTTGAGGACCAGCGCCAGGAACATGATCGCGATCAGGGCGGCGAAGGTACCGGCGGTATCGAACCGGCCCGCCGCGGAGGAGATCAGGAAGCCGAGGCCGCGGTTGGCGGCGATGATCTCGCCCAGGATCGCCCCGATCAGCGCATAGGGCACGGACAGGCGCAGGCCCGCGAACACCCAGACGATCGCCGAGGGGATGATGACCTTGGTCAGCAGATGGCGTTCGTTCGCCTTCATCAGGCGCAGGATGGCGATCTGCTCGTGGCTGACCTCGCGCACGCCGTGGAACGTGTTCAGGAAGACCAGGAAGAACACGATCGATCCGGCCAGGAAGATCTTCATGTCGATGCCGATGCCGAACCACAGGATGAACAGCGGCGCCAAGGCCGCCTTGGGCAGGCTGTAGATCGCGGTCAGGAACGGGGCCAGCACCTTCGCCAGCAACTGGTGGCGGCCGAGCAGGATGCCGATGCCCATCCCCAGCGTGCCGCCCAGAAGGAAGCCGGCCACGGCTTCCAGCGAGGTGATGCCGGCGTGGTAGAACAGCAGGCCGCTCTTCATCAGCGCCCACAGCGACTGGAACACGGCGAGCGGCGTGGCGAAGAAGAACTGCAATCCCAACGCCGGCGAGAGCATCTGCCAGGTCCCGAGGAAGACGGCGACGATCGCCGCCTGGATGAGCGGGATCATTCGCGGCGCCCTTGCGGTGCCACGGCCGGTTCGACCGGCGGGGTCAACAGGCGCCACAGCGCGCCGCATTGCGCGAGATAGGCCGGGTCGTAGCGCAGCACCCGCAGATCGCGGTCGCCCGGCAGGTCGACCGTGATGGCCTGCCGCACCCGCCCGGGCCGGGAGGTGAAGACGATGCAGCGGTCGCCCAGCGCCACCGCCTCGTCGACGTCGTGGGTGACGAACAGCACGGTCTTGCCCAGGAGCCGGCAGAGACGCTTCAACTCGACCTGCAGCACCAGGCGCATCTGCGCATCCAGCGCGGCGAACGGCTCGTCCATCAGCAGCGTCTCGGGGTCGTAGGCGAACAGCCGCGCCAGCGCCGCGCGCTTGCGCATGCCGCCAGAGAGCTGCGAGGGATAGGAAGCGCCGAAGCCCGTGAGCCCGACCAGCGTCATCAGCCGCTCGACCTCCGCCGCGATCTCGCGCTTCGGCCGGCCGGCGATCTCGAGCGGCACGGCGATGTTGCCGGCGAGCGTGCGCCATGGCAGCAGGTGATCGACCTGGGTCATGTAGCCGACGCGCACATTGATGTCGGCAACAACCGCACCGGCGTAGCGCACCTCGCCCGTCGTCGGCAGGAACAGGCCCGCGGTCATGTTGAGCAGGGTGGACTTGCCGCAGCCCGACGGGCCGACCAGGGTCAGGAACTCGCCGGGCGCCACGGAAAGATTCACGTCGCGCACGGCTTCGAGCGCGCCGCGCGCGAAGGTCTTGCCGACGTTGCGGAACTCGATCAGCGGCAAGGCTTCCGACGATTTTCGGCTGGGTGGCGCGGTCGGCCCGGGCACGGCGGTCACGTCCTTCCCAGCGCTGGCGCGCGCGGCCTGATCAGGCCCTGCTGCTCGAGATAGGGGAATATCCCGCCGTTGAACATCAGGGCGAGCAACGGCGCGGGGATGGGCGGGATCGGCAGCGTCCGGCCGGTGTCGCGGTTGCGCACGATCCATTGCTCGATCGAGACCTCGGCCAGCTGGCCTTCGGCGAACAGCGCGTCGACGCCCGGGCATTCCAGCGCGACGAAGCCGAAATTGACCGCGTTGCGGAAGAACAGGCCGTTGATCGATTCCGCCAGCAGGCAGGCGATGCCAAGGTTGCGCAGCGATCGCGGCGCGGGGCGGCTGGACCCGGTGCCGAAGTTCGCGCCGGCGACGATGATGTCGCCCGGCGTCACCTGGTCGACCCATCCCGGCCGGTTGACCGCGAACAGCGCGCGCTTCTGCTCTTCCTCCGACGCCAGCAGCAGATGGCCGGGCATCATCAGGTCGGTGTTGATGCTGGCGCCGAACTTCCAGGTGCGGCCGGCGATCATGCGCGGCCTCCTGTCACGTCGCCGGGATGCACGATGCGCCCGGCCGCGGCCGCGGCGGCCACGGTGGCCGGCGACGCCATGAAGATGCGCGCCGTCGGGTCGCCCATGCGGCCCTTGAAGTTGCGCGTGCTGGCGGTGATGCAGGTCTCGCCCGGCCCCAGGAGGCCCATGTGCCCGCCGAAGCAGGCGCCGCAGGTCGACGGCGTGACCACCGCGCCGGCATCGGCCAGGGTCTGGATGTAGCCCGCGCGCAAGGCCTGGCGATAGACCGCCTGGGAGCCGGGCGTGATCAGCAGGCGCGTGCCGCGCGCGACGCGGCGGCCGGCGAGCACCCGCGCCGCCTCGGCCAGGTCGTCCAGGTTGCCGTTGGCGCAGGAGCCTATGAAGGCCTGGTCGATCGGCGTGCCGGCGACCTGGCTGACCGGCACGGCGTTCAGGATCACCGCGTCGGGCAGCGCCACCATCGGCTCGATCGCGGACAGGTCGATCCGCCGCCGCGCGGCATAGGATGCGTCGTCATCCGGATGCTGCGGCTGGAACGGCGTGGCGCTGCGTGCCTTGATGTAGGCGGTCAGCACGTCGTCGCATTCGAAGGTGACGAATTCGGCGCTGAGCTCGGCGCCCATGGTCGCCAATGTCCGGCGCGCGTCCATCCCCAGCGACGCCATGCCGGGGCCGCCATACTCGACGTTCTGCGTGGCGTGCTCGCCATAGGTGCCGGCGACGTGAAGGAAGACGTCCTTGGCCGCGACGCCCGGCGCCAGGCGGCCGTCGAGGTCATAGCGCACGGTGGCGCCGACGCGGAACCAGGCCTTGCCGGTGGTGGCGGCATAGACCGTGTCGGGATAGCCGACGCCGCGCGCCGCGCAGTTGTAGGCGCCGGCGGCGCAGCTATGCGAATCCGAGCAGACCAGCACCGTGCCCGGCAGGGCGTAGCCATGCTCGCCGATGATCACGTGGCTGATGCCCTGGTCGGCGCCGACATCGTGGAAGCGCGTGATGCCGAACTGACGCACGAAGTCGCGGCCCGCGCGGTGCGCCTCGGCCGCCCCGCGGTCGGGCGCCGGCACGGTGTGGTCGAGGATCATCGCGAGCTTGTCGGGATCGTGGACGCGCACCAGCTCGCGCCGCGTGCCGGCATGCAGGCTCATGTCCAGCATGACCGTCATGTCGACGTCGACCACGACGAAATCGCCGGGCCGGACCCGCGGCGCGCCGCTGGCCCGGGCCAGGATCTTCTCGACGATCGTCATTGCCACGACGGCGCTCCCGACATCCCTGGCTGGCGCTCTTCGACGGCGCCGAGCCCCGCGGCATCCAATGGGACACGGCGGCATCTGCCAAGTGATTTTATCTCATAACCCGTGTGATCGAACCGACCGGAGCCGCGGCCAATTGACTGCCCATTCGCCGCGGCTATCGTACACGGTATGTTCCATGCGGTGCTCTACGAGTGGAAGGAAGAACCATGAACCTGCACCGGCTGCTGCTGAAGCGCGCGGAGGAGAAGCGCCCGGTCCGCGTCGGCGTGATCGGCTGCGGCAAGTTCGCGGCGATGTACCTGGCCCAGGCGCCGACCACGCCGGGGCTGCATGTCGTAGGCATCGCCGACATGGCGCCGGACAAGGCGCACGCCAATCTCGACCGCGCGGGCTGGAGCCGGGAGCGCCGCGCCGCCCGGTCGCTGGGCGACGCGCTCGATACCGGCACGACCTGCGTGCTCGACGACGTGAAGGCGCTGGTGGCGCATCCCGCGATCGACGTGATCGTCGAATCGACCGGCCATCCGCCCTCCGCGGTCCGCCATGCCCTGCTCGCCTTCGCGGCGAAGAAGCACGTGGTGATGGTGACGGTCGAGGCCGACGCCTTCGTCGGCCCCTTGCTGGCGCGGCGCGCGGCGGAGGCCGGCGTGATCTATTCGCTCGCCTACGGCGACCAGCCGGCGTTGATCTGCGAGCTGGTGGACTGGGCGCGCGCGTCGGGGTTCGGCGTCTCGGCGGCGGGTCGCGGGCACAAATGGCTGCCGCACTACGCGCAGTCGACGCCCGAAACGGTCTGGGACCACTACGGGCTCACCGCCGAGCAGGCCAGGATCGGCGGCATGAACCCGCAGATGTTCAACTCGTTCCTCGACGGCACCAAGCCGGCGATCGAGACGACCGCCGTCGCCAACGCGACCGGGCTGACGCCGGCGCCCGACGGGCTCGACTTCCCGCCCTGCGGCACGGACGACCTGCCGCAGGTCATGCGCCCGCGCGACGAAGGCGGGACGCTGCACCACAAGGGCCAGGTCGAATGCGTCTCGTCGCTGGAGCGCGATGGAAGCCCGGTGCCGCGCGACATACGCTGGGGCGTGTGGGTGGTGATGGAGGCGCCGAACGACTACGTGACGCGCTGCTTCAAGGAATACGGCATGGTGACGGATGCATCCGGGCGCTATGGCGTGATGTACAAGCGCTGGCACCTGATCGGGCTGGAGCTCGGCATCTCGATCGCGTCGGTGGCGCTGCGCGGCGAGGCGACGGGATGCCCGACGGGATTCCGCGCCGACGCGGTGGCCACCGCCAAGCGCGACCTGAAGCCCGGCGAGACGCTGGACGGCGAGGGCGGCTACACGGTCTATGCTCGCCTGATGCCGGCCGCGGCGTCGCTCAGGCTCGGCGGTTTCCCGATCGGCCTGGCGCACGGCGTCAAGCTGGTGCGGCCGGTGGCGGTCGGCAAGCCGGTCACCTGGGCCGATGTCCAGGTCGACGCCACGGACGACGTGATCCGCTTCCGCCGCGCGATGGAACAGGGCTTCGCCCCGCAAGCCGCCCGCGCCGCCGAGTAGCGCGCGCGGTCGCCTCTACTGCCTCGCCGGGGAGGAAGGCCCGACCAGCAGGTAGCGCAGAAGCGCGGCGGCGACGACGCAGGCGGCGACGATCGCGCCCATCGGCACCGCGCTGGTGGCGGCCATCGCGCCGATCGCGGCGCTGGTCAGGCCGCCGCCGCCGAACTGCAGGATGCCCAGCACCGCCGACGCCGTGCCGGCGCGCGCGCCATGCCCGGCCAGCGCGCAGGCCGCGGCGTTCGGCATCACCATGCCCATCGGCGCGATGCACGCGAACAGCCCGATCGCGACGCCCCACAATCCGCCGGCGCCGGTCAGCACGATCGCCAGCAGCAACAGCCCCGCCGCGGCGCCGACCCAGCTCGCCACCGCGAGGATGCGGTCCGGCGGATAGTGCCGGAGCAGCCGCGCGTTGATCTGCGAGGCAGCGATGAACCCCGCCGCGTTGGCGCCGAACAGCCAGCCGAACTTCTCCGCCGGCACGCCGTAGAGTTCGATGAACACGAAGGGCGAGCCGGCGATATAGGCGAACATGCCGGCGATCGGCAATGCGCCGGCCAGCGCGTAGCCCATGAACTGGCGGTCGACCAGGACCGCCGCATAGCCGCGCAATGCGCTGCCGATGCTGAGCGTCACCGGCTCGCGCGGCCGATGCGTCTCGGGCAGGAAATGCGCCGCCGTCAGCACCAGGATCGCGTAGCCCGCCAGGCCCCAGAAGATCGCCGGCCATCCCGACCAGATCAGCACGTAGCCGCCGATCAGCGGCGCCAGGATCGGCGCCACGCCCATGACCAGCATCAGCATCGAGAACATGCGCGCGGCCTGGTGCGGATCGAACAGGTCGCGCACCATCGCGCGCGGCATCACCATGCCCGCGCAGCACCCCAGCGCCTGCACGAAGCGCATCGCGATCAGGCTTTCGATGCTGCCCGCCAGCGCGCATCCGGCCGAGGCCAGCACGAACAGCAGCCCGCCGACATAGAGCGGCGGCTTGCGCCCATAGCGGTCGCAGATCGGCCCGTAGAAGAGCTGGCCCAGCGCGATGCCGGCGAAGAACGAGGAGAGCGTGAGCTGCACCGCGCCGTGCCCGGCCTTGAACTGCAGCGCCAGCGCCGGCAGGCCGGGCAGGTACATGTCGACCGAGAGCGGCGTGAACGCCGTCAGCGCGCCGAGGATCAGCGCCAATCGTGCCGGAGACAGGACCGCTTGGTTCAAGACCGCCTCGATCGCGCTGGCCCGCGAAAGCCGACGGCCCGGAAGGATCGCTTCCGGGCCGCCTGAAAACCTGGTGGAGCTGAGGGGAATCGAACCCCTGACCTCTACAATGCCATTGTAGCGCTCTCCCAACTGAGCTACAGCCCCGAATACGGCATCGGCCCCGGCTTGTTGGGTGTTCTGCCGGCCCGATCGGCGGGAAGGTAGGGACAACCGAGGCGCGGCAGCAAGCGAAAAATCCCGCGCCGGCGCCCGCGGCCCAAGCCGCTATTCCTTGTCGTTGTCCTCGACGTTCTCCATGACCTCGCCGAGATCGTCCTCGTCCTCGCCCAGGTCCGAGGTGTCCTCGATCACGGCCGCTTCTTCCTCCTCCTCGCCCTCCTCCTTCTCGGCATCGGGCGCCTCGGCGGCTTCGGCCTCGATCGGCTCGGGTGCCGGGACGGGAACCTTCTTGGCCTCGTCGGCCGCGGCGGGGCGGCTGCGGCGCGACTTCAGAACCGCTTCCGGATCGAGTTGCGTGCCGCATTTCGGGCAGATGATCGGATCGCGCCGCAAATCATAGAATACGGCGGCGCAGCTCTGGCAGGTGCGCTTGACACCCCATTCCGGCTTGGCCACGGCAATTC
>JADLEG010000047.1 GCA_020846275.1 Alphaproteobacteria bacterium
CATATCCGTGGGGTAGCGCTTGAGCTTGTTCCTGATCTTGGCCATCCGGCCACGCGTCTCGGGGGTCCACATGCCAAGCTTGAATCACGCCCGGGCCCCTATCACAAGCCTTTTTCAAAAGGCCTCTTAGCAAATCGGTCGGTTCTAAGGTCGATGGGCCAACCGCTCGTTCCGTTGATTGTTGTCCCTTTTGGCAATCTGTCGAGCAATTCCTTTTTGTCGCGTCTAATAAATGGTTGAGTCGCGTCAGTGTTGCCATGTCGAGTGCCGGCCACGAAAACGCCGATATCCGGGCCGTCGACAATGGCAAACGCCTTAATTCTGATCCCGGGAAATGGCGTAGGTAGGACGAGATTGTTCGTCACCTGAAAGTAAGGCCGCTCCTGTTCCGGATCATCGAATTTCATGGCCAGGAGCGGCCGCCACCACTTCTTGCGCCACATTTTCTTGCGTTGGCCGTGAGACGGTGCGGTGCCCTCAGACGGCGCTTCATCGTCGGTTTCTTCCTGGGTAGTCTCAGCGTGAAGTAACTTGCGATGTCCTGCACTGCCTGATTGCAGAACGGTTATCTGCCTTGTTATCAGCGAAGTTTCGACAAGAACCCGTGGTTGAATTGCTATGCTGCCGCGGCCGAATCGATATGCAGCGACCTCAACCATGGCGAAGGAGAACGCCTTTGTTGCGCTGCTGTTTATTAGATCGGTGAGTGACGCAATTCCCTCTCTTATGCCGTCTCCGACCAATAGGACCAACACTCTGCCTTCACGAAGCGATCGGGTGACAGCATCACAGAAATCGCTCTCGCGAACGATACGCGCCGAGCTGCTGCGTACGATTTCGTAGGGTGACCTGGAATTTCTGCCGAGCGCGGCGGCGACTTGCCTTTGCAAGTCAGCGTATGTCCACTCGGAAATTGCAGAAACATAGTGAAGCGATTGTGCTACGACTTCTCGGCGCGCCTGCGGATTCCGCCACAGCTTGCATTCAACGATAGTCAACCGACCATGCTTGTTGATGAAGGCGGCATCAACCGCGCCGGCATTGGTTCGAAGTTCCCGGCATAGGGGAATTAGTGGTCCATATGTAGGATCGATCTCGTCGACTGGAATGATTTCGGGCTGCCTTAGCAGCAGGTCGCGGAGCCACGCTTCGTCTTTTCCTCGAATGTCACCAAGCCGGACGGGAACTCCCTCTTGGAACCTTCCATTTGTGTCATTGATCAAGATCGATCCATACATCAATTCCCCCACGCCGCATATAAAGCGGAACTCTTCAACTCAAAGTATTCTACTATCGCATGCAATTCTGCGACGTGGTCAAGTAAGATCGAAAATGGCTTTCCCGTGGCCAGCAATGGCCAGGGAGGTCGAGCGCTGAAAGGTGCGAACTACCCCCCCGTTACGCTCATATGGCGCGAGACGGACCGCGGGTCGTGGCGGCGGTCGATGATGAAGTCGTGGCCCTTGGGCTTGCGGGCGATGGCGGCATGGATCGCCGCTTCGAGCGGGGCGTCGCTCTCGCTGGCGCGCACGGCGGCACGCAGGTCGGCGGCGTCCTCCTGGCCCAGGCACATGTAGAGCGTGCCGGTGCAGGTCAGCCGCACGCGGTTGCAACTCTCGCAGAAATTATGCGTCATCGGCGTGATGAAGCCGACCCGGCCGCCGGTCTCCTTCACGCGCACGTAGCGCGCCGGCCCGCCGGTGCGATAGTCGATCTCCTCCAGTGTCCAGCGCTTCTTGAGCTGCGCGCGGACCATCGAGATCGGCAGGTACTGGTCGACGCGCTGGCGGCCGATATCGCCCATCGGCATCACCTCGATGAAGGTCAGGTCGTGGCCCTCGGCGCCGCACCATTCGATCATGCGGTCGAACTCGTCGTCGTTGGTGCCCTTCAGCGCCACGGCGTTGATCTTGACGTGCAGCCCGGCGTCCTTGGCGGCCTTGATGCCCGCCATCACCTGGTCGAGCCGGCCCCAGCGGGTGATCGCCTGGAACTTGGCCGGGTCGAGCGTATCGCAGGAGACGTTGATGCGCTTGACCCCGGCATCGGCCAGCTCGGCGGCGTGGCGGGCGAGCTGGGTGCCGTTGGTGGTGAGGGTGAGCTCGTCCAGCCCATCCCCCAGCCGCCTGCCCAGGCCGCGGATCAGGCTCATGATGTTGCGCCGGACCAGCGGCTCGCCGCCCGTGAGGCGCAGCTTGCGCACGCCCAGGCGCACGAAGGCGCCGCAGACCCGCTCCAGCTCCTCCAGGCTCAACAGCTCGGCCTTGGGCAGGAAGGTCATGTCCTCGGCCATGCAATAGACGCAGCGCAGGTCGCATCGGTCGGTGACCGAGACCCGGAGGTAGGTGATGGCGCGGCCGAACGGATCGATCATGGTCGACATGACAAATGGGATATAGCGCTGGGCGGACTATAGACAACCCTCGAAGGCTTTTCCTCCCCATTCGGCGTGGGGGCATTGACCTAAGTCAAACCGTTGGCGCAGGGGGGATTTTTCCCCTAAGTTGCGCCATGGCCGTGGCCTGTTCCTCCGCCCTCGACGGCGCGCCGGCGCGCGTCGCCGCCGCCCTGGTAGCCGTCGCTGCCCTCGGCCTGCTCGGCTACATCCACCGCGAGGACCTGACCGGGCTTGCGCGCGTCGCCTCCGGCGATGCCGCCAAGCCGGCCGCGGCCGACGATCCCTTCGCCCGCTGCATGGCCGAGCACGGGCAGAAGGTCGACAAGATGGTCAAGGACGGCATGATCCAGCCCGCCCTGGCGGAAACCTTCAAGAGCCGCGCGGAGGGCCTGTGCCGGGCCGGCGCGGCGGGCGCGACCAAGGCGCAGTAGACAGACAAGCCGCATTGACCCAGCCGCAATCCGCCGCCCTGCCGATCGCCGCCGCGCTGTTCGCCGTCACGGCCTGGGGCCTGACCGCGCCGATCACCAAGATCGCGGTCCATCTGTTCGACCCGCTGGCCGTCGCCGTGCTGCGCACCGCGCTGGCGGGCGTGGCGACGGTGCCGCTGGCGCTGGCCATGCGGCTGCGCCTGCCCGCCAGGGGCGCGCACTGGTCGCTGCTGCTCGCCTCGGCCTTCTGCGCCTTCGTCGCGTTTCCGCTGCTCTACTGCGCCGGGCTGCAGTCCACAACGGCCGCGCGCAGCGTGCTGATCATGGCGGGGATGCCCGTGCTGACCGGGCTCTACGCCGCGCTGTTCGAGCGGCGCTGGCCGGTCAGGCGCTGGTGGCTGGGCTCCAGCCTGGCGCTGCTGGGCGAGGTGCTGCTGATCGGCGACCGGCCGCCGGCGGGCGGCGCCGGCGACGGCACGCCGCTGGGCGACGCGCTGATCGTGCTGGCCGCGCTTACCGCCTCGTTCGGCTATGTCGCCGGCGGGCGGCTGCAGCAGCAGGGATATTCGCCCTGGGCGACGGCGTTCTGGGGCGTAGGACTGGCGACGCCCGTGGTCGCGCCGCTGCTGTTCTTCATCCCGCTGACGACCGCGCCCGGCGGATCCGTGGTGCTCGCCTGGAGCGCGGCCGGCTACCTGGCGCTGGTGTCCACCGTGATCGCCTATGTCGCCTGGTACTGGGCGCTGGGCCGCGGCGGCATCGGGCGCATGGCGACGATCCAGTTCCTGCAGCCCGTCGTGGGCGTCATCGCCTCGGTCGCGTGGCTGGGCGAGGCGCTGACCCCGCCGATGCTCGCCGCCACCGCGGCGATCATGGCGGGCGTCGTGATCGTGCAGCGGCGATAGTCGTCGCCGGTCAGGCTCGATCGGCGGCGAGCAGCCCCGACTTGAACATCGCACCGGCGACGCCGGCGCCGACCAAGGGCGCCACGATGAAGAGCCAGAGCTGTCCCAGCGCTGCCGGATTGCTGCCGACGCCGATCACCGCCGGTCCGAGCGACCGCGCCGGATTGACCGACACGCCGGTCACGTTGATGCCGACGATGTGGATCACCACCAGCGTAAGACCGATGGCCAGCCCGGCGAACTGCGACGGCGCGCCGGGCTGGGTCACGCCCAGGATGCAGACCAGGAACAGGAACGTGGCCACCGCCTCGAACAGGAATGCCGAGACGATGTTGTACTGGCCCAGGTAGCCGGCACCCCAGCCGTTCTGGCCAAGACCACCGGTCCAGCCCGAGGCCTTGCCGGACATGATGACGTAGAGCACCGCCGCGCCGGCCAGTGCGCCCAGCACCTGCGCGATCCAGTAGGCGATCATTTCCGGCATGGTCATCCTGCCGGCCATGAAGACGCCGAAGCTTACGGCTGGATTGACGTGGCAGCCCGAGACCGGGCCGATCCCATAGGCCATGGCGACGATCGCCAGTCCGAACGCGAACGCAATGCCCAGGACGTCGATCGCGGTCGGTCCCGTGCCCAGACCTCCGATCACGGCCGCACCGCATCCGAACAGGACCAGCGTGAACGTTCCGATGAATTCGGCCACCTGCTTCTTCATTGTGCTCTCCCCCAATGCACTAGGGGAACACTACCACGTCGGGCGGCGTCAGCCACCCTCGCGGTCCTTGGCCCGTTCCTTTTCCAGCCGCGCCCTGGCTTCCAGCACCTCGCGCTCGCGGAAATCGTCTTCGCTGGTGCGGGGAAGGGGGCGGGGCTTGCCGGCGAAGGGATCGTTGCCCTGCTCGAATTGCACCACGACGCGGCAGTCCTCGCACATCATCAGCCGGAAGCGCGCGTCGCCCTGCATGAACATCGCGTGCTTGCCGGCGAGCTTCTCGACGATGCGTTCGATGGCGCCGCGCGTGCCGAACGGCTTGCCGCAGCGAACGCAGTGGAAGGGCGGCTCCTGCTTCACCACCACGGGGCTGCGCGCGGCGTCGGCGAAGTTGAAGCGCGGCGCGAGCGCGATCACCTTCTCCGGGCAGGTCGAGCGGCAGATGCCGCACTGCACGCAGGCATCCTCGGTGAAGGTCAGGGTCGGGCGATCCGGGTTGTCGCCGAGGGCGCCGGTGGGACAGGCGCCCACGCAGGCGAGGCACAGCGTGCAGCCCTTGGCATCGATCGCGAGCGCGCCGAAGGGCGCGCCGTGCGGCAGGGGCAGGATCTCCGCCGGCGCGGGCGCGTGGTCGCGCAGATGGCGCAGCGCCAGCAGGGTCAGGGTTCGCTTGCCGCCCATCGGCAGGAACGTGCCAGGCGCCGGGGCGGCGACGCGCGGCAGGTCGTAGAGCGCGGCCTCGACCTGCTCGGGGTCGGCGGCGTCGACGATGGCGACCCGCCCGCCGCTGTAGCCCAGGCCCGCCATCGCCGTTTCGACCAAGCCGATCTGCTGCGCCAGCCCGTCAAGTTCGCCGCGGTTCTTCGGCCCGGCCAGCACCCGGAGCTGCGTCGCGCCGTAGGCCAGCGCGCAGGACAGGAAGTCGAGCCCGACCTGGGTGATCGAATTGACCGCGAAGGGCAGCACGCGCGCCGGCAGGCCGCGGCCCTGGCGGGCGATCGCGGCGACCATCTCCTCGCCATGGCTGGTGTCGTGCAGCAGCAGCACCGGATCGCTGCCGCCGGCGGCCCGGTACGCCTGCAACAGCGTGCGCAGCCGCTGGAACAGCGCACCGCCCGCGGGCAGGGCGTAGCTCGCCGCACCCGTCGGGCAGACCGAGGCGCAGGCGCCGCAGCCCGCGCAGACCCGCTCGTCGATCGCGACCGTGTCGCCTGCGGGCGCGATGGCGCCGACCGGGCACACGTCCAGGCAGCGGGTGCAACCGGTCTTGCGGCTGCGCTGGTGGGCGCAGAGATCGGCATGGAAATCGACATAGCGCGGCTTGTCGAACGTGCCCACAAGGTCGGCGAGGGCGAAGACGGCGCGCTCGACCGCCGCCGCGTCGCCCGGGTCGGGCCTCAGGTAGCCGTCGCGCTTCTCGTGCGCGGGGAACAGCGGCGTGCCGCCGGTCAGGTCCAGGATCAGGTCGCAGGTGGCGCTGGCGCCCTTGCGCGGCGGCTCGAAGACAAGCTGTCGGCGCGACGAGGGCAGAGGGGCCGCGTAGTCGTCGACCACGATCTCGAATCCGCCCAGGTGGCCGCGCGCGCCGACGATCGTGCCTTTGTAGATCGGCACGTCCATCGCGCGCGGCGGCGCGACCGCGTCGGGTCGGTCGAGCATCACCGTGACGTCCAGCCGGTCGCGCAGGCGCCGCGCGATCTCGATCGCCCGCTCGTCGCGGCCGTAGATCAGGGTGACTCCCTTCGACTCCAGTCCGACCGAGGCGGTCGGCGGAAAGTCGAGCGCGGCCTCGGCCAGCAGCGCCGCGATCTTGGGTGCTGCGTGCGCGCCCTCGTCCGACCAGCCCGCGCGCTCGCGGATGTTGACGTAGGAAACCGGCAGCTCGGCCTTGCCGGCCTCGACACGCGCCTCGTCGAACAGCGGCGCTTCCTGGGTGCAGGCGACCAGCAGCGGCCCGTCAGCGGCGATCAGGCGCTGGAACTTGCCGATCTGCGACCGGCAGAGCTGGGTATGCAGCTCGACCGCGCCCCCGTCCGAACCGGCCGCGCCGCATACCCTGGCCAGGCTGGCGGCGTCGAGCGTCATCGTGGCTTCGCAGTCGCACAGCGCGACCGTTTTCCGGTTGAATTTCATTGTTCCTCACCCGCCGGCACCATAGCCGCCGGGGCGCGGCAAGGCGACCCCTCGCCGCATGGGGGAATTGCTATAGTCCGGCCATGGGCGAGCCCGTGCACGACATGATGACCACCCGCGAGGTGGCGGATTATCTGCGCGTCAAGGAACGCAAGATCTACGAACTGGTGCGCGACCGGCGCATTCCCTGCAGCCGCGTCACCGGTAAGTGGCTGTTCCCGCGCCGGCTGATCGACCGCTGGGTGGCCGAGCATGCCGACTATGGCGGCGTGGCGCGGCCGGCGCCGCCGCCGGTGATCGCCGGCAGCCACGACCCGCTGCTGGACTGGGCGGCGCGGCAGTCCGGCTGCGGCCTGGCGCTGCTGCCCGGCGGCAGTCTCGATGGGCTTCGGCGCCTGGCCGGCGGCGAGGCGACCTTGTGCGGCCTGCACCTGCGCGACGCCACCGGCGACGACTACAACGTCGAGGCCGCGCGCGACGCGCTGGCCGGCATGGACGTCGTGCTGGTCGAGTGGGCGAAGCGCCGGCAGGGCCTGGTGCTGGCGCCCGGCAATCCCAAGCGCATCGCCGGTATCGCCGATTTGAGGAAGCGCCGCGCCCGCGTCGTTCGCCGCCAGGAAGACGCGGGCAGCCAGGTGCTGCTGCTGCGGCTGCTCGACGCGGCGGGCATCGCGCCGGGCGCGCTCGCCTATGCCGACCCGCCGGCCTTGAGCGAGACCGAGCTGGGCATGGCGGTGCTGGAAGGACGCGCCGACGCAGGCCTCGCCATCGAATCGGCCGCGCGCCAGCTCAAACTCGATTTCCTGCCGCTAGCCGAGGAGCGCTACGACCTGGCGATGCGCCGGCGCGACTATTTCGAGCCGGCCGTGCAGCGCCTCATCGCCTTTGCCCGCGAGCCCCGCTTCGTCGGCCAGGCGCGCAAGCTGGGCGGCTACGATGTCGCGGCGACGGGCACGGTGCGCTACAACGCGGCCTGACCTGCGCGCCAGGCAGTTGGCAAACCTTGCCAAGTCCCGTAAAATGCGGCCCTTCAAGGAGATTCGCCATGCCCACCCGCAACGTCAACCTGACCGCCGAGCAGGACGCCTTCGTCGAAAAGATGGTCCGGGATGGCAAGTACCAGAACGCCAGCGAGGCCATGCGGGACGCCGTGCGCGGCCTGCAGCAGCGCTGGAAGCAGGATGAACTCAAGCTGAGCATCCTTCGCAAGCAGTTGAGGGCGGGGGCCGATGCGCTGGACCGCGGCGCGTTTACGGAAATCGCGGAAGCGGACCTCGACGCGGCCCTGGACACGCTGGCCGCCACGGGTACGCGGTGATCGGTGGCGCGCTATCGGCTTTCCGATCCGGCGCGGGCCGATATAGCCGCCATCCTGCGCACCAGCGAGGTGAAGCACGGCGCCGAGGCGCGAATCCGCTATCGTGGCCTGCTTGCGGCGGCGCTGCGACGGATCGCCGCCGATCCGCAGAGGCTTGCGACCGCCGACAGGAGCGAATTCCTCGCCGGGCTTCGTAGCCTGCGCATCCGGCATTGCCGCAACGACAGCCGCGAGGCGCCTGTCGCGGAACCGGTGCACGTGATCTTCTACCGCGCTGCGCCGGCGGGGATCGTCGAGATGCTGCGAGTCCTGCACGAACGAATGGAGCCGGCCCGGCACATGGGATCGCCATGACCCAGAACATCTACGACAATCCGGATTTCTTCGCCGGCTACAGCAAGCTTCCCCGGTCGGTGGACGGACTCGACGCGGCGCCGGAATGGCCTGTTCTGCGCGCGATGCTGCCGGCGATGGGCGGGCTGGCGGTGGTGGACCTTGGTTGCGGCTACGGCTGGTTCTGCCGCTGGGCGCGCGCGAACGGGGCGGCGCGCGTTCTGGGGCTCGACGTGTCCGAGAAGATGCTGGCGAGGGCGCGGGCCGACACGCATGACGCGGCCATCGCCTACGCCCGCGCCGACATGGAGCGCCTGGAGCTGCCCGCTTCGTCCTTCGGCCTCGCCTACAGTTCGCTGGCGCTGCACTACATCGAGGGCCTTCGCGGGCTGATGGCGGTGGTCCATCGCGCGCTGGTGCCGGGCGGCAGCCTGGTGTTCTCGGTGGAGCATCCGATCTACACCGCGCCCGCCGAGCCGAAATGGAGCAGTGCCGACGACGGCCGCAAGACTTGGCCGGTCGACCGCTACCTGGACGAGGGCGCGCGTTCCACCGACTGGCTCGCCAAGGGCGTCATCAAGCAGCACCGCACCATCGCGACCTACCTCAACATGCTGCTCGGCCTCGGCTTCACCCTGGCGCGGGTCGAGGAATGGGGGCCGACGACGGCGCAGATCGAGGCGCGGCCGGCGCTGGCCGACGAGCGCCAACGGCCGCCGTTCCTGCTGGTGGCCGCGCGGCGATAGCCCGGGCTACTGCTTCTTCACGACCTGGCCGCGGATCTCGCCCCCGCCATTGGCGGCGGTGTGCACGTTCACGTACCACTTGCCGGCCATCAGGTCGGCCATCTGCTCCGGCGTCAGTGTCGCCGAGCCCTTGGCCGGCAGCGCGTCGCCGCCCTTCAGGATGCCCACGGCCACGCCGGCATTCTTGCCCGCCTCGGCGGGGCCGTGGAAATGGGCCGCCGTCGCGGGGCCGGTCAGGCCCCAGAAGGTCACGTCCCAGGTCAGGTTGCGCGACGTGGTGTCGAGCGTCGCAGTGGCGAGGCCGGTGCCCATGCTGTTGGTGGGCGGCACTTCGCCTTTGGCGCTCAGATTGGCGCTGAACTGGACCGTGTCAGCCATGGCCGGCAGCGCGATCATGACCAGCAGCGCGGCCAGCGTGGTTGCCTGAAGACGTTTCATTGAAGCCTCCCTTGTCCTGCCTGTGGTCGTATGTCCTGCCACCAACACCGCGGCGGCGTCTTCTATTCCGATGCAACAGGCTGATTTGCAGGCGGCGAGGCGAAGGGGCAGGGTGGGCGCGATGGCAGATCGTGTTGCGAACGCTCCGGCGCTGCCGGCGATCCGTATCGTGGCGGCCGGGATTGCGGCGCTGGCCGTGGCGATGGGCATCGGCCGGTTCGCGTTCACGCCGCTGCTGCCGCCGATGCAGGCGGCGCTCGGATTCGGCAACGATGTCGCGGGGTGGCTGGCCTCGGCCAACCACGCGGGTTATCTCGCCGGCGCCCTGGCCGCGGCGTGGCTGCCGGCCGCATGGCCGCGGCGGGTCGTCGCGTGGTGGGGCTTGCTGGGGGTGATCGCGTTGACCACCGCCATGGCCGCGAGCGAAAGCCTGGCGGTCTGGTTCGTGCTGCGCTTCCTGACGGGGATCGCCAGCGCCGTGGTGCTGGTATTCGCGACCGCGACGGTGCTCGACGGGCTCAGGCGGCAGGGGCGAACCGATCTGGCCGGCGTGCATTTCGGCGGTGTCGGGCTGGGGATTGCCTTGTCGGGGACGCTGCTGGCCGTGCTTGGCCAGGGCATCGGATGGCGCGGCGGATGGGTGGCGGTCGCCGTGCTCGGCCTCGGCCTGGTGGCGATCTGTCGCGGCCTGCCGCCGGCGTCGCCCGTGCCGCCCGCCGGCACCGCCGGCGCCGCTGTCAGCGCCCCGGCCGACCGCGCGCATCGCCAGGCCACCTGGGTGCTGATTGGCGCCTATTTCCTGGAAGGCGTCGGCTATATCGTCACCGGAACCTTCCTGGTGGCGATCGCGCGCGGCGAGGCCTCGCTGGCGCCCTACGCGGGATGGTTCTGGGTCGTGGTGGGGCTGGCGGGCGCGCCGTCGGCGCTGCTGTGGACCATGGCGGGCCGCGTCATCGGGCCCTGGCGCGCGCTGATGCTGGCCTACGGCGTGCAGGCCCTGGGAATCGTCCTGCCGGCGGTCGCGCCCGGCCTGCTGCCGGCTTCTGCGGCCTTCGTCGTCTCCTCGCTCCTGTTCGGCGGCACGTTCATGGGGATCACGGCGCTGCTGCTGCCCCTTGGCGCGACGGTGGCGCCGGTCCGCCCGGACCGGGTGATGGCCCTGCTGACCGCGTCCTTCGGCCTGGGCCAGATCCTGGGCCCGATCGCCGCCGGGCAGATCAGCGCCGGCGGGCGCGGCTTCGCCCCGGCGCTGATCGCGGCGGCGGGAACGATCGCGCTGGGATGCGCGCTGTTGGGAGTCGGCTGGCGGGCCGCGCGCCACTGGCGCCAGCGTGCTGGATCATAAGATCGCGGGCCGGCATTCCAATCTAATGCTTTATAATTGCTAGATATTTTGCAGGGACAAAGCCGTGAGCGGCAGCCGGAAGTTATATCATTGTCAAGGAATCGGGCGGATTATCCCACAAATTCCCAGTGGGAATTTTCCTCGTGTTGATAGAACGTCTGCGCGTCACCACCACCACCTTGCCGCTCGACCGGGCCACGGACGAGACGATCGCCCACGTCTATGGCCTGTGGATCGCACGGCGCGGCGGGCGGGCGATGCCCGCGCCGGGCGCCTTGCTTCCCGAGGAGTTCGGCGTCGCGCTGGGCAAGGTCAACCTGCTTGATGTGCTGCACGATCCGTTGCGGTTCGTGTTCCGCGTGCGCGGCAGCATCATTTCCGGCGTGAACGACCAGGACATGCGGGACCGCGACGTCAGCGAGATGCAGCCGCCGGAATACCGCGACATGCTGCTGGCCCACTACACCGAGGTCGTGGCCTCGGGCGTGCCTTCGCACTACCTGATCCGCCAGAGCCGCAACGGCGTGATCAACGAGTACCGACGGATGATCCTGCCGCTGGGCAACGCGGCCGGAACGGTCGAGCGGCTGCTGTCGGTCTCGGCCTGGGGACCGGGCTTCGCCCGCAAGGCCGTCTTGCTCGGCCTCAAGCGGCGCTGACGGCCCTCGCCTCGGCGGCCGATGCGCGGAATCCCGCGACCGAGGAGACGATCGACGCGGCCTTCGCGCCATCGAGCGGCCGCAGCGGCGCGCGGACCCGCGTCCAGGCCTGGTCGGCGCTATCCGAGGCCTTGACCGCCTTCAGCGCCGGCACGAACGGCACGGCCAAGACCGCCTGCGTCAGCCGGGCAACCGACCTTAGCAGTGCGTCGCCATGCGGCGTTCCGGCGCGATCGATCACCGCGCGCATCGCCTCGGGAATGACGTTGGCCATGCCGCAGATCGTGCCGTGCCCGCCCGCCGCCATGGCGCGCGGCACATGCTCCTCGGCGCCCACCAGGATCGTCATGCGCTTGAAGCGCTGCAGCAGCCCGCTGGTGTTGTCCCAGTCGGCCGAGCTGTCCTTGATGCCGGCGACGATCGCGGGATAGCGCGCCAGCAGGCGCTCGATGGCGGCGAAGCCCACCGGCACGCCGCTGATCTGCGGGATATTGTAGAGATAGACGCGCAGCCGGTCGTCGGCGACGCGCTCGATCGTCTCGGCGAAGGCGGCATAGACGCCCTCGTCGTCGACGCCCTTGAAGAAGAAGGGCGGCAGCATCAGCACGCCGGCCAGCCCCAGCTTGACGGAATAGCGCGCCAGTTCCACCGCATCGCCCAGCGCCGGTGAGCCGTTGCCCAGCACGATCCGTCGCGCCGGCACGCCCGCCTTCAGCAGCGCGTCGATCGCCGCGATGCGTTCGGCGACGGTGAAGGACGTGCCCTCGCCGGTGGTGCCGAAGGGAGCGACCCCGTCGACGCCGCGCGCCATCAGGTCGTGGCAATGCGCCGCCAGCCGGGCGTGGTCGCAATTCAGGCCGGAATCGAGCGGCGTCAGGACGGCGGTCCACAGGCCGGCGACGGTCGTATCGGTGTTGGTCATGTCGGGCTTTTCACTCCTGGTGCGGGCCATCTTCCCCCGCCCGGTTCACAGGGACAAGAACCGTCGCAGCATGGTCAGCCCGACCGGGCCACTTTTCTCGGGATGGAACTGGCAGCCGAGCACGGCCCCGTGGCCGACGACCGAGGCGATCCGGCAGCCCGCGTAGTCGGTGACCGCCAACAGGTCTTCCGGCCGCGAAGGGTGCGCGGCGAAAGAATGGACGAAATAGACGGACTGGCCGGGCCTGGTGTCCGCCAGCAGGCCGCCGCTCCAGGCGACCCGTCCGTCCGGCGGTTGCAGCGCGCTCCAGCCGACATGCGGGATCTTGCGGCGATGGCCGGCGTCGTCGACGGGCGCAATCGCGCCGACCGCGCCTTGCAGCAGGCCCAACCCCACGTGGCGGCCGAACTCCTCGCCCTCATCGAACAGCAATTGCATGCCGACGCAGATGCCGAGCAGGGGCCGTCCCGACCGCGCATAGGCGCGCAGCGGCTCGACCAGCCCGTGGCGGCCGAGCGCCTCCATGCAGCCGCCGAACGCGCCGACGCCGGGAAGAACCAGGCGCTCGGCCGCGAGAATCCGCTGCGGATCGCCGGTCTGCTCGACCGCGCCGCCACATGCCTGGAGCGCCCGGCTGACGCTCAACAGGTTGCCGACACCATAGTCCACAAGCAGAACCTTGGCCGCGCTCATGGCTGCCTCACCGACAGTCCGGCGCTGCGCGCGGCGTCGCGGATTGCCGAAAGGGACAGGCGGCCGTAGTGCAGCACGTCGGCCATCGCGACCGCGTCGGCGCCGCCCTCGCGCACCGCGGCCACGAGATGCTCGGGCGCGCCCAAGCCGCCGCTCGCGATCATGGGGATGGAAACCGCGTCGGCGATCGCGCGCAGCAGCTTCACGTCGAAGCCGCGCCTTGTGCCCTCCTGGTCGACCGACGTGACCAGCAACTCGCCCGCGCCCAGCTCGACGCCTTGCTTTGCCCAGGCGACGGCGTCGATGCCGGTCTTCTCGCGGCCGTTGTCGGTGTAGGCCTCCCAACGCCCGGGCGCCGTGCGCTTGGCCTCGATCGACAGGACCATGCACTGCGCGCCGAAGCGCCGCGCCACCTCGGTGATCAGCGCGGGACGGCGGATCGCCGCGGTGTTGATCGCAAGCTTGTCCGCGCCGGAGCGCAGCATGCGCCCGACGTCGTCCAGGCTTCGGATGCCGCCGCCCACCGTTACCGGCACGAACACGTTCTCGGCCGTATGGCGCACGATCGCGTCCAGGCTGTTGCGGTCGTAGAGGCTGGCGACGGCGTCCATGTAGATCAGCTCGTCGATGCCCGCTTCGTAGTAGCGCCGCGCGAATTCCTGCGGGTCGCCGACCACGCGCACGCCCTCGAGGTTCACGCCCTTGATGAGGTTCGGGCCCTTGATGTCGAGCCGCGCTATCAATCTGATGTTGGCCATTTGACAGTCGATCTTGGCGTCCGGATACTCGCGCACGCTGGCTTAAGTCGCTGCCAATACCACAGGAACGCGCCGGAACGGGGAGGCCGGTCCTTGAATCTTCCGCAACGCGTTGCGTATTGGCTGCGCGTCGCGCTGATCAACCTCGGCCTGATCGCCGGCGTGCTGCTGCTGGCGGAGCTTCTGTTCGGGGCCTGGTTCGCGGGCAGCTTCGCGCATGTGCTGTTCCATCTCGGCGGCACGACGCTGGTGCATGACGTCCGGCCGCTCTACGAGGGCGCCGGCGAGGCCGTCTATCGCCGGGACGCGTTCGGCCTGCGCGGCACGTATTCCAGCCCGGCGGCGATCGACATCCTGACGATCGGCGGCAGCACCACCGACCAGCTCTATATCGGCGAGGGGCAGACGTTCCAGGACGTGCTCGCGCGCCGTTTCGCGGAAAGCGGACGGCCGCAGAGCGTCGTCAATGCCGGCGTCAACGGACAGACGACGGTCGGGCACCTGCGGGCGATGGAGGAATGGTTTCCCCGCATCCCCAACTTCCGCGCGCGCTACATCCTGGCCTATATCGGCATCAACGACAGCGAGCTCGACGATATCGACCGCTCGTCCTACGACCGCGGCGACCGGCTTGGCCGGGAGGGCGGGCTCGGCGCCTACATCAAGCGGCGCAGCGCGATCCACCTGCTCTACAGCATCGCCCGCGGCGCGGCGATCGCGCGGCACGCGAAGCTGGGGCATTCGCAGGGCCGGGTCGGCGGAACCGACCCGGCAACCGGCGCTTCGCTGTGGCGCGAGGTTCCGGCCGACGCGCTGCCGGCGGCCGATGCCGCCCTTGCCGGGAGGCTGGCGGCCTATCGCGAGCGGGTGGTCGAGCTGATCGGGCGCATCCGTGCGGCGGGGGCCGAGGCGATCATCGTCACGCAGAGCCGGGCCGACTACCGCGTGCGCGACGGGCATGTCTTCGGCCGGCCGCGCGCGGACGGCAGCGTCGACCTGGGCAGCTACGCCAAGATGGCGGCCTACAACCGCATGGCGATGGGCGCGTGCCGCGAGGCGGGCGCGATCTGCATCGACCTTGGCGGCGAATTGTGGTTCGCGGACGGCGATTTCTACGATGCGGTCCATAACACCCCGGTCGGCGCGGCCAAGATCGGCGATTTCCTGTTCGAGCGGCTCGCGGGCCAACTGGGCGCGGGTCCGCGCTAGTTCTCCATCCACGCCGTGCGGCGCAGGCGCCAGCCCTGCTGCTCCTTCTGCCAGAGATGCGGCGAGCGGAAGCGGTCGGTCAGCGCCTCGAAATAGGCACGGTCGACGATCGGCTCCTCGAAGCGGTCCGCAAGGGCGCCGAAGCGGCTGCGCGGCAGGCTGAGGTACTCGAAGTTCTCGGCCTCGAAGCGCTGGGGATACTCGCCGTCGAAGCGCTTCACCAGCGCCACGGCCTCATCGCGCGTGATGTCGCCGCTGCGCGCCTCCTGCGCGGCGTCGTAGGTGGCGCGGCCGATGCCGAACTTGATGAAGGTCGTGTAGTAGTGCAGGTCGTCGATCTTGTCGTCGATGCTGCTGTACTTGCTGTAGGTGCCGGCCGTGCGCTCGGGGCTGGCGACGAAATCGCCGTGCTCGACGGCGTAGTAGTAGTTCGCCTGGGGGTGCCAGGGCAGGTAGTAGCCGAGGTAATGCACCTCGACCTTCTTCTGCTCGAGCTTCGCCGGGTCGGGCGGCAAATAGGGCTCCAGGTCGACCGGCTTCAGGCCGAATTCCTGCTTCAGCTCGCGCATCGACGTGCCGGCGATGTGGATCTGGTCCGGATCGCCCGACGTGAAATAGCTCCAGTCCTTGCGCGCGCTCTCGTTCTCCTTGACCGGGTTGCCGTACTCCGCCGGGTTCTCGCCGTAGAACACCAGCGGGATGTCGCGCTCGATCGCCATCTTCGGCGGGAAATACATCTGGCCCATCATGAAGGGCTGGAAGGGGTGGAAGATGCGCTCGACCGCAAGCCGCGTCAGCAGCCGGTGCACGCGCCCGTTGGGCGTGAACAGCACGTTGTCGAAGCCGGCGTGGATCCAGGCCTGGAAGTTCTTCCAGCCCCAGTCGGTGTAGATATGCGGCGCCCAGGTGACGGTCAGCGGGTTCATGCCGAATTTGTATTTCAGCATATGCGCCGCGTAGAAGCTGTCCTTGCCGCCCGAGCCCGGGACCAGGCAGTCGTAGTGCCCGTCGTCGCGGCGGAACCGGTCGCACAGCGCGCGCAACTCGGCCTCGCGCGTCGCCCAGTTGATCGCCTTCTTGCCCAGCGCCACGCGACAGGCATCGCACAGCCCCTGGGCGTCGAACCCGACGGTCGATTTCCTGGTGTCGCGCGTGTGCTTGTACTCGCGTTCCGAGTTCGGCTTCTGGTTGCTGTAGACGCAGCGCGCGCAGAACCGGATCGTCCGCGGCAGGCCGTAGAAGGCCGGCGGATCGACCGCGTCGGGCGAATAGGGCGCCAGGTCGACCGGCGCCGGTCTGGGGATCAGGGGCATGGTCGACCCTAGTCCGGGTTTGGTTACCGCGAGGTTAATTGCATTCCCGGCGCCGGGCTGGAATCCTGGCAATACCAAGGCTGTGCGGGACAAAAGGAAGGGGCCATGAAGACGGGAATGCCGGGCGGCTGCGCCTGCGGGGAGGTCCGCTATCGCTTGGATGCCGCGCCGATGTTCGTGCATTGCTGCCATTGCCGCGATTGCCAGCGCCAGGCCGGCAGCGCGTTTGCGATCAATGCGCTGATCGAGACGTCGAACATCGCGATCCTCTCCGGCGCGCCGAAGCCGGTGTCGATGCCCACCGACAGCGGGCGGCCGCACGACATCCATCGCTGCCCGGCCTGCTGGACGGCGCTGTGGAGCGACTATGGCCGCCGGCCGGCGCTCCGCTTCCTGCGCGTGGCCACGCTGGACGACCCGGCCGCGTTCGAGCCCGACGTGCACATCTTCACCCGATCGAAGCTGCCCTGGGTCGTGCTGCCCAAGGGCAAGCCGGCGTTCGAGGTCTACTACGACATGAAGAAGGAATGGCCGGCGGCGAGCCTGGCCCGTCGCCGCGCGGTCCTCGGCGACGGATAGCTCACGCAGAATTGCAAATGCCCCTGGGCGCGTGCGCGCGCGGTCGGCGTATGATCCATGCCCTGGCCTTTGGAGGAGGCGAACATGAAGGCAGTCCTTGGCAAGCACGTGGTCGCCGAGAGCGACGACGTGGTCGAGGCCGGCGGCTACCAGTATTTCCCGCGGTCGTCCGTCCACATGGACTGGCTGCGGAAATCACCGAAAACGGCCTCCGACCTGGAATGCCCGCACGGGGTACAGTTCTACGACGTGGTGATCGACGGCAAGCGCCACGAGCGCGCGGCCTGGAACTACGAGGCGCCGCGCCCGGCGATGAAGCAGGTGACGGACCGCTTCGGCTTCTGGGAGGACGTCGACGTCCGCTGAACCGCGGGTGGCGCGCGCTATCGCGCCTCGCCCGCGAAGCCGTGCTGCAGCACGCCGACGCGCTTCAGCGCTTCGGTGGGCAGCGGACCCTTCGCGACCGCCGCCAGCGCCGTCTCGAACTGCTCCGCCGTCGCCATGCCCACGAGGATCGTGCCCATCGCGGGATGCGAGATGGCGAAGCGCGTGGCCGCCTCGGCCAGGCTGCCGGCGATCCCGTCGCCGACGAGCGGCTGGAACCGTTGCGCTCGCGCCAGATCGGCGTCGTAGTTGAAGGCCGAGCCGATCGGCAGCGGCGGGGGGCTGGCGATGCGGTGCCGTTCGGCCGTGCCGGACAGGGCGCCGCCGGCAAGCACGCGGATGCCGACCACGCCCGCGCCGGCCGCCTGCGTATGATCGAACAGGCGCCCGTAATCCTGGGCCGGATAGCGGGCCGGCAAGGGTGCCGCGGCCGAGGGGTTGAGCAGGTTGTAGACGACCTGCGCGCTGGCGAACCGGCGCGAGTCGATGGCGGCTTGCAGCGCCGCCGTCTCGCCGATCGCGGTCAGGCCGGCAAAGCGGATCTTGCCGTGGCGCCGCAGCCGGTCGAAGGCCGGGGCCACCTCCTGGAGAACCTGGTCGATGCTGAGCGATTCGCCGCCGCCCGCATGGGTAATCGCGTTGTGCAGATGCAGGATGTCCACGCGCTCCATGCCGAGCCGATGCAGGCTGCCATCGAGCGATTCGACGATGGCCTCGTCGATGCGACCATAGTCCTCCTGGGGCACGCGCACCTTCGTGCCGACAATGGCGTCGGCAGGCTTCAAAATCTTCAGGGTGCGACCGAGATTCTTCTCGGACTCGCCATTGCCGTATTGCACGGCGGTATCGAAGTAGTTGACGCCGGCCTCCAGCGCACGGGCGATGGTCCGCTCCTGGTCGGCGCGTTGGCCGCGGACCATCAGTCCCCCCACGGCGCCGCAGCCGAAGCCGAGGATCGAAAGCCGCATTCCCGTGCGGCCGAATGCCCGCGTTTCCATTGCCCGTTTCCTTCCCCCACGGCGTCCTGGCCCGTGACGCCTATTCTCCCTGTTCCCGGCGCGGCGGCAATGGTAGCGATGGACCCCTAGGATTGACGGCAGCGGGAAGGGATTCTCGATGGGTTCGCACCCGTGTTTTGCGCCGGCGGAATTCGCGGCGCGCGTGGCCGCGCTGCGCGAGCGCATGCGCGCCCGGCAGGTCGAGCTGGCGCTGTTCGACGAATTCGAGGCCATGGCCTGGCTGTCGGGCTACGGCAATTCCGAAAACCGCTGGCGATGCGTTGGCATTCCGCTTTCGGGCGAGCCGTTCTTCCTGATCCGCGCGCTCGACGCCGGTCCCTGCCGTGAGCGCATATGGTTCGCCGATGTCCGCACCTTCAAGGACTGGGAAGACCCGCTCCGGACGCTGGCGGCCACCCTTGCGGAACGCGGCCTGGCCGGCAGCGCGATCGGCCTCGACCTCGGCTCCTACTGCATGCCGGCGGCACGGTTCGCTGCCCTGCAGGCGGCGCTGCCGGGGGCGCGCTTCGTCGACCTGGGTCCGGTCGTCAACGAACTGCGCCTGGCCAAGTCGCCGGCCGAGATCGCGTTGCTGCGACGGGCGGCGGGCATCGCCGACGAGGCGCTGCGGCGCGCGGCCGCCGCCTGCGTGCGCGGCAGAACCCAGCGAGACGCGGCCAAGGTCGCGATGGAAGCGTTCATGGACCTTGGCGCCGACCCCGACCGGCCAGGCCCGATCTCCGGCGGGCGCGGCTGGGATTTCCTGCACGGGCATTTGAGCGATGCGGCGCTGGCGGACGGCGATATCGTTCATCTCGAGCTGATTCCGCGCGTGGAAGGCTATGGCGCGCGCGTCATGCGCTGCGTGTCGGTGGGCCCTCCGCCGGCCGTCCTAACGCGCGCCGCCGAGACGCTGGCCGCGCTGCAGGACCGCCAGATCGCCGCGATCCGTCCCGGCGCCGTCGCCGGGGACGTCGATGCCATCCTGCGCGACGGCATCCTGGCAGCCGGCCTCCGCGACAGCTTCGACAACATCACCGGATACACGCTCGGCTTCTATTCGCACGCGACGCCGCATACCAGCGACTTCACGCGCATCTTCCATCCCGGGGCCACGTGGAAGATCGAGGCGGGGATGGTGTTCCACATGTACGTCTCCGCGGCCGGCGCCTCGTTCAGCGAGACGGTGCTGGTGACCGGAACGGGCGCCGAACGGTTGACGCGCACGCCGCGCGAACTCATCGTCAACCTGCATTGAACCAATGGGCTGAAGCATGAGCGCACATGGCTACGAATCCGGTCGGCTGAACCTGCCCTTCGTCGGGCACTGCACCTTCGGCAAGCAGCCGATCTGCACGGACTGGGACAAGATCCAGGCCGACGTGGCGGTGCTGGGCGTGCCCTACGACATGGGCACGCAGTACCGCTCGGGCGCGCGCTTCGGGCCACGGGCGATCCGCGAGGCTTCGACCCTGTTCTCCTTCGGCCATGCGGGCGCGTACGACTTCGAGGACGACACGGTCTACCTGCCCAACGACAAGGTCCGGATCGTCGACGTGGGCGACGCCGACATCGTGCACACCGACACGATGAAGAGCCACGAGAACACCCGCATGGCGGTGCGGCGGATCCTGAAATCGGGCGCCATGCCGCTGATCCTCGGCGGCGACCACGCGGTGCACGCCCCGGTGATCGAGGCCTTCGCCGGGCAGAAGCCGGTGCATATCGTGCATTTCGACGCGCATCTGGACTTCGTCGATGAGCGCCACGGCGTGCGCTACGGCCATGGCAATCCGCTGCGTCGCGCGTCCGAGACCAAGCACGTCACCGGGATGACCCAGCTCGGCATCCGCAACGTGTCGTCGTCCAACCGTTCGGACTACGATGCCGCGCGGAAGTTCGGCTCGAAGATCCTGTCGGTGCGCGACGTGCGCAAGCTCGGCCGCGACGGCGTGCTGGCGATGATCCCCCAGGGCGCGCGCTACTACGTCACGATCGACATCGACGGCTTCGATCCCTCGATCGCGCCCGGCACCGGCACGCCCAGCCATGGCGGCTTCCTCTACTACGAGGTGCTGGAAATCCTGCAGGGCCTGGCCAGGCAGGGCGAGGTGGTCGGCATGGACCTGGTGGAGGTGGCGCCCGCCTACGACCCCACCGGCATCACCGCCTTCCTGGCGGCGCAGGTGCTGCTGAATTTCCTGGGCTTCATCTTCGAGGAGCGGCTGAAGCGGGCGGCGCGGGGCAACTAGTCACCACGCCGTCAAACCGCCATCCACGATGATGTTCTGCCCGGTGACGTAGGACGAGGCGTCGGAGGCGAGGTAGACCAGCGCGCCCACCATCTCGTCCGGATTCGCCATGCGGCCCATCGGCACGCGGTCGCTGTAGCGCCGCCGGAAGGTTTCGTTCTGCCCGCTCTCCACCCCGCCGGGGGTCAGCGCATTGACGCGGATGCGGTGCGGCGCCCAGTAGGCGGCGAGGTGGCGGGTGAGGCCGATCACGCCGGCTTTGGCGGCGGCATAGACCGCCGGCGTATTGATCGGCCGGCCGCCGTATTCGCTGCCCGCGTAGATGCGCTGGTCGGCCGCGACCACGCCGTAGATCGACGCGGTCTGGATCACGCTGCCGCCGCCGCCGCGGGCGACCATGTGCTTGCCCACGGCCTGGGCCACCAGGAACATGGCGTCGAGGTCGATCGCCATGACCGCGCGCCACTGCTTGAGGCTGTAATCCTCGAACGGCGCGAAGAAGGCGTCGAGGTCGGACGACTTGCCCGCCGCGTTGTTGTGCAGCACGTCGATGCGGCCGAACGCCGACACGACGTCGTCGGCCATGCGCCGGACCTGCTCGGGCTCGCGCAGGTCGCAGGCGACGGGCAGGGTGCGTCCGCCCGTTTCACGTGAAATCTCGTCGGCCAGGCGCTTCGCGCCCTCCGCGTCGATGTCGACGATGGCGACCGCGGCGCCGTGCTCGGCCAGGCCGCTGCAGAAGCGCCGGCCCAATATGCCCGCGCCGCCGGTGACCAGCGCCACCCGTCCGTCGAGCGCAAAACGATCGCTAGCCATCGATCCTGACCTCGGCCAGTTCCACCATCCGCCCGCCGGTTGTCGCCGAGCGCCGGCCGGCGATCAAGGTTTTCATGACGCACAGCGTGTCGGCTGGCGGGATTGCCGGCTTGCCGCCGTGCGCCATGTCGACGAAGGCCGTCAGCAGCCGCCGGAAGGCGGTGAAGTTGTCGCGCAGCTCGTGCGTCGACGTCCGCGCGCGGCCATGGATCGTCAGGCCGAACTGCGGCGGCACCTCGCCCAGACAGTCGATCGTGGCCAGCCAGCCCTGGTCCATGTGCACGCGCATCTGCTCGTGCCGGTTCCGCGCGCAGGCCACGGCGGCCGGCCGGGCGGATGTCAGGCCGAAGATCGCCTCCAGCAGGTGGATGCCATAGGTTTCCCAGCCGTTGATCACGGCGGCGCGCATTGCGACGATCTCGCCGTAGCCCGCGATGTCGCGCCGCGCCTCGTCCAGCTCGCCGGCATAGCGCAGCCCCGCGCAGCTCATCAGCTTGCCGGCCTCCAGAAAGGGGCGGAACCGCGTCAGGATCGCGGGGTCGGTCGACAGCGGCTTGTCGACGAACACGGGCAGCCCGGCCTCGAGGAACGGCCGCGCCAGCAGCCAGTGGCTCTCCTGGTCGTCGCGCGCCACGATGGCGGCGTCGATGCGCCCCAGCATGTCCTTGGGATCGGCCACCGCATGGGCGATGCGCGACGCGGCGCAGAGCTTGCGGGTCGTGTCGGCGTCCTGGGTCCAGGCGTGGGTCACTTGAACGTCGCCCAGGCCGAATTCGTCCGGCCGCCGGCGGCGCAGGTAGTCGTGGATCGCCGGCCAGCCGGAATCGGCGAAGCCCTTGTCGTCGTAGCCGTTGACGATGGCGGAGAAAGAGAAAGGATGCCCGTTGCCGGGACTGAGCCCCAGGATGCCGAGGCGCAATCCCATCGCGACCTACCAGACCGTCCAGCCGCCATCGACCGAGACGTTCTGTCCGGTCATATAGCTCGAGGCGTCGGAGCACAGCAGCACGGCAACGCCCTTCAGCTCGTGGGGGCGTCCGATCCGGCCGAGCGGGTTCTTCGCCGCCAGGCGCTTGATGAACTCGGGATTCTCCACCTGTGTCGTCTCGTAGGGAAAGGGGCCGGGGCTGATGCAGTTCACGCGGATGCCCTGCGGCGCCAGGAAGGCGGCGAGGTACCTGGTGAGCTGGACAATGCCCGCCTTGGCCGCGCCGTAGCTCGGCGGATTGGCGAACTTGCTGCTGTCGTAGAGTCCCGGATCGGGCGCCACCACGCCGTACATCGACGCGATGTTCAGGATCACGCCGTTGCGCGTCGCCAGCACCGGCACGGCGGCCTTGATGGTGCGGAACACGCCGTTCAGCGACACCTCGATGTCGCGGTCCCAGTCCTCGTCGGTGATCGACTCGAACGTATTCTTGCGTCCCGACCAGCCGCAATTGACGAGGATATGGAACCCGCCGGTCAGGCGCGCGGCCTCCTCGACGCCGGCGCGGATCGAGTCGGGCTTGGTGATGTCCATGTTCAGGCCGCGGGCGCGCGCGCCCGGCATTTTCTGCATGATCTCGTCGGCGCGATGGTGGCAGCGCCCGGCATCGCGGCCGGCCATAATGACCGTCGCCTCCTGCTCGGCGAGGGCGAAGGAGATCTCGCTGCCCAGCAGCCCCGCGCCGCCGACGACCAGCGCCGTCCGGCCCTTGAGCGACAGGAGCGCGGCCACGGTCGGCGACGCGGCCGGATCGGCATAGCTCATCGCGCAGCCTCCTTGGTTGTCGCCCCTTTTGGCGAGGCATCCGGGCGCTCGCCGGCGACCGCGCCCGGCGCGACGCGGCTGCCGTCCGGCAGGTCACCGACCACGACCGCGCCGGCGCCGATCATGCAGCGCTGGCCGATGCGCACACCCTGGATGACGCAGGCCCCGGTGCCGAGATGCGAGCGGTCGCCGATCCGCACGCCGCCCGACAGCGTCACGCCCGGCGCGAGGTGCACCGTGTCGCCCAGGACGCAGTCGTGATCGATGCTGGCCCGCGTGTTGACCAGGCAGTTGGGGCCGACGCGCACGTCGTTCTGGATCACCGCGCCGGCCATGGCCTGCGCGCCTTCGCCCAGCTCGGCGCCCTTGGCGACGACGGCGCTGGGATGGACGATGGTCGCGAAGCGGTAGCCGCGCGCGTGCCAGCGCCAGAACAAATCGGCGCGCGCTTCGGGCAGGCCCGCCGAGCCGACGCCGTTGACCAGCAGCACGCGATCGACAGGGCATTGCTTCAGCAGCTCGTCGTCGCCCAGCACCGGCACGCCGGCCGGGCCGCCCCCGGCCATGAGCTTCGGGTCGTTGACCGCGACAAACCACCCGCCCAGCAGTTCGACCGTCGCCATCAGCACCCGCCCGTGCCCGCCGCCGCCGAGCAGGGCAAGGTCGCAATCCAAGGGGAAGTGGGCGCCCGTCATCAGCATCTTTCGAATGGGCGCCGGCCGGGATGCGGTCCGTGTGGCGATCCGCTAGCCGCCGACTCTTGGCGGGTTTGACACGCGGATTCGATTGCCCCGCACGGTGATGACCATGCTCGCGATGTCGCTGGCCGATACTTCGGCCAGGATTTGGCGAAGAAGGGCAATGCGCTGCGGGGCAGGGACGTCCGGAAGCCGGACAATGTCACGATGCGTCGAACTGCCGGCAAACACCAGATGACCGAAATCCTTGTCGAGCGTGACAAGGATGCGGTCGTCTTCGACGGCCCATTGCAGCAGCACCATGTCGCCCGGATCAGGTCCGAGAAGTCTGCTCTCAGATACATCATGGCCTGCCTCGCGCAGCCAGTCCGCCAAGCGGCGACCGACACACCGATCGAGCAGGAACCTCAAGCCGATTGCACGCGGACCGCCGACAGCCTGTCATCGGCAATGGCCGCACGCGCATAGGCAAGGCAAGCGCGAATGTCCTCGCGTTGCAGGTCGGGATAGTCGTCCAGGATCGATTCGGGCGTTTCACCCTGGGCCAGGAGCGACAGCACAAGCTCGACCGGGATTCGCATGCCGCGAATGATCGGCTTGCCCCCGAATATGGCGGGGTCGGCGGTGATCCGGCCGAGCAGTGCTTCATCTTCCATCGGAACATTCTAGCGCAGTTTGCCACCCCCGTCAGCCACGCGGCGCTCATACCGTGTATTGCCCGACGCGGTAGCGCGCCAGGTTGGCGGGGTCGCGGAACCAGGCGATAGTGGCTTCCAGGCCGCGCGCCAGGCCGTCCGCGCCGCCGTAGCGCGGGCCCCAGTTCATCAGGCGCCGGGCCTTGGAATTGTCGGCCAGCAGGCGCTCGACCTCGCTGCCCTTGGGCCGCAGGCGGGCCTGGTCGGTCTCGATCGTCACCTTCCGCCCCATCAGCCCGGCGATCAGCCGGGCCAGGTCGCCGATCGCGATCTCGTGGCCCGATCCCAGGTTGATCGTCTCGCCGGTCGCCGCCGCGCAATCCAGCGCCGCGATCATGCCGTCGACGGTGTCGCCGACATGGCTGAGGTCGCGCGTGGGGGTCAGCGCCCCCAGCTTGATGCGATCGGCCCCCGCCGCGATCTGCGTGATGATCGTGGGGATGATCGCGCGCTGGGACTGGCGCGGCCCATAGGTGTTGAACGGCCGCACCACCGATACCGGCACGCCGAAGCTGCGCCAATAGGACAGCGCGATCTGGTCGCCACCGATCTTGCTGGCGGCATAGGGCGATTGCCCCACCAGCGGATGGTCCTCGTCGATCGGCACGCGGCGGGCCGTGCCATAGACCTCGGAGGTCGAGGTCACGACCACCTTGGCGACGCCGAGCTGCCGAGCGGCCTCGACGACGTGCAACGTTCCCTTGACGTTGACGTCGATATAGGAGGCGGGGGCGACATAGGAGTAGGGAATGCCGATCAGCGCCGCCAGGTGCAGCACCCGGTCGCAGCCACGCATCGCATCGGCGAGCGCCGCGGCATCGCGGATGTCGCCGGCGACCACCTCGATGCGCTCGGCGACGCCCGGCGCCAGATGGTCGATCCAGCCGCGCTGGTCGAGCGCACTGTACAGCACGAAGGCGCGGACCGGGCGTCCCTGGGCGACCAGCGCCTCGACGAGATGCGAGCCGATGAACCCGTCGGCGCCCGTCACCAGGATGCGGCCCTCGGTCATGGCTGAAGCGGTTTCCCCCTCGCGCGCGAACCGCGGCGAAAGTAACGCGGCCAAGGGTTTATGGGAAACGACCCCGCTAGGCCCTTGGCGGCATTGGGGTTGACCTGGATCAAGGCCCTGCCGGGCGGTCCCCATAGATTCGCCGCCGAACCCAAGGAGATACCGCATGACGCACTATCACGCCGTTGTCTGGCTCGATCATTCCCAGGCCCGCGTTTTCCAGTTCAACCCCCAGGATGTGCAATCCAAGGTGGTTCATGCCGAAGGCGGCCATGGCCACGTGCATCACAAGGCGGGCGTGATCGGGGCCGGGCACGGCCATGGTGACCCGGGTTTCTTCAAGGCGGTCGCGAACGCGCTGGGTGGGGTCGGCGAGGTGCTGGTGATGGGCCCGGGCTCGGCCAAGCAGGAATTCATCAAGCATCTGGGCCAGCACGCCAAGGCGGTATCGCAGAAGGTCGTGGCGGTCGAGACGGTCGATCACCTGACCGACCACCAGATCGTGGCGCGGGCGCGCGACCACTTCGCCAAGATCGACCGGACCTTGCCGCAGAAGGGGTAGGGGTCAGCGCTCCTCGGGCGGCTTCAGGTGCCGGAACTGCAGCAGTAGCAGCAGGTCATAGGCGATCTTCAGGCAGCCGCTGATGACCAGCGGCCAGGCGCGGAACGTCGCGCCCAGCAGGGCGCCGGCCAGGGCCGGGCTCAGCGCCGAGGCAAGGCTGCGCGGCACCGAGGTGAAGCTGGCCGCCGCCGCGCGTTCCGGCGCGGTCACGACCGCCATCACGTAGGACGACCGCGTCGGCACGTCCATCTGCGACAGGGCGGCGCGGGCGAGCAGCAGCCCCAGCGTCAGCGGCAGGCTCGGCGCCACGGCGGCCAGGATCAGGCAGATGCTCGACGGGATGTGCGTCCAGACCATCGTGTTGACCAGCCCGATGCGGCGCGACAGCCAGGCCGCGACCGGGAAGGAGAAGGCCGACAGCACGCCGGACCAGAAGAAGAACAGGCTCGCCGCCGCCAGCGACAAATCGAAGCGCTCGAACAGCCACAGCGCCAGCAGCGACTGGACCGTGAAGCCGCCGGCGAAGGCATCGATGCAGAACAGCGCCGCGAGCTTGTAGACGATGCGCCGCGACGGCCCCAGCGGCGCCTCGGCGGCTTTGCCGGGAAGGGCGGAGGCGTGCGGGATCCGCGCATAGAACAAACCGCCCGCCAGGCCGATCAGGGCGTAGAGCACGAACATCGCCTTGATGCCGGAAAGCCGGTCGAGCCCCGCCGGCGCCAGAAGCTCCGGCACGGCCGAGGCCAGCGCGCCCACCGCGGCGGCGAGCGCCCCGAACAGGCTGTAGCGGGCGAAGGTGGCGGTCCGCGCCGCGTCGTCGACCTCGCGCGTCAGCACGGCATGCTCCAGCGGCACGAACACGCTGACGCTGCCGCCCGACGGGTTGACGGTTCCGGCGAAGGCGACGACCAGCAGGACCGCGTATCCGTCCACGAGCGCGAAGGCCACGCCGGTCGCGACCATCAGGCTGGCGCAGGCCAGCAGGAGCTGGCGATGGTCGTAGCGCGCACCCAGCATGCCCACGGTCAAGGTCAGCAGCGACGAGCCGAGCAACGCGGCCGTCGCGAGGATGCCGACCTGCAGCGCATCGCACCCCAGCGCGATCAGATACGCCGGCAGCAGCACGGCGACGAATCCGTCGGCGAAGTCGCGCAGTGCGCGGGCTGCGAACAGGTGGACGGTCGGATGGAACTTTCGCGGACTATCCATGCTACCCCCGCGCCGGCACTTGGGCTGGCGGTCGGTAGCAGAGCTTGGGCGCGAGACGGCGCCTTGAAGGAGCGGGGAGTCTGCCGATGTCCCCGCGCGTTGGAGGATAGCAGGCCGCGTTCGCTGCGCCTACACCGTCTCCTCGCGCCAGGACCGGCCGTCGCGCGCCAGCAGCGCCGTGCTGGCGGCCGGCCCCCAGCTTCCGGCCGGATAGGTCTTGGGCGCGTCGCCCATCGCCTCCCAGGCGTCGTGGATCGGTTCGACCCAGCGCCAGGCCCATTCCACCTCGTCGCGCCGCATGAACAGGGTCTGGTTGCCGCGCAGCACGTCGGTCACCAGCCGCTCGTAGGCGTCGGGATGCCGCGTGGCGAAGGCCTCGGCGAAGCTCAGGTTCAGCGCCGCGCGCTGCAGCCGCAGCTTGCCGGGGGTCGGCGTCTTGGTGGTCAGCACCAGGTGGATGCCTTCGTCCGGTTGCAGGCGGATCACCAGCCGGTTGGCGCCGATCTCGCCGGCCGAGGCCGGGAAGATCAGATGCGGCACGGCGCGGAACTCGACGACGATCTCCGAGCGCCGCTCGGCCAGGCGCTTGCCGGTGCGCAGGTAGAACGGCACGCCGGTCCAGCGCCAGTTGTCGATCTCGGCGCGCAGCGCCACGAAGGTTTCGGTACGGCTGGGCGGGGCCTTGCCGCCGCCGTCCAGCTCCTGCGCGTAGCCCGGGACCGCCTTGCCGCCGATCGCGCCCGCCACGTACTGGCCGCGCACGGTCATGTGCGCCATGGTCGATCCGTCGATCGGCCTGAGCGACTTCAGCACCTTCACCTTCTCGTCGCGCACCGCGTCCGCGTCCAGGCGGGCCGGCGGCTCCATCGCCACCAGGCAGAGCAGCTGCATCAGGTGGTTCTGCAGCATGTCGCGCAGCGCGCCGGTCTTGTCGTAGTAGGGCCCGCGCCCCTCGACCCCCAGCGTCTCCGCGACCGTGATCTGCACGTGGTCGATCTCGCTGGCGTTCCACAGCCGCTCGAACATGCGGTTGGCGAAGCGCAGCGCCATCAGGTTCTGGACCGTCTCCTTGCCCAGGTAGTGGTCGATGCGGA
>JADLEG010000048.1 GCA_020846275.1 Alphaproteobacteria bacterium
GCTCGCCCATCGGGATGTAGCGCACGACCAGCTCGCTGCTGTTCTCGAGCTTGGAGTCGATCACCAGCGAGTCCCAGTACTTGCCGCCGAACGCCGCCGACATGCGCACGTCGTGCAGCGACTTGCGGCCGTCAAGCCGCAGGCGGCGGAGTTGCGTGTTCACCGTCAGCGGGAAGTCCAGCAGGATGTCCGGATCGTCGATATAGGGTTGCAGGTTCAGCTGGTCGCCGGCCAGGTTCACCTTCCAGCCGCCTTCCGGCTGGCGCATGAACTCGGCCTGCACCTTGGTTCCCTCGCGCCCGCCGAATTCCAGCGTGTCGAGCGCCATGCGGTCGATGTTCGGCGTGCCGGCCTTGAGCCATGCGCGCCCCTCGGCCTTCAGGCCGCCCCCGCTGGCGACGAAATCGGAAATCTCGGCCGGCTTGTCCTTGCGCAAGGTCAGGTTGAAATTGACGTTGCCCGGCTGGCCGGCCGGCTTTTCCCAGTAGATTTGTTGCAGCTTCACGCGCGACCGGTCGAGCTTCATGCGCGCGCTGGCGGTGGTGGTGGTCGGGTCCGAGCGGGTGACGTCGACGTCGAAATCCACCGGGCCGGAAAGCTGTTTCTCGAGGCCAAGGCCCAACAGCCGGCGATGCTCGTCGGTCATCGTGCCGACGAGATGCAGATGCGTGCGGTCGCGCGTGGGCCCGGCGATCGTGTGGCGCAGGTCGAGCGTGACCGGCGCGCCGTTCAGCCGCAGCGGGCCGCTCATCTTGATGTCGCGCGCGTCGTATTCGAAGCTCAGGTCGCCGTCGCTGACCGCGAGCCCCATCGGGCCGGTGGGAATCGCCAGGCCCGCAATGCGGGCTGCCGCCGAGCGCTGGATGCGGTCGGCGCTGAACTTCGGGCCCCAGTCGAATCGGAACAAGGTGCGCGCCGCGACGTCGCCCTTGACCGTGGCCGGATCGATGCCAGTGTCGCCGAGCCCACCCAGCTCCGCCTTCTGCATCAGGGCGAGGAACCGTCCGGCGGGGCCGCGCGCGATGGCGTCGCCGTTCACCTCGAAAACCTGCTGGTCCAGTCCCTGGACGCTGATCTTGGCGTCGGACAGGGCTAAGCCGCCGAACTTCGCCTCGGAGATGAACAGGTCGGCGCGCCGGTTCGGCACCAGCGCCGCGCGCGCCTTGATGTCCGTCATCGGCGGCAGGCTTGCCCGGCTCCAGTAGGCGGTGGCGCCGGTCACGTTCAATTCGAGCTGCTCGTGGCCGACCTTGGCGTTGCCCGCGACATCCTGCAGCAGCAGGCCTTCGCCGGCCTCGCTGCTGACGCCGCTGAACCGCGTCTCCATCCGGAACTGCTTCAGGTCGGGCTCGACGGCGCCATCGGTGAGCCGCCCTGCGATCGACAGCGTGGTTTCGTCCGCGCGGCCCGTGCGGACATGCCCGCGCAGCCAGTCGCGCAGATCAGGACGCACCGCCACCGGCCACAGCCGGTCGATATCCGCCGCGCCCAGCCGGCGCGCGATCACGTTGACCTTGACCTCCGGCGCGTCGGTGATCCGGCTGACAACCGCGGCGGCCGAAACGTTCGGGCCGCCCAGGTCGATATACATGTTCTCGAGGATGCAGATCGAAAGCTGCTGCTCGACCTTGCCGACCACGCGCGCCGCCACCAGGTCGATCTGCCCCGTTCCGAGCTCGCGGATGTTGAGGCGCCCGCGCCCGCCATTGAGATCGAAATTGATGCGGTCGATCATGCCCGTCGGCAGCAGGCGCATGTCGGCCGTGCCGCTGACCGGCATGTCCAGCGCCGCGAGCCGTTCGAGCGCCGGCGACCCGCGCGCGAACCGCGCCGGCACGAAGTCGGCGAACTCGACGGCGACATCGGTGGTCTCGCTGGCGAGCGAGTAGGTGACCTTGCCGCGAAGGGCGGCCGGCTGGTCGTCGACCAGGAACGTCACCTGGAAGGCGGCGGCGATGCTGCCTTCGCCGCGCAGCAACTCGACGGTCGTGTCGCGCGCCTTCCACGACATCTCGAGCAGCTGGTCGTCGAGCGTCAGCGCCGCCTCGGAGATCGAGACGCGCTCGAGGTAGCCCGACGCCACCTCGGGGTTGGGCGGAGCCAGCAGGCCCTCGATTAGCTGCTGCAGCGCCGATTGCTGGCCGCCGCCGCTGTCGCCGAGGCCGAATTCGAAATGCCCGTCGTTCGCGCGCGTCAGCCGCACGGTCGGCTTGTGGATGTCCAGGCTGCTCGGCGCGACCAGCCCGCGCAGCAGGCCGGGGAAGCTGAGGCCGATCGAAACCTCGTCGAGCGTCGCCAACTCGACCCCGGTCGGATTGACGATGCGCACCTTCTGCGCGCGAACGTCGACCGGCCGCTGCCAGCCGTCCCAGGTCAGCTTGGTGGCGCCGATCTTGACCGTGACCGGCCCGCCCTTGGGGCTCAGCGCGCTCTCGATATAGGGGGTGAGGAACTCGAGCGGGATCGGCCCCATCGACAACAGGAAGAACGCCATGCCGGCAAGGACCGACAGCGCCGCGGCGGCCGCGGCCACCAGCTCGAGCAGGATGAGCGGATTGCGCTTCGTCACGCGCCCAACCACCTCGGATGGACGACCGCGGTCGATCCACGACGAACCATGGTGGCCCGCGCGACCGCGCTGCGATAAACAACGTCGATGGACATCACCGATCCAGCCATGGCCTTTCCACGCACTGCCTCGTCGTCATGGCCGCGGGTCGCCGATCTGTCGCGTGCCCAGCTGGGCATCGCGCGCTGGCGGGAAGTCACAGCACAGCTGGACGACCCCAATGTCGCCCAATTCGCCCGTGCAATGGCGGACCAACCGTCTGGCCGCGCCGTATTGGACCCTCTGTTCGCCAACAGCCCGTTTCTCGGCGACTGTTTATTGTCTGATGCGGCTTTTCTGGAAACCATTCTAGAACGCGGTCCTAACCAAATCCTTACCACAATACTGGCGGATTTGCGCCAGGAACTTTTCCGCGAGGCGGACCGCGCGCAGCTCATGCGCGAGCTTCGCAAGGCCAAGCGGCGGGCCGCGCTGACCATCGGTTTGGCCGACATCTTTGCAACATGGGACCTGGAACAGGTCACGAACGCGCTGACCGAATTTGCCGAAGCGGCGCTGTCGGCGGCGGTTGCTCATCTGCTGCGCAAAACGGCCGCGACCGGCGCCTTTGCGCTGGCGCATCCCGAGGATCCCGAGCGGGACTCCGGCCTGGTCGTGCTCGGCATGGGCAAGCTTGGCGCGCACGAGCTCAACTACTCCAGCGATATCGACCTGATCCTGCTCTACGATCGCGAGAAGCTGCAGGGCGCGGACGACGACCGCGTCCACAACGCGTTCGTGCGGCTGGCGCGCGACCTGGTGGCGATCCTGGAGGAGCGCACCGCCGACGGCTATGTGCTGCGCACCGACCTTCGACTGCGGCCCGACCCGGGCATCACGCCGATGGCGATGCCGGTCGCGGTCGCCGAGAGCTACTACGGCAGCGTCGGCCAGAACTGGGAGCGCGCCGCCATGATCAAAGCGCGCCCGGTGGCGGGCGACCGCGAGGCGGCGCGGCAGTTCCTCGGCCATATCCGGCCGTTCATCTGGCGCCGCCATCTGGACTTCGCCGCCATCCAGGACATCCACTCGATCAAGCGGCAGATCGCGGCCCATCGCGGCGGGCACGCGGTCGCGATCAAGGGCCACAACATCAAGCTGGGGCGCGGCGGGATCCGCGAGATCGAGTTCATCGCCCAGACGCTGCAGTTGATCTGGGGCGGGCGGGAGCCGGCGCTGCGCGTGGCGCCCACCTGCCAGGCGCTGACGTTGATGGCGCAGCACGGCAAGCTGGAGCACGCGGTGGCGCGCGACCTGATCGCCGCGTATCGCTTCCTGCGCCAGCTCGAGCATCGCTTGCAGATGGTCGACGACAAGCAGACCCACACCATGCCGGCCGACGACGCGGGCATCGCCCATATCGCGGCCTTCATGGCGTTCGACACGCCGGCCGCATTCACCGCCGCGCTGGAAGGGCACCTGCGGACGGTCGAGCGCCGCTACGCGCATCTGTTCGAGACCGCGCCGACCCTGGGCGCGGCGGTGGTGGCCGAGGGCGACACCGTGCAGGGCAATCTGGTCTTCACCGGCGCGGAGAACGACCCCGACACGCTGGCGACCCTGAAGCGCATGGGCTTCTCGGACCCGCCGTCGGTCGCGGACCGGGTTCGAAGCTGGCATCATGGGCGGTTCCGCGCGATGCGCAGCGCACGCGCGCGCGAATTGCTGACCGAGCTGATGCCGGCGCTGCTGGCCGCGCTGTCGCGCACCGCCGAGCCCGACCGCGCCTTCGCCCGCTTCGACGAGTTCCTGGGACTCCTGCCCGCGGGCGTGCAGATCCTGTCGCTGTTCCAGTCCAATCCCGCGCTGCTCGACCTGGTCGCGGACATCATGGGCAGCGCGCCGATGCTGGCCGAGCAGCTCGCGCGCAATCCGATCCTGCTCGACGGCGTGCTGGGCGCGGGGTTCGCGGCCGACGTTCCGCCGCGCGCGGAGCTGGAGGCCGAGCTGGACCGGATGCTGGCGCGCGCCGAGGATTTCCAGGACGTGCTCGACCTATGCCGCCGCTGGTCGAACGACCACAAGTTCCACCTGGGCCTGCGCATGCTGCGCGGGCAGAGCGACGCCCACACCGCCGGTCCGGCGATGACCGTGCTCGCGGAGATCGCCATCGACCGCCTGCTCGGCCGCATCGAGGCGGAATTCGCGCGGACGCATGGCCGCTTCGTCGATGCCGACCTCGCCGTCGTCGCGCTCGGCAAGCTCGGCGCGGGCGAGATGACGGTGGCGTCCGACCTCGACCTGATCTTCGTCTACGGCGACACCGCGGCGGAGGCGTCCGACGGGCCGAAGCCGCTGCCGCCGATGGTCTACTTCGCGCGCCTCAGCCAGCGGCTGATCACGGCGCTGACGGCGCCGACCGGCGAAGGCAAGCTCTACGACGTCGACATGCGCCTGCGGCCCTCGGGCAACCAGGGGCCGATCGCCTCGGCCCTGAGCGGGTTCCGGCGCTACCAGGAGAACGACGCCTGGACCTGGGAGCACATGGCGCTCAGCCGCGCGCGGCCGATCGCGGGACCGCCGGCCCTGCGCGCGGCGATCGAGGCGGTGATCCGCGACGCGCTGACCCGTGCGCGCGACGCGGACAAGCTCGTGCTCGACGTGGCCGACATGCGCGCGCGGATGGCGCGCGAGTTCCGCGCCCGCGACCTGTTCGACGTCAAGCACGCGCGCGGCGGGCTGGTCGATTGCGACTTCATCGCCCAGTACCTCCAGCTCCGCCACGCGCACGCCAATCCCGCCGTTCTCGACCCCAACACCTGCGCGGCGTTCCGCAAGCTTGCCCGCGCGGGCATGCTCGCCCACGCGAGCGCCGAGGACTTGATCGAGGCGACCGCCCTGTGGCATCGCGTGCAGGGCCTGCTGCGCCTGACGGTCGGCACGGCCAGCGTGCGCGACGCGCCGGTGGGCGTGCGCGGCGCGCTGGCGCTGGCCGGACGCGCGGGCGACCTTGCGGCGCTGGAGGCGCATATGCGCGCGCTGGCCGGAAAGGTGACGAAGAGCTTCGAGGCTTTGATCGAACGGCCGGCGGCGGCGATCCGCGCGGCGCGGCCGGAAGGCGAAACGAAGGGACACGAGGAGAAGAGCGAATGAGCGTCGAGATCGGCAAGGCGGCACCGGATTTCACCATGGCGACGGACGGCGGCGGCACGGTCAGCCTGTCCAAGCTGAAGGGCAAGCCGGTGGTGCTGTATTTCTATCCCAAGGACAACACGTCGGGCTGCACCAAGGAGGCCTGCGACTTCCGCGACGCGATGCCGAACTTCGGCAAGCTGAAGGCGACGGTGATCGGCGTGTCCAAGGACGGCGCCAAGAGCCATGACGGGTTCAAGGCCAAGCAGAAGCTGAACTTCACGCTGGCGTCGGACGAGGACGGCAAGGTCTGCGCCGCCTACGGCGCCTGGATCGAGAAGAGCATGTACGGCCGCAAGTACATGGGCATCGACCGCAGCACCTACCTGATCGACGCCAAGGGCGTCGTGCGCAACATCTGGCGCAAGGTCAAGGTGCCCGGCCATGTCGACGAGGTGCTGGCGGCGCTGAAGGCGCTGAAGTAGCGCGGCGATGACCGACCTCGCCACCCGCGCGCTGGCGGTCCTGGCCGCGCCGGACCCGGCGGACAAGGTGGCGCTGACGCGCGCGCTGGCGGCGGACTGGCGCGCGGGCCTCGTGCCGGCGCCGGCGCGGCCGCCCGTGCCGCAACGCCCGGCGCGTCCCGCGCGGCCGGCGCTGGTCCCGCCGCGCGGGGTGAGGCGGCGCAAGATCGGCGCGTCGCCCCAGGGCCGCGCGGCGCTGCTGCACGCGGTCGCCCATATCGAGCTCAACGCCATCGACCTGGCCTGGGACATGGTGGCGCGCTTCGCCGGCCACGACCTGCCGCGCGGCTTCGCCAACGACTGGGTCGCGGTCGCCGCCGACGAAGCCGAGCATTTCGCGCTGCTGGCCGCGCGCCTGGCGGAATTCGGCGCCGCCTATGGCGACCTGCCGGCGCATGACGGCTTGTGGGAGGCCGCCAGCAAGACCGCGCACGACCCGTTGGCGCGGCTCGCCGTCGTGCCGATGGCGCTGGAAGCGCGCGGGCTGGACGTCACGCCGCCGATGATCCTGCGGCTCGACCTGGCCGGCGACCGCAGCAGCGCCGACGTGCTGCGGCGGATCTACACCGAGGAAGTAGGCCACGTGGCGGCCGGCGTGCGGTGGTTCACCTGGATCTGCGCGCAGCGCGGCCTCGATCCCCAGACGGCCTGGCGCGCGCTGGCCCGGCAGTACTGCGACGGCGTAGTGAAGCCGCCGTTCAACGAGGACGCGCGCGACCGGGCGGGAATCCCGCGCCCGTTCTACGCCGCCTGAAGAAAGGCCGGTCTAGCCGTCGATCTTGATCGCGACGAAGCGCAGGTCGCCCTGGCGGTCGACCAGGATCAGCACCGACTTGCGGCCGGCGGCCTTGGCCTTCTTGATCCGGTCGGCCACGTCCTTCGGCTCTTTGACCGGGTCCTGCGCCACCTCGACGATCACGTCGCCCGCGCGCACGCCCTTCTGCGCCGCCGGGCTGTCGGTCGCGACGTCGGTCACGACGACGCCCTCGATCGACGCGTCGATGTCATACTTGTCGCGCAGGTCGGGACTGATCTTGGCGAGGCCGAGGCCCAGGGCGTCGACCGTCGCCTTGCCGGATTCCTTGCCCTTGGGCGTATCGGGCTGCAGCGCCGCGGTGTCGGTCTCGTCCAGTTCGCCGACCACGACGTCGAGCTTGACCTCCTTGCCCTTGCGCCAGATCGATGCGACGACCTTCTTGTCGATCGGCGTCGCCGCGACGATGCGCGGCAGGCTGCGCATGTCCGTCACGTCCTTGCCGTCGAAGGTCAGCACCACGTCGCCCGCCTCGATCTTGGCCTTCTCGGCCGGGCCGTTGGCCGACACGCTGGCCACCATGGCGCCGCGCGCCTTGTCGAGCCCCAGGCTCTCCGCGATCTCGTCGCTCACCTGCTGGATGCGCACGCCCAGCCAGCCGCGCCGCGTCTTGCCGAACTGGCGCAATTGGTCGACCACCGGCTTGGCGAGCGCGGCGGGAATGGCGAAGCCGATGCCGACGCTGCCGCCGGTGGGCGAGAAGATCGCCGTGTTGATGCCGATCACCTCGCCCGCCAGGTTGAACATCGGGCCGCCGGAATTGCCGCGGTTGATCGAGGCGTCGGTCTGCAGAAAGTCGTCATAGGGGCCGGAGTTGATGTCGCGCGCGCGGGCCGAGACGATTCCGGCCGTGACGGTTCCGCCGAGCCCGAACGGATTGCCGATCGCCAGCACCCAGTCGCCGACGCGGGTGATGTCGGAATTGCCGAACTTGACCGCCGGCAGCTTCTTGTCGGTCTTGACCTTCAGCACCGCCAGGTCGGTCTTGGCGTCGCGCCCGACGATCTCGGCCTTGAGGCTGGTGTCGTCGTGCAGCGTGACGGTGATCTCGTCCGCCTCGGCGATCACGTGGTTGTTGGTGACCACAAGCCCGCCGGCATCGATGATGAAGCCCGAGCCCAGCGACGTATTGCGCTTCGGGCGGTTTTCCTGCGGATTGCGGTCGAAGAAGTCCTTGAAGAACTCCTCGAACGGCGATCCCGGCGGCACCTGGGGCGTGTCCTGTCCCTGCCCCTGTCCTTGGCTGCGCCCGGGCTTGGCCTTGGCCACCTGCGTCGTCGATATATTGACGACGGAAGGCAGCAGCTGGGCCGCCAGATCGGCGAAGCTTTCCGGCGCGGTGCGGGCCTGGGCGTGGCCAAGCGGCACCGGCGCCAGCTGCAGCACCGCGACGGCAACTGCGCCGAAGACCAACGGGCGAACGAATTTTCGCATCGGATCAAACCTTTACGACAAGCGGCCAGGGCCGCTGAAAATCCAGCGCCGCGCCTCCCCCCGGGGTACCGCGACCCCCGTATCATAGGCCAATCACGGTTGCGTCAAAGTATATATCGATTTCGGCCGCCCCAAGGCAAAAGCCCTCGGCGCGAGCCGTCAGGGCGCCGGCGGCGCCTTGCCCTGCGCCCCGCTCATCGAGCCGAAATAGCGGAAGAAGTCGCCGTCCGGCGGCCCGACATACCGGGTCGAATCGCCACCGAGACCCTTGCTCATCGCCTGCAGCGAGCGGAAGAAATCGAAGAACGCCGGATCCTTCAGGTAGGCGTCGTTGTAGATCCGGGTCGCCTCGGACTCGCCCTCGCCGCGCAGGATCTGCGAGCGCTTCTGCGCCTCTGCGACGATCACGCGCACGCGCTTGTCGGCGTCGGCGCGGATGCCGACGGCATCCTTGCCGCCCTCCGCGCGGATGCGCCGCGCTTCCTGTTCGCGCTGGCTCTGCATGCGGCGGAAGATCGCCTCGCTGTTCTCGTCAGGCAGGTCAACGCGCTTGATGCGCACGTCGATCACGGTAATGCCGAAGGTCTTGGCCTCGACGTTCACGTTCTCGGCGATGCGTTGCATCAGCCGCGCGCGCTCCTCGGTCAGCACCTGGGCCAGCGGCACCTCGGCGATCGACGTGCGCAGGTTGGTGCCGATGATCGAGGCCAGGCGCTGGTTGAGCACCCGTTCGTTGCTGTTGCCGGTCTGGTAGAACCTCAGCGGGTCGACGATGCGGTAGCGGGCGAAGGCGTCGACCTCGACCTGCTTCTGGTCGGCCGTCGCCATCTCGGCGCGCTCGGCGTCGAAGTCCAGCACGCGCTTCTCGAAATAGACCACGTTGTCGGCCGCCGGCCACTTCGCCTTGAGCCCCGGATCGGTGACGACGCGGATGGGATCGCCCAGGCGCAGCACCAGGGCCTGTCGGCCCTCCTGCACGGTGAACAGCGATCCGCCGGCGATGACCGCCAGGACCGCCAGCGCGATGCCGACGATGACCAGGATCGACCGGTTCATTGCGCGCCTCCCTGGCCGGGACGGCGCTTGGTCGTCAGCTCCTGCAGGGGAAGGTACGGGATGACGCCGGCGCCCGAGCCGCTGGGGTCCACGATCACCTTGTCCATGCCGGCAAGGATGTCCTCCATGGTCTCGAGGTACATCCGGCGCATGGTGATGTCCTTGGCGCCCTTGTACTGCTCGTAGACCGACAGGAAGCGCTGCGACGCGCCGGTCGATTCGGCGATGCGCGCCTCCTTGATGCCCTCGGCCTCGCGCACCACGCGTTCGGCCTCGCCCTCGGCGCGCTGCGTCTGCTCGTTGAAATACGCCTGCGCCTCGTTGACCGCGCGCTCCTTGTCGGCGCGGGCCGCCTGCACGTCGCGGAAGGCGTCGATCACCTTGGCGGGCGGGTCGACCTTCTGGATTTCGACCTGGGTCACCAGGACGCCGGAACCGTAGGTGTCCAGGATGTGCTGGATCAGCTTCTTGGAATCCTCCTGGATGCGGCCGCGGCCCTGGGTACGCGCGAACTCGAAGTTGTTCTTGCCGACGATCTCGCGCATCGCCGCCTCGGCGGCGCTCTTCACCGTCGAATCGGGGTTGCGGATGTTGAACAGGTACTGGCCGGCGTCCTTGATGACCCAGAACACGACGAACTGGATGTCGATGATGTTCTCGTCGCCGGTCAGCATCAGGCTTTCCGACGCCACGTCGCGCTTGCCGCCGGCGCGGCTCTGCGGGGCGTTGGTCGTGAAGCCGACCTCGACGCGGTTCTGGCGGGTCACCTTCGGCCGCTCGATGCTGCCGATCGGCGCGGGCCAGTTCCAGCGCAGGCCCGGTTGCGTGGTCTCGACCCATTTGCCGAAGGTCATCGCCACGCCCTGCTCGTCCGGGTTGACGCGGTAGAAGCCGGTCATGCCCCACACCAGGATCGCGACCAGCACGATCAGCGAAATGGCGCGCGGCGACGCGGTGCCGCCGGGCATCATCTTCTTGAAGCGGTCCTGGCCCCGGCGGATCAGGTCCTCGAGATCGGGCGGCTGCATGCCGCCGCCGCCACCGCCGCGGCCCCACGGGCTGCCCCCGCCGCCGCCGCCGCTACCCCAGGGGCCGCCGCCCCCGCCCTGATTCTGCCAAGGCATCCGTGAAGCCTCTCTTGCTTGTTGTCCAGATGGTCCGCCAGCCGTTCGCTCTAGACCGCACTTGCGGCGGAACGGCCCGGTCGGGCCGGGCTTTGCATTCCCTGTACGCCACGCCTATATCAGCAACCAACCTAGCATGAAAGCGCCGCCACGCGCCGTGGCGGCGCCCCTTTTTGCGCCTGCGGGGCATATTGGCAGGCGACCGGAGTTGTCAAGCATGTCTGCGCCCAGCCAGGCCCAAATCTTGGAGGCATTGAAGGCGGTTAAGGACCCCGATCGCGGCCAGGACATCGTCGCGCTGGGCATGGTGGCGGGGCTGGTCGTGAAGGACGGGCATGTCGGCTTCTCGATCGAGGTCGATCCCAAGCGCGGCCCGCAGATGGAGCCGCTGCGCCGCGCCGCGGAGAAGGCCGTCGAGAAACTGCCGGACGTGCTGTCGGTGACCGCGGTGCTGACCGCGCACAGCGCCGGCGGCGCGGCGGGAGCGGCGAAGGGACCCGCCCATAGCCATGGGCCCAACCACGGTCACGGCCATGCGCCCGCGCAAGCCGCTGGCGGCCAGAAGGCGCTGGTGCCGGGGGTGCGCGCGATTGTCGCTGTGGCCAGCGGCAAGGGCGGCGTCGGCAAGTCGACCACCGCGGTCAACCTCGCCCTCGGCCTCGCCGCGTCGGGCAAGCGCGTCGGCATGCTGGATGCGGATATCTACGGCCCTTCGCAGCCCCGCATGATGGGGATTTCGGGCCGCCCGGTCTCGCATGACGGCAAGGTGCTGCAGCCGCTGGTGAACTACGGCGTCAAGTGCATGTCGATGGGCTTCCTGGTGCCCGAGGACACGCCGATGATCTGGCGCGGCCCGATGGTGATGACCGCCCTGCAGCAGATGCTGCGCGACGTGGAATGGGGCGAGCTCGACGTGCTGGTGGTCGACATGCCGCCGGGCACGGGCGACGCGCAGCTCACCATGGCGCAGCAGGTGCCGCTCACGGGCGCGGTGATCGTCTCGACCCCGCAGGACATAGCACTCCTCGACGCGCGCAAGGGCCTCAACATGTTCCGCAAGGTCGACGTGCCGGTGTTCGGCATCGTCGAGAACATGAGCTACTTCCTGTGCCCGCATTGCGGCGGGCGGTCCGACATCTTCAGCCACGGCGGCGCCCGGGCCGAGGCCCAGAAGCTGGGCGTCGACTTCCTGGGCGAAGTGCCGCTGCACATCGACATCCGCGAGACCTCGGACGGCGGCCGCCCGATCGTGGTCTCGAAGCCCGAGAGCGAGTTCGCGAAGATCTACCGCGCGATCGCCGACAAGGTGTGGGCCAAGATCGAGCACAGCCAGGCCGGCGGCCGGCGCGAGGCGCCGAAGATCGTGATGCAATAGGCCGAGCGTTATACGCCGGCAGCGGGTTGCGTATAAAGCCGTCTCGTGTTATACGCTTCCTGCGGTTGGCGTATAATACGGTGCAGTGCCGATGTCGCGCGGCGTTCCCTTGATGCAGCAGACGGTCTATGCGGAACTGCTAGACCGCTGCGTAGCAGCCGATTTCGACGCGGCATTTTCGGAAGACGGCGCCTTCATCCCGAAGGACATCCGTGGCCGGCGCTATTGGTATTTCCAAGAGGCTGGAACGAAGAAGCAGCGCTACGCCGGCCCCGAGAACGCCGAGCTTCTTGAACGAATTTTCCAACATCGACAGAGCCGGAGCAGCGAGCGCGAACGGCGAAGCCTCGTCTCGACTTTAGTGAGATCGGCAAGCTTGCCGCGCCCTCTTCCGGCCGTCGGCAACGCTCTTGCTGCCATGGCGACCGCCGGCGTATTTCGGCTGCGCGCCGTGTTGGTGGGAACCGTGGCGTACCAGACTTATAGCGCGAGTTTGGGCGTGCGCTTGCCCCGAGGCGCGATGGAGACGCTAGATGTCGATATCGCGCAAGATCGAAATGTCTCCGTCGCTGTGAAGGATGCCGTTTCCGGCATGCTCGATACGCTTCGCGCTGCCGATCCAACATTTCGTGCTGTTCCGCCAAAACCTGGCGCCGAAGGGGTTTGGTCGTACAAGACGGGCCAGGGAGACATTCGCGTCGAGTTTCTGACACCGAATAGAGGACCAGACAGTGACGCTCTCGTGCACCTGCCGGCGCTCGACTCTTATGCGCTGCAGCTTCGCTTCCTCGACTATCTTATCCGCGATCCTCAACCTGCCGTCGTGCTGCACGGACCAGGTATCTTGGTCAATGTTCCGGCGCCCGAGCGATACGCACTGCATAAACTGATTGTCGCGCGTCGACGAGCCGCGACGAGCGGGAAAGCCAATAAAGACCTCGAACAAGCTCAGTCTCTGTTGTCTGTGCTTGTCACTGCTCGGCCGCACGAGCTTCTCGAAGCTTGGGGCGAAGCGCGAGGCAGGGGCATGAAGTGGCATAACCTCATGCTGGAAGGGCTTGGCATGATTGATAGAAAGGTACGCGATGCGACGTTGAAGGCCCTTGGACGGCCCCGGAGCGACGTTCCAGGCCTGACAATCGACCTGACCTCTATAAAGCCCAGCTATCATCCAGCTAGCGACACGCTGAAAGTGGATGCGGTGTCCGGCCGTGATCGGATCGTCTGTGTCATTGAAGGACTGGCGCTGACACGCCTTTCCGGTAGAGCGGTCGACCCGATTCGAAACCGCTTGGCCGCGATGCAGGATCGCATTGAAGTCTTTGAGCGGCACTTCAAACTGATTGAAGCGGCCTTACGGAAGAAATATCTGCACGAGGCGGTCGATTCAGCCGAAATTATCAGACTTACGGTCACTGACCTCGTCAACGACGGCAAGAAGCAGCCCCGCTAAACCTTCTTCCCCACCGTCTTCCCCAGTTCCGGGTGCGTCACCAGGCCCAGGATCGCGAGCTGGCTGACGAGCTTGAAGGCGCCCTCGCGCGCCGCCGCGAAAAGCTCGGCGCGGGTCATCAGCAAGAGCTCCATCTCCTCCAGGTCGCCCGAATTGGCCTCGGCCGTCTTGCGGCAGCCCGTGGCATGGAAGAAATGCGCCGCGTTGCCGAACGCGTTGGCGTGGGAGACGAAACGCCCGAGCGAACGCCAGGACGCGGCTTGGTACCCGGTTTCCTCCATCAGCTCGCGCTTGGCGCAGGCGAGCGGATCCTCGGACGGGTCGTTGAACGTGCCGGCGGGAAACGTCAGGCTGACCGCGCCGACGCCGTGCTTGTACTGGCGCAGCACCAGCACGCGGCCGTCCTCCTGCTCGGCGAAGACCAGCGCGTAGTCCGGGAAGGTCACACGGTAGAAATCGTCGACCTGGCGCCCGTCCGGCAGGCCGACGCGCTGGGACTGCACCTTGATCCACGGCGGCGCGCTGAACAGCTCGCGCGTCTCCAGCACGCGCCAGGGATCGTGGCGCGGCGGCTTCACGCCGGGTCGATGCCCAGCAGCGCCGCCAGCTCGCGCCATTCGCGGGGCTGCAGCCCGCTGTCGGCCTGCGACACCCTCTCGCCCTTGATCAATCGGCGCACGACCTTCAAGCCGGTGGCGGAAAGCCGGGTGCCGCCGACGATGTGCTCGCGACAGGCCGATGCGGTGATCGGGACCCAGCGTTCGAGCACGTGCAGGAGGACATCGGCATAGGCGCGAATCTCGTACTGGGCATGCGCGTCGGCGCGCAGCGAGACGAAATGCATCAGGTTGTGCAGGTCGATCTTCCAGTACCATTGGGTATAGAGGTTGAGCGTCAGGTTCATGCGCGCCAGCTCGCGCGCCAGGCCCGACCGCGCCGGGTCGGCCGGCTTGCCCTCCGCGCCCTCGTTCAGCATCTCGAGGTAGTGGCCGTAGTTGCGCGTCGCGTCCTCGCGCAGCAGGTCGAGCACGCGCTGGGCCTCGTCGCCCTCGAGCACCGCGCCGCGGCCCTGGCGGTTGGTGTCGGACTGCGCCGCCAGGTGCTCGGGCGCCGGCAGGTAGAACTCGTTGTCCAGGATCGAGTAGCGCGCGGAATATTCGTTCACGTTGGCGGTGCGGTGGCGGATCCACTGCCGCGCCACGAAGATCGGAAGTTTCACATGAAACTTGATCTCGCACATCTCGAACGGCGTCGTGTGCCGGTGCCGGATCAGGTAATTGATCAGCCCGCGGTCCTCGCTGACCCGCTTGGTGCCGCGGCCATAGGAGACGCGCGCGGCCTGGACGATGGCGCCGTCGTCGCCCATGTAGTCGACCACCCGCACGAAGCCGTGGTCGAGCGCCGGCAGCGGGTGGAACAGCAGGTCCTCCAGCGCCGGCACGGTCGGCCGCAGCGTCGCATGGGTCTCGGTGCGCAGCCGGTCGATCTCGGCGGCCTGTTCCGGGGTCAATGCCATCGAATTGCGGTTCGCCTGAGGTGCTTCACGGTTGGAGGTTCGAGAGGATCGCCGAGCGCCGGCAATCTATCGGACCCGGCCGGCGAAAGCCAACCCGGCAGGACCCCCATCCAGCCGCTCGGCGGCCCGCCCCTAGCTCGTCCCCGGCCCCCCTTTCACCGGACCTGCGGGCAGCCTATATTACCCAGGTCGGGCAACCGACTATGGCGATAAACGGACCGTGGAATAAGCGTTGCGGACCCGGGGGCAGTACCCGGCGCCTCCACCAATTCCCCGTCCGGCGGGCCAGGAAATGGCAACTCCCGCCGGCGGGGCCTCGAGGGGGCGAAACAGGATCGACGCGCGTGGTAAAGATGGAACTTTCGCCCGGCATGGTACCGCCGTTATCGGGCTAAAACTGATAGTTGCCAACGACAACTACGGTGAGGCTCGCCTCGCC
>JADLEG010000049.1 GCA_020846275.1 Alphaproteobacteria bacterium
AAGGCGTTGCTTTGGTGCCCAGGAGAAGACTCGAACTTCCACGACCTTTCGGCCACAGGTACCTGAAACCTGCGCGTCTGCCAGTTCCGCCACCTGGGCTAAGCGGGGCGCATTTTGGCCAGGGACGGGCGGAAGTCAAATGGATTAGTGATTGCGCGGCGCGCCGCGCCAATTCCGCCGATGACATGTTTGACATGGCATGCGGTACATGGCATGCCTGTCCATGATCCGAAGCGGGAAAGATGGGGCCACCCGGCGGTTTGCCGAGGAAGGCAAGGGCCGCTTTCCCGGCTTGGACGAGGAGCGGGCGCTGGCGCGACTGCAATTGCTCGACGCCGTTCGGTCGATGGACGAAATCCCCCCGCTCGCATCGATCCGCCTGCACAAGTTGAAAGGCGATCGCAAGGGGCGCTGGGCGATGACGATCAATGGGTCGTGGCGGCTCGTCTTCACGTTCAGAGACGGCGACGCCCATGACGTCGAGATCGTCGATTACCATTGAGGTGACGCGTGACCGAGACGAAGAGATTTCACGAAGTTCATCCCGGCGTGATTCTCAAGGAGGAACTCGCCGCCCGCGGACTGAGTGCCGCCGCTTTCGCGCTCAAGCTGCGCGTGCCGCCGCAGCGCGTGCAGGAAATTGTCGCCGGCAAGCGGACGATCACGCCGGAAACGGCGCTGCGGATTGGAACCGCCCTTGGCACGGGCGCACGTATCTGGCTTGCGATGCAGCAGGCCCACGACCTGCGCAGGGTCGAGCTCGAGCGTGGGGACAAGGTGCGGGCCGAGGTGCAGAGCGCCGCATAGGCACGCTGGACAAAAACATGCGGCGGGATAAGAAATCGGCATCGGGGCTTAAAGGCGGGCGGTCATGGCTGGACGGTTGATCACGGTATTCGGCGGGTCGGGCTTCATCGGGCGGCATCTGATCCGACGACTGGCCCGCCAGCAGGACCGGGTGCGCGTCGCCGTCCGGCACCCCCAGTCGGCGCTGTTCCTGAAGCCGATGGGCGACGTGGGCCAGATCACGCCGGTCCAGGCCAACCTGCGCGACGACCGCTCGGTCGCCGCCGCCGTCGCGGGGGCCGATGCGGTGGTGAACCTGGTCGGCATCCTCTATTCGCGCGGCAAGCAGAGTTTCGCCGCCGTGCATCACGAGGGCGCGCAGCGCGTGGCCGCGGCGGCGCGGGCAGCGGGCGCGAAGCGCCTGGTCCAGATGTCGGCGCTGGGGGCGAACCCGCAGTCGCCGTCGGGGTATGCGCGCACCAAGGCCCTGGGCGAGCAGGCCGTCAGCGCCGCCTTTCCCGGCGCCACCATCGTGCGGCCCAGCGTGGTGTTCGGGCCGGAGGACGATTTTTTCAATCGCTTCGCCTTGATGGCGATGTTCTCGCCGGTCCTGCCGATCGTCGGAAGGCCGCCCAACGGGCCCAGCTTCCAGCCGGTCTATGTCGGCGACGTGGCCGATGCGATCGTCAAGCTGCTCGACGACCCGGCGACGGCCGGGAAGACCTACGAGCTCGGCGGGCCGCGCACCTACACCATGGCCGAGATCATGGACCTGGTGCTGGCATGGACCGGACGGCGACGGCTGGTGGCCTGGCTGCCGCCCGCGTTGGTCGACCTCCAGGCCAGGCTGCTCGAGCTCCTGCCGGTGCCGCCGCTCACCCGCGACCAGGTGAAGCTGCTCGGCGCCGACAACGTCTGCTACGGCAAGGCGCCCGGACTGGCCGAGCTCGGCATCGCGCCGACGCCAGCCGAGGCCATCGTGCCCGGCTATCTCGCCCGATTCCGCCGGGCGAGCAAGAAAGGCCGGCCGGTGCAGGCTGCCTGACGCCGGCGGTTCCCGCCGGGCTAGCTGAAATTGCATAGCGCCACAAGCCACGGAAATTACGGGAATTTCCCGCGGTGGGAAATTAGTACAGGTATTGTACCATTGGCTTGCGAGGCATGGCGCGCTCGCCTTTATCCCGCCGAATTTGATCTGCCACTAAAATAACCAAGACAGGTTCTGTGACCTAAATACAATTTTCTGCTCGCAGCGCAGCAACTTGGACTGTAGGGTCAGCTGGGGAATGGGCGCCGTACGCCTCGGCGAGGCGGAACTGCGTCAGGAAGGGCGACTCGATCCTTCGCGCGGTTAACCAATCGCCGGGGCGGGGTCCAGGGAAGGTCGATGCCGAACAACATGCTGAAATTCGTCGGGCTTGGGCAGCGCATGCCCGACAAGCGCCTGGCCGCCGAGCGCCGGCGCGACTTCCAGGAGATCTATGCCGAGTTCGAGCCGGCGCGCGCCGCCGAGCAGGCCGGGCGCTGCTCGCAATGCGGCGTGCCGTTCTGCCAGGTGCATTGCCCGTTGCAGAACAACATCCCCGACTGGCTGAAGCTGACCGCCGAGGGTCGGCTGGAGGAGGCCTACGAGGTTTCCTCCGCCACCAACAACATGCCGGAGATATGCGGCCGCATCTGCCCGCAGGACCGGCTGTGCGAGGGCAACTGCGTCATCGAAAAGGGCTTCGAATCGGTCACGATCGGATCGGTCGAGCGCTACATCACCGACACGGCGTTCGAGCGCGGCTGGGTCAAGCCGCCGCGGCCGACGCGCGAGCTCGACCAGTCCGTCGGCATCGTCGGCGCCGGTCCCGCCGGCCTGGCCGCGGCCGAGCAGCTTCGCCGCCGCGGCTACAAGATCACGGTCTACGACCGCTACGACCGCGCCGGCGGTTTGCTGATCTACGGCATCCCCAACTTCAAGCTGGAGAAGGCGATCGTCCAGCGTCGCACGCGCCTGCTCGTCGATGGCGGCGTGACCTTCCGGCAGAATTTCGAGCTGGGCCGCGACGCGACGCTGGAGGAGCTGCGCCAGCGCCACGACGCGGTGCTGATCGCGACCGGCGTCTACAAGGCGCGCGACATCCAGGCTCCGGGCTCGGGCCTCGGCAACATCGTGCCGGCGATGCGCTACCTGGTCGCCAGCAACCGCAAGGGCCTGGGCGACGCGGTGCCGGAGTTCGATTCCGGCGCGCTCGACGCCGCCGGCAGGCGCGTCGTCGTGATCGGCGGCGGCGATACCGCGATGGACTGCGTGCGCACCGCGGTGCGCCAGGGCGCCCTGTCGGTCAAGTGCCTCTACCGCCGCGACCGCGCCAACATGCCGGGCTCGCAGCGCGAGGTGAAGCATGCCGAGGAGGAAGGCGTCGAATTCGTCTGGCTGTCCGCGCCCGAGGCGTTCCTGGGCGAACGGGAAGTCCGCGCCGTGCGCGCCAGCCGCATCCATCTGGGCGTGCCCGATGCGACCGGCCGCCAGCAGCCGCAGACGATCGAAGGTTCGCACTTCAATGTCGACGCCGACCTGGTGATCAAGGCGCTGGGCTTCGACCCGGACGACCTGCCGGTGATGTTCAAGGCGCCCGAGCTCAAGGTCACGCGCTGGGGCACGCTTGGCGTCGACCATCGCACGCAAATGACCAACCTGCCCGGCGTGTTCGCGGCCGGCGACATCGTGCGCGGCGCCTCGCTGGTCGTCTGGGCGGTGCGCGACGGGCGCGACGCGGCCGAGGCGATGCACCGCTACATGCGCGCCAAATCGCCCGGCGCGGAACCGGCCGTGGCCCAGGCGGCGGAGTAGGAGGATCCATGCGCGCAGGCGTTCTTTGCTTCCTTTCCGCGGCAGGGCTAGCCGCGCTGATTGCGCTGTCACCCGGTCGGGCCAATGCGGAAATCGACGAAAAGACTCTGGACGCCGCGCATCAATTCGTGACGGCGATGCGCGTCGAAGCGACGCTGGAACAGCTCATGCCCAATATCGTCGCGGTCATGGTTGCCCTGGTTACCAAGGCCAATCCCGGCGAAGGCAAGGTTGCGGGCGAGATTATCGACAAGCACTTCATTCCGATCTTTCGCGAGCGTATGTCCGATCATCTCGATGGCATCGCCCGGATCTATGCCTTTAACTACTCAGCCGACGAGCTGCGCGAGCTGACGCTGATGTTCTCGACGCCGCTGGGGCGCAAATTCGCCGACAAACAGGGCGAAATTGGCAAGCAGTCGATGGTCTTCGGCGCGCGGTGGGGTCAGGAACTGAGCCGCGAATTGCTGCGCCGAATCGAACCCGAACTGCGCGAACGCGGCCTCAAGGCGCCGATTTGACGTGAAGGGCAATGTCATGACGCAGGAAACGAAAAGCCAAGGCCAGCGCTTCGTCGACGAGTTCCGCGCCAACGCGGCGCGTCTGGAGAAAGCCGGCGCGTACGACCCCGCCGACGAGCACGATGCCTGCGGCGTCGGTTTCGTCGCCGCGATCGACGGCCAGCCGCGCCGGTCGGTCGTGGAAGGCGCGATCGGCGCGCTGAAATCGGTGTGGCACCGCGGCGCGGTGGACGCCGACGGCAAGACCGGCGACGGCGCCGGCATCCATGTGCAGGTGCCGCAGGATTTCTTCAAGGAGCACATCGCGCGCACCGGCCGCACCCCCGCCTCGGGGCGGCTTGCCGTGGGCGTGGTGTTCCTGCCCCGCACCGACTTCGCCGCGCAGGAGCGCTGCCGCGCCATCGTCGAGAGCGAGATCCTGGCCTACGGCCACCTGATCTACGGCTGGCGCCAGGTGCCGGTGAACGTCGACATCATCGGCGAGAAGGCCAACGCCACGCGGCCCGAGATCGAGCAGATCATGATCGCGAACAACCGCGGCGTGGACAATCCGCAGTTCGACCTCGACCTCTACATCATCCGCCGGCGCATCGAGAAGAAGGTGTGGGCCGAGTCGATCAACGACTTCTACATCTGCTCGCTGTCCTGCCGGTCGATCATCTACAAGGGCATGTTCCTGGCCGAGCAGCTCACCGCGTTCTATCCCGACCTGCTCGATCCGCGCTTCGTGTCGAACTTCGCGATCTATCACCAGCGCTATTCGACCAACACCTTCCCGACCTGGCGCCTGGCGCAGCCCTTCCGCGTGCTGGCGCATAACGGCGAGATCAACACGCTGCGCGGCAACGTCAACTGGATGAAGAGCCACGAGACGCGCATGGCCCATCCGCTGTTCGGGCCGCAGGTCGAGGACGTCAAGCCGGTGATCCAGCCCGGCGGGTCGGATTCGGCCGCGCTCGACAACGTGTTCGAGGTGATGCTGCGCGCCGGCCGGCAATTGCCGATGGTCAAGTCGCTGATGATCCCCGAGGCCTGGGCCGGCAAGAAGACCATCCCCGACGAGCACCGCTTTCTCTACAACTGGTGCAACTCGGTGATGGAGCCGTGGGACGGGCCGGCGGCCATCGCGGCCTTCGGCGGGCGCTGGGTGCTGGGCGGCATGGACCGCAACGGCCTCAGGCCCATGCGCTACACCATCACCGCGGACGGGCTCCTGGTCGCGGGCTCCGAGACCGGCATGGTGCGGGTCAACGAGTCCGAGGTGGTGGAGAAGGGCCGGCTGGGGCCGGGCGAGATGATCGCGGTCGACCTGATCGGCGGCAAGCTCTACCACGACCGCGAGCTCAAGGACATGCTGGCCCACCAGCACGGGTTCAAGGAGTGGGACCGGCTGACGACGCCGATCGACACGCTGATCAAGTCCGGCGTGGGCGAGCCCGTGGAGTTCGACCGCGACGAGTTGCGCCGGCGCGAGGTCGCCGTTGGCTGGTCGCTCGAGGATCTCGAGCTGATCCTGCACCCGATGGTCGAGGATGCGAAGGAGGCGATCGGCTCGATGGGCGACGACTCGCCGCTCGCCGTGCTGTCCGCCCAGTATCGCGGCCTGCACCACTTCTTCCGCCAGGATTTTTCCCAGGTCACCAACCCGCCGATCGACAGCCTGCGCGAGAAGGGCGTGATGTCGCTGCGCACGCGGCTGGGCAACCTCGGCAACATCCTGGACGAGGAGGAGGGGCAGTGCCGCCTGTTGCAGCTCGACTCGCCGGTGCTGTCGAACGCCGAGTTCGACGCAATGCGCCGCTACATGGGCGACACGGCGGTGGAGATCGACTGCACCTTCGTGGCCGATGGCGGGCCCAACGCGCTGCGGGACGCGATCCGGCGCATCCAGCGCGAGGCCGAGGACGCCGTGCGCGGCGGCTGCACGCACGTCATCCTTCAGGACAAGGCGATCGGGCCGAAGCGCGCGCCGATCCCGATGATCCTCGCGGCCGGCGGCGTGCACACCCATCTCGTGCGCCAGCAGCTCCGCACCTTCACCTCGCTCAACGTTCGGTCGGGCGAATGCCTCGACGTGCACTACTTCGCGGTGCTGATCGGGGTGGGCGCCACCACGATCAACGCCTACCTGGCGCAGGAGGCGATCGCCGACCGCCATCGCCGCGGCCTGTTCGGCGGCCTGTCGCTGGTGGACTGCGTGCGACGCTACAAGGAGGCGGTCGACCAGGGCCTGCTCAAGGTCATGTCCAAGATGGGCATCGCGATCGTCAGTTCGTACCGCGGCGGCTACAATTTCGAGGCGCTCGGCCTGTCGCGCTCGCTTGTGGGCGAGTTCTTCCCCGGCATGACCAGCCGCATCTCGGGCATCGGGCTCAGCGGCGTCCAGGAAAAGGTCCTGTCGCTGCACGCGCGCGCCTACGACCAGGACACGATCGCGCTGCCCGTGGGCGGGTTCTACCGCTATCGCAAGAACGGCGAGACGCATGCCTGGGAAGCGAGCCTGATCCACACGCTGCAGTCGGCGGTGGCGAAGGATTCCTACGCCACGTTCAAGAAATACAGCGAGGGCGTCCGGCGCCTGCCGCCGGTCAGCCTGCGCGACCTGCTCGACTTCGACTACAAGCGCGCGGCCGTGTCGGTCGACGAGGTCGAATCGATCACCGAGATCCGCAAGCGCTTCGTCACGCCGGGCATGTCGCTGGGCGCGCTGGGACGCGAGGCGCACACCACGCTCGGCATCGCCATGAACCGCATCGGCGCGAAGTCCGACTCGGGCGAGGGCGGCGAGGACCCGGCGCAGGCCAAGCCCAAGTCGAACGGCGACAACGAGAACTCGGCGATCAAGCAGATCGCCTCGGGACGCTTCGGCGTCACCGCCGAGTACCTCAACAACTGCCGCGAGATCGAGATCAAGATCGCCCAGGGCGCCAAGCCCGGCGAGGGCGGGCAGTTGCCCGGCTTCAAGGTGACGGTGGAGATCGCGCGGCTGCGCCACGCGACGCCCGGCGTGATGCTGATCTCGCCGCCGCCACATCACGACATCTACTCGATCGAGGACCTGGCCCAGCTCATCTACGACCTGAAGCAGATCAATCCCGACGCCAAGGTCACGGTGAAGCTGGTCGCGCGCTCGGGCATCGGCACGATCGCGGCCGGCGTCGCCAAGGCCAATGCCGACGTGATCCTGATCTCCGGCCATGTCGGCGGCACCGGGGCCAGCCCGCAGACCAGCATCAAGTACGCCGGCGTCCCCTGGGAGATGGGCTTGAGCGAGGTGCACCAGGTGCTCACGCTCAACCGCCTGCGCCATCGCGTGCGGTTGCGCACGGATGGCGGCATCAAGACCGGGCGCGACGTGGTGATCGCCGCGATCCTGGGCGCCGAGGAATACGGCGTCGGCACGGCGGCGCTGGTGGCGATGGGCTGCATCCTGGTGCGGCAGTGCCATTCCAACACCTGCCCGGTGGGCGTATGCACGCAGGATCCGAAGCTGCGCGCCAGGTTCGAGGGCACGCCCGAGAAGGTGGTGAACCTATTCAGCTTCATCGCCGAGGAGACGCGCGAGATCCTGGCGCAGCTCGGCGCGCGGTCCTTGAACGAGGTGATCGGCCGCACCGACCTGTTGTCGCAGGTCAGCCGCGGCGGCGCGCATCTCGACGACCTGGACCTGAATTCGCTGCTGGCCCAGGCCGACCCGGGCAACCAGCCGCGCTACTGCACCTTGAAGGGCCGCAACGAGGTGCCCGACACGCTCGACGCCGGCATGATCGCCGACGCGCGCTCGCTGTTCGAAGACGGCGAGAAGATGCAGCTCGCCTACAACATCCGCAACACCTACCGCGCGATCGGCACCCGCCTCAGCTCGCATATCGTGCGCAAGTTCGGCATGACGGGGCTGAAACCCGGCCACATCACCGTGCGCCTGCGCGGCTCGGCCGGCCAGTCGCTCGGCGCCTTCGCGGTGCAGGGCCTGAAGCTCGAGGTGTTCGGCGACGCCAACGACTATGTCGGCAAGGGCCTGTCGGGCGGCACCATCGTCGTCCGACCGATGACGGCGAGCCCCCTGGCGACCCAGGACAACGTGATCATCGGCAACACCGTGCTCTACGGCGCCACGTCCGGCAAATTGTTCGCCGCCGGCCAGGCCGGCGAGCGCTTCGGCGTGCGCAACTCGGGCGCCGAGGTGGTGGTTGAGGGCTGCGGCTCGAACGGCTGCGAGTACATGACCGGCGGCGTGGCGGTGATCCTCGGCCGGATCGGCACCAACTTCGCGGCCGGCATGACGGGCGGCATGGCCTTCGTCTACGACCCGCAGGATGGGTTCAAGATCCGCGTCAATCCCGATTCGGTGGTCTGGCAGCGCATCGAATCGGCGCACTGGGAGGGCGTGCTGAAGGCGCTGGTGCAGGAGCATGTCGCCGAGACCGGCTCGCGCTACGCCGCCCGGCTGCTCAACGACTGGGATCGCGAGGTGGGCAAGTTCTGGCAGGTCGTGCCGAAGGAGATGCTGTCGCGCCTGGCGCAGCCGCTCTCCGACGCGCCGGCCGGCGGTGGAACCGGGGCGGCGGCGGGAGAGTGACGTGCTGATCCTCCACGACCACCTCACCTCGGGCAACGGCTACAAGGCGCGGCTGCTGCTGGCGCAGCTCGGGATCCCGTTCAAGCGGATCGAGTACGACATGCACGGCGCGACGCGCACGCCGGAATATTTGGCCAAGGTAAACGCCAACGGCCGCATTCCGGTGCTCGAGCTCGACGACGGCACCTGCCTGCCGGAATCGAACGCGATCATCTGGTACCTGGCCGAGGGGACGAAGTTCGTGCCGGAAGACCGGTTGGCGCGCGCCCAGGCGCTCTCCTGGATGTGCTTCGAGCAGTACAGCCACGAGCCCAACGTCGCGACGATCCGCTACTGGATCACCCACAAGGTCGAGATGACGCCCGAGCGCGTCGCCGCCATGCCCGGCAAGCGGGCGCAGGGCATCGCCGCGCTGGGCGTGATGGAACAGCATCTCGCCAAGAACAAGTGGTTCGCCGGCGGCCGGTATTCGATCGCCGACATCGCGCTCTACGCCTATACCCACGTGGCGGAGGAGGGCGGCTTCGACCTGAAGCCCTATCCGGCGCTGCGCGACTGGCTCGCGCGCGTCGCCGGACAGCCGGGGTACATACCGATCACGCAGGGCTGACCGGCAGGCGCATGGCCCCGCGGCGGATCATCGATGCCTCCGTTGCCGGCGCCTAAAGGGAACCACCAAGGCACCAAGGCACCAGGGAAAGCGAAAGACTGGCCGCCACGACGCCGCGAATGCCACGGTGGAGAACTGCGCCGAAGAAGTCGGCGCGCAAATTTCTTAGTGCCTTGGTGTCTTGATGGTTTCCGAGGGTCCTACGCTGGCGACCGGCGATCCGATGGCGGGGAGGCGACAGCCGCCCCCCGCACGAACACCAGCCGCTGGTAGAGGAATCCGATCGCCACCAGCGCCAGGCCCAGGCCGAAGAAGGACGCAACGCGCCACAGCCCGGTCAGCGCGTCCATGTCCGCCAGGAACACCTTCAGCACGGCCGCCATCACGACGACCAGCGAGCCGATGCGCAGCGCCTGGCTCTTCGACCACAGGCCCCCCGCCAGCAGCACGCCGGCATAGACCAGCCACATCGCCGAGTAGGCGTAGGATTCCGCGTCGCTCATCGATCCCGACGCCAGGTCCGTGCCGCGGAAGGCGTGGCGCGTCTCCAGCGTGACCCAGGCGAAGCCGAGCAGCAGCCCCAGCCCCGCCGCCGCGAACAGCAGGCCGCGGCGGTCGGTCGCGCGCATGTAGTAGGCCGAGGCCAGCAGCAAGCCGGCGGGGGCGAGATAGGCCAGCAGCAAGGCGTTGACGATCGGCCAGGGGCCGACCGAAAGATGGCGCCAGACCGGATTGTCCAGCGCCAGCGGGAACACGGCGATGGCGATCGCGCCGAAGACCAGCAGGCAACGGCGAACCCAGCGCACCAGGCGCTCGCCGCGCCCGACCGGCGCATGCAGCCCCGTCGCCAGGGCCAGCCAGCCGATGATGCCCATCACCTCGTGGTTCACGGCCATGCCGGTCGCGGCATCCGCGCGCTGCAGCGTCGCGCGCAATTCGAACGCGACCAGCAGCGCCGCGAAGCCGAAGCACAGCGCCCGCAGCCAGGCGTCCAGCCAGTCCGGCGGCTCGCGCGCGAAGTCGCGCCAGGCAAGATAGGTCGCGACCAGCGGGATGCCGTAGCCATAGATCGGCCAGTGGTCGGCGATCGTCGTGGCATGGACATAGTTGAAGACATCGGGATTGAGCGCCAGGCGTCCGCACAGGATCACCGCCACGATGCCGGCGATCACGCGCAGCGATTCGAGCGGCAGGCGGCGATGGATCCAGGCCAGGGCCGGCAGTTCCAGCGCCAGCGCCACCGACAGCCAGGCATCGCGCAGCGCCATTGCCAGCGCCAGCGAGATCGCGGCGGTCACGGCGCCGGCATAGATGCCCAGCGCGTTGCCCATCCCCGGCGCGTCGCGATAGGGCGCCACGCGCGTCGCGGCGAGGAGGAACGCGAGGGACGCGCATAGCGCGCCCGCCGCCCAGTGGAGGTCGATCTCGAACCGCGCGATCCGCCAATAGGCGGCGATCAGCAGCAGCAGCGGCGTCGCGGTCGACACGCAGGCCCACAGGGCCGGCCGCCTGGCGCCCCACAAGGCCACGAAAGCCGCGATAGCATAGGCCGCGCCGAAGGCGATGCAGGCGCCGAGGAAGCTGGTCGCCTCGGGCGGCAGATGCGGCGCCCAGCCCAGCCCGGCGGCGCTGCGCTCGACCACGATCGGCGCGTAGGATTTCAGGATCGACGGCAGATGCCACAACGCCAGGGCCGCCACCGTCATCGCCGCCGCGACGATTGCCAGCCCGTCCAGCCGGGGGTGGCGGCGCGCATGGAACACGAGCGCGGCGCCGACGACCGCCAGCGTGCCGATGCCGGTGACGGCATAGTCGTCGATGCGCGCCAGGCCGAAGGACAGCAGCGCGACCGCGATTCCCCCGATCGTCGCCGGCAACCGGGGATCGCGCCAGTCGCGGCGGGCCGTCGCGTCCGCCGGCGGAGAGGCGGCGTCGATCCGGATCGCGCCGCCGACGAACCCGATCGCGAGCGCAACCAAGAAGGCGCCCAGCGGTTCGGTCGGCGCGATCGAGCGCGGCATGTCGATCCAGATCAGCGACCAGGCGACGCAGCCCGCCAGCGCGATCCAGCCCAGCCAGGGCCAGGGGCGGCGCCGCGCGATCTCCAGGCAGCCCCACGCCACCGCGGCCAGGTAGAAGAACAGCACCCAGCCGTTCGGCTCCTTGGTCGCGATCAGCGCCGGCAGGACGAACCCGCCGGCGGCGCTCAGCAGGGCCAGGAACGGGCCGTGCAGCATCGCCATCAGGCCGGCGGCGAACACAACCCCGGCCATGCCGGCGAAGGTCAGGGTCGGGGTCAGGAAGCCGAACAACTGGCCGGCCGCATAGAGGCTGGCATAGCAGAACAGGAACCCGCCCGAGCTCAAGGCCGGCGGAACGTAGTCCGCCCGGCCGCGCTCGCCCAAGGACGGGAAGCGCCGGCGCACCCACTCGCCGGCGGCGACCAGCGCCAGCCCGGTCAGGAAGCCCAGGCTGACCCGCACGCCCGGACCCAGCCAGCCCCGCTCGGCCGCCTCCTTGACCAGGAACACCCCCGCAAGGCCCAGCGTCGCCGCGCCGAGCCAGACGAACCAGCGCGAGGTCACCTGGCGCTCGAACCGGTCCAGCCCCGAGCCGCCCGCGGCTGACCCTGCCGCCGGCTTGCCGGCCGCTTGCTGACCCGCCGCTTGCGGCGCGGTTGCGGCATCCGCTGCGGCTGGGTTCGGGGTTTCGACTGCGGCTGCGACTGCGGCGGATCTTGCGGCCGCGTCCGATCCCGTTTCTGCGGCCGGGCCCGGGCCTGGGCGCGTGGTGGGCCCGCCGGCGAGGGCGGTTTCCAGGCTCATGACGCGCAGGCGCAGCGATTCCAGCTCGGCCTTGCGGCGTGCGGCGGAGACGAAGGCGGATACCGCCAGGCCCGGAACGATCAGACCGAGGAACCCCACCACCAGGATGCCGAGCGTGAAAAGGTTGTCCACCGGTGCCGTCCGTCCGCGAGCATCCGCGCCGATCGCGGCATCGCTTCAACCGAGCATAGCATCTTTCCCGCCCGCCGGCCGCCCGCCTATAGTGCCGCGATGCCGAGAGCCCAGGCCGCCTTCCGCTTCCATCCCAGCGCGATTCAGGGCGAGGGCGGCAAGCTGATGGGCATGCATGCCGCCAACGAAGGCTTCGTGCGCGCCTTCGCGCGCCATGCCGATGTCGAGCGCCACTACTGCATCGTCGACGAACGGAGCCACGGCGAAAGCTTCGCCCGGCTGGTCCAGGCCGAGCGTCCGCAGGCAAAGGTCCGCGCCATCGATCGGCGCGACGAGGGCGCGATCGCGGAGCCGGGCTGCGGGTTCTGGATGGATCCGCAGATCGCCCGCCCGCTCTGGCGTCGGCGCGCGATCGGGCCGCGCAGCTACAGCATCTGCGGATTGACCCACACCGTCTCGTCGGCCAGCTGTTCGTCGGGCGGCTGTCCTATCACGCCAAGGCAAATCCCTTCCCGATGTACGTCGCGCTGGAGCGCGCGGCGCGGGCGACCGGCCGGCGCGTCCACCTGATCCAGGCGGGCTGGTTCGCCAACGCGGCGATCGAAACCGCCTTCCGCGACGGCGCGCGCGATTTTGCCCCGTCGGTCACGGCGCATTTCCTCGATGGCCGCGCCGAGGACGTGCGGCACGCCATCTGGTCGGCCGGCGACCTCTTCGTCTCGCTGTCCGACAACGTGCAGGAAACCTTCGGCCTGGCGCCGGTCGAGGCGATGGCGGCCGCGCTGCCCTCGGTGGTCAGCGACTGGAACGGGTACAAGGACACGGTGCGCGACGGCATCGACGGGTTCCGCATCCCCACCCGGATGGCGCCGCCCGGCGCCGGCGAGGAGCTGGTGCAGCGCCAGGCCGCCGGCATCGACAGCTATGACCGCCTCATCGGCGCGGCCAGCCAGGCCATCGCGGTGGACATCGACGCGGCGGCGCAGGCGGTCGAGCGGCTGGTCGCCGATCCGGCCTTGCGCCGGCGCTTCGCTGCCGCCGCGCGCGAGCGGGCGCTCGGCGTCTTCGACTGGCGGGTCGTGATCGCGCAGTACCAGTCGCTGTGGGCCGGGTTGGCCGAGGCGCGCCGCGCCGGGGCTGAGGCCGGTGCCCCCGACGCCCCTGGAACGAACCCCTGGATGATGGACCCGTTCCGCATGTTCGCGAACTACGCCAGCCATCCAATCACCCCGCAGGACCGGCTGACCCTGGCGTCCGACGCGCCGAGCAAGTTGAAGGCGATGCTGGGCTCGAGCCTCGCCGCCCATTGCGGCTATGCCTTGCCGACCGCCGCGGAGTTCGCGTCCATGCTCGACGCGGTGGCGGGCGACGGCGGGGCGACGGTGCAGACGGCGCTTTCGACCCTGCCGGCGCCGCGGCGCGAATTCGCGTGGCGCGGCGTTCTCTGGCTCGCCAAGTACGGCATCCTGCGGATCGAAGCGCCGCGCTGACGGGGCCGTCCGATCGACGCCGTCTTGGCATTCCGGCCAACCTCGCTATAGTGCCGCGCCCATGCGAATCCTCTATCACCTGCCGCTGTCGCCCTATTCGCGCAAGGTCAGGATCGTCCTGCGCGAGAAGCACCTGGAGTTCGAGCTGCGCGCCGAAAAGGTGTGGGAGCGCCGGCCGGAGTTCCTGGCGCTCAACCCGGCCGGGCTGGTGCCCGTGCTGGTGGAGGAGGACGGCGGCGTGCTGTGCGACAGCGTCGCCATCACCGAGTACATCGAGGAGACCCATCCCGAGCCGTTCCGGCTGCTGCCGGACGACGCCCCGGGTCGCGCCGAGGTGCGACGGCTGGTGGCCTGGTTCGACGGCAAGATGGGGCGCGAGGCCACGCGCAACCTGACCGACGAGAAGCTGATGAAGCGCGTCCTGGGCCGCGGCGAGCCCAATTCCGCGGTGATCCGCGCCGGCAAGGAGAACCTGCGCACGCACATGGCCTATATCGGCTACCTGGCCGAGCGGCGCAAATGGCTGGCCGGCGACAGCTACTCGCTGGCCGACATCGCCGCCGCGGCGCAGGTGAGCTGCATCGACTACCTGGGCGACATCGCCTGGGATGACTATCCGGCCGCCAAGGACTGGTACGTGCGCGTGAAGTCCAGGCCCAGCCTGCGCCCGCTGCTGGCCGACCATATCCCCGGCGCGCCGCCGCCCACGCACTATGCGGACCTGGATTTCTGAGGCCGACGTCAGCCGATTCTTCGACAGGCTCGCGATGAGGAAGAAAGGGAAGCCTCATGGTGAGCCTGTCGAACCATGAGGCCTGCCTCGCGCCGCTACTGCTTCACGTCCAGCTTTTCCAGATTGGCCTGCGCGGCGGCCGAGGCGGCCGAATCGGGGAAGCGGCGGATCACCTGCATCCAGTCCTCGCGCGCGCCGGCATCGTCGTTGGTCAGGCGCTTGATGGTGCCGCGCTCGACCAGCGCGTCGGGATCGGTCGGCGCCAGCTTCAGGGCCTTGTCGATGTCCTGGCGGGCGCGGGCGAAATCCTCCATGTAGCGGCGCGCGCTGGCGCGGAACATGTAGGCGTCGGCGCGCTCGGGATCGATCGCGATCGCCTTGTCGAAGTCCTCGATCGCCTCCTTGTAGTTCCTGGCGGTGGCGAGCGTCTGGCCGCGGTCGGTCCAGATCTCCGGGTCCTGCGGCGCCAGTTGCAGGGCCGCGCTCTGGGCGGCGTAGGCGCGCCCGGTGTCGCCCGCCAGCAGCCAGGCCTGGCCCGCCTGGGCCAGCACGCCGATGCGGACCGGCTCCATCTCGGGCTGCTTGATCTCCTGGGCCAGCGCCTCCAGCCGCGTCGCGCCCTCCTTGAACTGCTTCATCGACACCAGCGCCGCGGCGGCGCAGTGCTTGGCGGGCGCGCCGCCGCCCTGGTCCTGCCAGTTCAGCGCCTGCTCGAACGCCGCCATGGCGTCGCGCCGCGTCATCGTCATGCAGGCATCGTAGCGCTGGGCGTCGTCGGGCGGCTTGGCGCGGCCGGTCTGCGCCATCGCGAAGTCGGGCAGAAGGAACATCCAGGACGACACGAAGAAGCGGAAGAACAGCGGCAGCGGACGCACCACCACGCCGCCGCGGCGCCAGGCGCGGACCAGCGGCCGGGCCCGAACGGCCGTGCCTTCGCTTCGGGCGGCACGCCGCGCCGCCCTGTTTCGCCTTGCGCGCGCCAAGGATTTCATCGAACCATCCTACCGTCTCGATCGAACATGGACCACACGCATGACCGCACCGCGCCTGTTCTGCTTCGGCCTGGGCTACAGCGCGCTGGCCTTGGCCGAGCGCGTGCTGGCCCGGGGCTGGCGCGTCGCCGGAACCTGCCGCGGCGCGGACAAGCGCGCCGAGCTCGCCCGGCGCGGCATCGAGGCCTTCCTGTTCGACCGCGACCGCCCGTTGGACAGGCCGGCCGAGCGGCTGGCGGGCGCCACGCACCTGCTCGCCTCGGTGCCGCCCGACGCGGCGGGCGATCCCGTCATCGACCACCATGCAACGGATTTGCGGCAGCTTTCGGGCATCCGATGGGCGGGCTACCTGTCCACAACCGGCGTTTATGGCGATCGCGCCGGACAATGGGTCGACGAGACGAGCGCGCTCGCGCCGAGCGGCTCGCGCGGCGAGCGGCGCGTCGCCGCCGAGCAGGCCTGGCTCGGCCTCGGCCTGCCGGTGCATGTCTTCCGCCTGGCCGGCATCTACGGGCCGGGGCGCAGCGCCATCGACACGGTACGCGAGGGCCGCGCGCGGCGGATCGACAAGCCCGGCCAGGTGTTCAGCCGCATCCATGTGGACGACATCGCCGCCGTGCTGATGGCCTCGATCGCGCGACCCGATCCGGGCGCGGTCTACAATGTTTGCGACGACGACCCGGCGCCGCCGCACGAGGTGATCGACGAGGCCTGCCGCCTGCTCGGCGTCGCGCCGCCGCCGCTCGAGCGGTTCGCGGACGCCCAGGCCAGCATGTCCGACATGGCCCGCAGCTTCTATGCCGACAGCAAGCGGGTGCGCAACGACCGCATCAAGAACGAGCTCGGCGTAAGGCTGACGTACCCCAGCTATCGCGAAGGGCTGCGGGCGCTGCTGGCGTTCTCGCCTCGTCCTTCGACAGGCTCAGGATGAGGCGGCCTGGGCAGCGGCGTATAACACGGTAGTCCTCGTCCTGAGCCTGTCGAAGGACGTGGGCACTACAGCTTCCCCACCACCTCTTCCACCGCGCGCAGGATGGTCGCGATGTTGTCCGGCTCGTTGAGGCGGTGGCCGGCGTCCTTGATCAGCGTGACCGCGACATCCGTGCTCGCCAGGCGCTCGGCCAGGCGGATCGAGGTCTCCCAGGGCACGTCGGGGTCCTTGGTGCCGTGCAGCAGGCGCACCGGGCAGTCGAGGTCGATCGCGCCGCCCAGCAGCAGGTGCCGGCGGCCGGATTCGATCAGCAGCCGCGTGACGGGGTAGGGCTCGCTGCTATAGGCCGAGGGGCGGTAGATCACGCCCAGCTTCATCAGCGCCTCGCGCACCGGCGGCGCCATGTTGGGCCACATCAGCTCCTCGGTGAAGTCGGGCGCCGAGGCGATGCCCACCAGCCCGGCCACGCGCGACTTGCGCTCGAGCGCCGCCAGCAGCATCAGCCAGCCGCCCATGCTCGATCCGACCAGGACCAGCGGACCCTCGGTCAGCCGGTCGAGCGCGTCCAGCGAATCGGCGAGCCAGCCGGTGATGGAGCCGTCGAGGAAGTCGCCGCCGGACTGGCCATGGCCGGTATAGTCGAAGCGCAGGAAGCCCAAGCCCCGCGCGGCCGAGAATGCCTCCAACGCCAAGGCCTTCTCGCCCGACATGTCCGAGCGGTAGCCGCACAGGAACACGACGCTGGGCGCGCTTCCCGCCACGCGGCGGTAGGCGATTGAAGGCCGGTCGCCGCGTGCTAATATCGAAAATTGTTGCAATTGCTGGTCTGGCGGCATGGACATCCTGGGCGGCGATACGCCCCACAGTCAGCGGATCGAGGACTCCAACGTGGCGCCGGCCGCGCGCGCCGACCGGCCGCCAGTCGTCTTACAGGTCCTGCCGGCGCTTGTCACGGGCGGCGCGGAGCGCGGGACGGTCGACGTGGCCGCGGCCGTGGCGGCCGCCGGGTGGACCAGCCTGGTCGCTTCCAGCGGCGGGCCGATGGTGCGCGAGGTCGAGCGCGCCGGGGTGACGCACCTGACGCTGCCGCTCGACAGCAAGAACCCCTTCGTGGTGCGCGCCAATATCGAGCGCCTGGGCCAGGCGATCGCGGCGCACGGCGTCGACATCGTGCATGGCCGCAGCCGGGCGCCGGCCTGGAGCGCGCTCTACGCCGCCCGGCGCGCCGGGGTGCGCTTCGTGACCACGTTCCACGGCACCTACAATTTCAGCAACCCGGCCAAGCGCTGGTACAACTCGGTGATGGCGCGCGGCGACCGCGTGATCGCGGCGTCGCGGTTCATCGTCGACCACGTCGTGCGCCACTACAACACCAGCCCCGGCATGCTGCGCCACATCCCGCGCGGCATCGACCTCGACCGCTTCGACCCGGCCAAGGTCAGCGGCCCGCGCCTGGCGCGGCTGGCCAAGGAATGGCGCCTGGCCGACGGCGTGCCGGTGGTGATGCTGCCCGGGCGGCTGACGCGCTGGAAAGGCCAGGCCGTGCTGATCGACGCCATCGCGCTGCGCGGCAAGCGCGACCTGCGCTGCCTCTTGGTCGGGTCCGACCAGGGTCGGGGCGCCTATCGCCGCGAGCTGGAGCAGCGCATCGCCGCGCACGGGCTCGAGACGGTGGTGCATCTGATCGACGAGTGCAGCGACATGCCGGCGGCGCTGAAGCTGGCCGACCTGGTGGTCTCGGCCTCCACCGACCCCGAGGCCTTCGGCCGCGTCGCGGTCGAGGCGCAGGCGATGGGCCGGCCGATCGTCGCCACGCGGCACGGCGGATCGCTGGAGACCGTGCTGGACGGCGAGACCGGCTGGCTGATCGAGCCGGGCAATCCCGCGCCGCTCGCCCAGGCGATCGACGCGGCGCTGGCGATGGGCGCCGAGGAACGCCAGGCGATCGCGCAGCGCGGCATCGCCCATGTGCGCGCCAACTTCTCGCGCGAGCTGATGTGCGCACGCACGCTCGAGGTCTATCGCGAGCTGCTGGCGGAGATGCCGGTGGCCCATCCGGGCATCGCCGCCGCCGGCGGCCAGGTCGCGGCGTGAGCTCAGCTTCCCGAGCGGCCGCGTGAGCGCCGGGCCTCGGCCCGGGCGCATCCTCGTCATCAAGCTGGGCGCGCTCGGCGACTTCGTCCAGGCGCTGGGCCCCTTCGCCGCGATCCGCCGGCACCATGCCGATCATCGCATCACGCTTTTGACCACCGCGCCCTTCGTCGACCTGGCCGGCGCGAGCGGCCTGTTCGACCAGGTCGTGGCCGGCGCGCGCGTGCCGTGGTGGCGCGCCGGCACCTGGCTCGCGCTCAGGCGCTGGCTGCGCGGCCAGGGCTACCGACGGGTCTACGACCTGCAGACCGCCGACCGCAGCTCGGCGCTGTTCCACCTGATGGGGCCAGGCCCAAGGCCGGAATGGTCGGGCATCGCGCGGGGCTGCTCGCATCCCCACGCCAATCCGCGGCGCGACTATCTGCACACGATCGACCGCCAGCGCGAGCAGTTGCAGATGGCCGGCATCGGCGACGTGCCGGCGGCCGACCTGTCCTTCCTGGTCGCCGACGTGGCGCGGTTCAACCTGACCCGGCGATACCTGCTGCTGGTGCCGGGCGGGTCGGCCAAGCGGCCGGCCAAGCGCTGGCCGGCGGAGCGCTTCGCGGCCCTAGCGGCCACGCTGCATCGCGAGGGGGTGACGCCGGTGGTGCTGGGCGGGCCGGACGAGCGGGGCCTGGCCCAGGCGATCGTCCAGGGCGCCGGCGGCGTCGACCTGACCGGGCGGACCTCGCTCGCCGACATCGCGGTGCTGGCGCGCGGGGCCGCCGCTGCGGTCGGCAACGACACCGGCCCGATGCACTTGATCGCCGCCTCGGACTGCCCGTCGGTCGTGCTGTTCTCGGCCGAATCCGACCCTGCGCTCTGCGCCCCGCGCGGTCGATTGGTGAAGGTGCTGCGGCGCGATCGCCTGGCCGACCTCGAGGCGCCGGAGGTTGCGGCGGCGCTGGTCCTGCGCTAAAGGGGGCGCGCCTTCCCCAAGGGAGCGAACCGAGCATGAACCAAGTCGCCGCGGCCTCCGGCGCCAAAGCGCCGGCCGGCGGTCCCGTGACCGTGACTCTGCCCGACGGCAGCCAGCGCAAGTTCGACGCGCCGGTCACCGGCGCCGACGTCGCGCGCGCGATCGGGCCGGGGCTGGCCAAGGCCGCGCTGGCGATGAAGCTCGACGGCAGGCTGGTCGATCTCGCCACCACGATCGACCGCGACGCCAAGATCGCGATCGTGACGCCCAAGAGCCCGGAGGCGCTGGAGCTCTATCGCCACGACGCCGCGCATGTGCTGGCCGAGGCGGTGCAGGAGCTGTTCCCCGGCACGCAGATCACCTTCGGCCCCGCCACCGAGGACGGGTTCTACTATGACTTCGCCAGGGCGGCGCCGTTCTCGATCGACGATTTCGCGAAAATCGAAGCCAAGATGAAGGAGATCGTCGACCGCGACGAGGCAATCACGCGCGAGATCTGGGACCGCGCGCGGATCAAGCAGTACTTCATCGACCACGGCGAGACCTTCAAGGCCGAATGGGTCGACGAACTGGAGACCAGCGAGCCGATCTCGGTCTACCGGCAGGGCAAGTGGCTGGACATGTGCACCGGCCCGCATCTGCCGTCCACCGGCAAGCTCGGCAAGGCGTTCAAGCTGATGAAGCTGAGCGGCACCTACTGGCGCGGCGACAAGAACAAGCCGCAGCTC